>JACPUH010000046.1 GCA_016192345.1 Ignavibacteriales bacterium | reverse complement strand
CGTTTCCGCGTTCGGTCCGTTCTTTCCCTTCAGCGACCTTTCGATCCCCTTCAGGTGATACAGGGCGGCGGACTGTGCGGTAAAACCATAGCGGGCCTTCCCTTCCGGTGAGATCATCCCGCCAAGACGGTTCACGTACTCCAACTGGAGGTTTTGACGGAAGGAATTCACCGCTCCGGAAAGATCGTCCTTGAAGACAGCGTTCGTCAGATCTTCCATGACCTCACTGAGCGAGTATTGGTTTCCATACAAACGGGAGTCCACGATCCGGGTCAACACGTTCGGATGAAGCAGGTGGTTCAAGACGTTCCGTTGGATGTTCAGCACGCGATCATGGAGCTTTGGGTCCTCCGAGGTCGCAAAGAAGTTGAAGCCGCGGCGCTGCATCTGAAGATAGTCATACAGCCCTGGGGGCTCCTTGAAGGCGTTCACCCCGAAAAGGTTCGTTGCCAGGAGGTTCATCGCTCGCTTCTGGTCGGCTTTGCTGACGGGAGTAAAGGGCTTTGTGCCTCCCGGTTGTCCTACGAAGGCGCGGTCAACATAAACGCCGCCAATATAGCGTGAAGCGACGGTCACCGCATTGCCGATTTCGCCGGAAAGGATCAGGTAGCCGGTTCGCAGTTCGTGATAGGACTGTCCGGGTTTGTTATACTTTTCCTTCAGCTTGCCCATGGTCGTTTGGGCAAGGCCGATGCGGTCCGCAGAGTAGGTCAGCGGATCGTTGGAAAGGTCAAACAGCATGACCCGGGGGTCGATGGCTTTTCCGGCGGAGCGCATGTCATCTGCATCGTTTCCGAAAATTAACGAGGGTTCCGCGGAACGGGAAAGGATCTTTGCAAGACGTCCCTGTTCTGCGGTCGCTTCACCCGATGCCGGAGAGTATCCAAATTCAATCGCCCACTTGTCGTACGGTCCCGGGGTCGTGATGCAATACTCGCCCTGGTTCGATCGGTCCGGCGAGAAGTTGATGGCAGGATAATCCATTACGGAGGCCATCAGACCTGTCGTTGCGGTCATGGACTTATTATTGACATCCTTGGGGGAGTGCAGATAGCTCGCCTTCATATTATGATTCAGGCCGAGCGTGTGTCCCACTTCGTGGAGAATGAGGTAATAGATCGAATGTTTCACCAGGTCCGATTTCTCCAGCTCGGATGCACCGAATGCCTCCATCGCCTGGAGGCCGAAGAGAAGTTGCTGTTGCAATCCCGCTCCAACCGAACAGAAACGGGGGTCCGTCGTCTCCTGGAGATCTTCGAACGGCAAAGCCGCCACGCTGAACAACCCTTCGCGCAAGACCCTGTTCGCAATGAACGTATATTCGAGCATGACATCCGCGCCGATGATCTGACCGGTGCGTGGATTGGTGAAGCTCGGTCCGTACCCTCCAAAAGGAGGACGGGGAGAGGAGGTCCAGCGGAGTACGTTATACCGGATATCCCCCGCGTCCCAATCCGCGTCGTCCGGTTGTTCTTTCACCTGGACTGCATTGCGGAAGCCGGCGGTTTCAAAGGCCTTATTCCAGGCAAGCGTGGCGTCCTTGATGGTTTGGCGGAATTCTTTCGGTGTGGTATTTTCGATCCACCAGACAATCGGCTCGACCGGTTCGGACATTGCCGCATTCGGGTCCTTTTTCTTCAAGTGCCAGCGGTTGATCACGTCACGGTACGGTGTTGCTGACGTGCTTGTCAGGTCCGTGATCTGTTGCGTGAAGTATCCCACCCGCGGGTCGTCCAAACGGACCTGGAAATCGTTCTTGGGAACTTCAATCAGGCTGTGCTGCAACGTGATGGTGACAAAGCGGGGATCCGTGACATCTTCACCTCCGAACACCACCGGGGCGGGGTTTTCATACACGTAGTCGACGGTCACATCCGTATTGGCCGGGTAATTCTTGATCTGGACGACCTTGCTCTTTTCTTTGCTCAAGCTCCCCAGGGAGAACGTCGTCCCCGGTCGAGCCATCGGGTTGGGGGTCGGTTTGACTTGATGGAGATGCTCGGCGATAAAGACGTCGTCGGCTTTGATCAGGAATTCCGTCTTGGCCGAATCCTGCGCCACGATCTTCTGTGAAGCGAGGAGCGCGTTGTTGACGTTCGCTTCCGCTGCCTTGCTCAACGCGTTGTCCTTGTCGAAATAGAACGAGGTGTTCTCGTTTACAAATTCAATCCGGTTGAAGTACTTCCGTACCGAAAAAATCTTGTTATCCCGGTAGTTCCCTCTGAAATGTCCCACATCGACAATACCATCGACGGTAAAGCTGAAATAAATGTACTCCTTGTCAATCTGATCCTTCTTGATCGACATGTGGATCGACCCGTCGGTCGTGTCCTGATACAACGTAAAGAGGCCGTCGTACTTCTTGCTGGATTTCACGACCTCCTTAATAGACTTGGGAGCGCTCGAGGACGCAGCCCCGGAGGAGCCTCCCGCCTGCTGTGGCGTCTTTGCCGACGCTGCACAACCGGCCAGCAAGCCAACTGCCAGAAGAACGCAGAGAAGCGGAAACAGTGGTTTCATAGGAGCCTCACTTGAATGGTGATGGAGTTGGGAATATGGAGAAACAATCCGTGCTGGTGTACTTCGAGGGTTGGTGAGAATACGAGGTTTCTTTGACACATGCAACACAGGGGTTAGACGGCAAAGCCGGGAAATGGTTGCGTTCGATGGGCTTTTTTTATGGGTCGGCCAGTGTAGATTGATAGTTCATCGCGCCCAAGAGCGCTCCCCACGCCCGACAAAGGCTTTTTCCCTAATCTTTCTTCAAATACAGGACGCCGAGGGGGGGCAGTGTAAGGTTCAGGGAGTATCCTTTGTTGTGATGGGGAACCTGTTCGGCTTTGATCTCTCCTGAATTACCGATATTTCCCCCTCCGTAGTAGGAGGAATCGCTGTTCAGGATCTCCCGGTAGATTCCCGGATCGTGAACCCCGATCCGATACCCCGAACGTGGGACGGGAGTAAAGTTGCAGATGACGACCAGGCGTTCCCGGGCTTCATGGGATTTACGCTCGAAGGAGATGATACTCCCCCCTTCATCCTGAAAGTCGATCCACTCAAAACCGGTATAGTGGAAATCCACTTCATACAACGAACGCTCTCGCCTGTAAACGGTATGAAGGTCGTCGACACAATGGAGTAGTCCTGCATGGGGATCATACTCCAACAGATGCCAGTCAAGGGAACTGTCATGATTCCATTCGAGCCACTGCCCCAGCTCCGCCCCCATGAACAAGAGCTTTTTCCCGGGAAACGCGAACATCAGACTGTAGAGGGCCCGGAGGTTGGCGAACTTTTGCCACTGATCACCCGGCATTTTATCGAGCATCGACCGTTTCCCATGGACGACTTCGTCATGGGACAGGGGAAGAAGGAACCGCTCGGTAAAGGCATAGAGCAGCCCGAAGGTAAGGTTCTTGTGGTGATGGGAGCGGTGGATGGGGTCCTTGGAAAAGTACTCGAGCGTATCGTGCATCCAACCCATATTCCATTTCAGATCGAATCCGAGGCCTCCATGGTCAAGGCTGTTCGTCACACCGGGCCATGCCGTGGACTCTTCGGCAATCGTCAGGACCCCGGGATAATAGTGATGAATGACGCCGTTGAGTTGTTTCAGGAACTCGATGGCCTCGATGTTCTCGCGGCCTCCATACCGGTTCGCCACCCACTCCCCCTGCTTCCGGGAATAATCAAGATAGAGCATGGAGGCAACGGCGTCGATGCGGAGGCCGTCGATATGATACCGGTCGATCCAGTACAGCCCATTGCTGATAAGCAGGTTTCGGACTTCATGGCGTCCGTAGTTAAAAATATAGGTGCCCCAGTCCTGATGCTCTCCCTTGCGCGGATCATCATGTTCATAGAGATGTGTTCCGTCAAACGACGCCAGCGCATGGGTGTCTTTAGGAAAATGCGCCGGTACCCAATCAAGGATCACCCCAATGCCATGCTGGTGGCAGTAGTCGACAAAATACATGAAATCCTGAGGACGGCCGAATCGACTGGTCGGCGCAAAGTATCCGGTCACCTGGTATCCCCATGAGCCATCAAACGGATGCTCCATGACCGGCATGAGTTCTATGTGCGTGAAGCCGCGTTTTTGAACATACTCCACGAGCTTCCCGGCCAATTCCCTGTAGGACAGCCAGCGGTTTCCTTCACCGGGGTTCCGTGCCCAGGAACCAAGGTGCACTTCATACACGGACATGGGCTTCGCGGCCTGTTCCTTCTTCTCCCTCGCCTTCAGCCATGCCTGATCGCTCCACTCAAATTCCTGCAGAAAATTAATCCTTGAAGCGGTGCTCGGCCTCAGCTCCATCTCGAAACCATAGGGATCGCATTTATCCAGAATGGCCCCCTGCGCCGTTTTGATCTGGAACTTATAGAGTTCTCCTTCGCGCAAACCGGGAATGAAGATTTCCCATACGCCGGAGGAACCCAGGACCCGCATCGCATGGCGCTTGCGATCCCACCCATTAAAACTCCCAATCACTGTCACGCTTTTTGCCGAGGGGGCCCAAACGGCAAAGCGGACCCCTGGAATATTATTCAGAACGGCGGCATGCGCGCCGAGCTTTTCGTAAACCCTGTGGTGATCACCGGCGTTAAATAAATACAGGTCAAAGTCGGAAAGCGTTGGAAGGAAAGAGTAAGGATCATGGAAGAGGTCGGTATCGCCATCCCTTCTCCTGACCCGAACCTGGTAGGGAAAGACCTCGTTGCGGGAAGGAAGTACAAGCTCGAAAAATCCCTCATCCATGACCCGTATCATGGGATGGACTTTCTCCTCCCTGCCATTCGCTCGTTCTACAACCTCCGCCGAATCGGCATCCGGGACAAAGACCCGCACAGCGACAGCAGGCACACTCCCGTGCTTGATGATATGCGCGCCGAGAATGCTGAAAGGATCGTGATGATCCGTTTGGACGATCCTCCGGACTTCATTCAGTGGGACGGTGCATTTCATCAAGCTTTCTTTCGATAATAGAGCCGGTGCGAATGAATATACCGTTCCACCGCCTGCGGCACAAGGAATGTGATCGATCGCCCTGCGGTAACCATGGTCCGGATGCCGGAGGAGGAAACATCGAGCAGCGGACCAGCTATGGAGGCAACACGCTTTGAGCCCTTCTGCCTTCTTTTGACTGGAACCTTCGGGCGGTCATAGACGGCGATGCGGGCGAGCTTCAAGATCGCCTCAGGTTCGCGCCATGAAGGGAAGAAGGCGAGAGAATCCCCTCCAATAATGAGAAAGAGTTCGGCATCGGGAAACTTCCTCTTCAGGTCGCGCAGGGTGTCAACGGTGTAGGAAACGCCTTTGCGACGTACCTCCTGATCCGAACATGCAAACGTCTTTCCACCGCGGATTGCCAACCGCGTCATCGCAAGTCTGTGGCGGGGGTCCGAAGTGGAGCGATGTTTCTTATGAGGAGGAATATGTGCCGGTATAAAAAGCACCTTGTCGAGCTTGAGCTGGTCCACAGCCCTTGCCGCAATGATGCAATGCCCGATATGGGGAGGATCGAACGATCCGCCGAAGAGTCCGATCCGTTTACGTTTTTTGTTTTGTTTCATGGCATTGACGGTACAGGGCAGCGATGGAGTCGATCATGATTTCACTGGAATAGGAAGTACCGGCGATTTTTCGCGCGTGTTCTCCCATGCTTCGACGGATACTCACATTGGAAATCAACTCTCCAATGGCGCGTGCGAGCGCGCCGGAGTCCCGTGACGGAACAAGCAGACCGTTGACGCCCCCCTTCACGATCTCGTTATTCCCCTCCACATCCGTCGCGACAAGTGCCTTGCCGGCCGCGGCAGCTTCAAGCAGGGACAGGGGAAAACCTTCCCATAAGGAAGGTAAGACAAAAATATCCATCGAGCCAAGCAACTTTGGAATGTCGTATCGGGCACCGGTCAGGACAACGTTGTCGCTCAATCCCGGGGAAGCTATTGCAGCACGAACGGTCTCCAAAAGCTCCCCCTCACCCACCAGGAGAAAACGGGCTTGTGGATGGTCCTTCAGGATCGCGGGCATGGCCCCGACAAGATACTCATATCCTTTCTGGACGTGAAACCGGCCTACCGTTCCTACCACTACGTGATCCGAAAGAAAGCCGAACTCCTTCCGGACATCTTGAGAATCCTGCAGGTTCTCAAAATTTTTCAACTCAATGCCATTCCTGATCACGGCACAGTTCCGACGATCGACGATCTTGTGTCGAACACCAAGATGGGCTTCGCCTTCCGAAACACAGATTACCGATGAGGTCATGTATTTCAAAAGGAACTCCACTCCCTGCGCCACCAGGGCTTTCACCGACCGGTTCCAGTGAAGCGCATGCAGGCCATGATGCGTGTGGATGCGAACCGGGACCCTTCCCCATGTTCCGGCGAGTCGGCCCCAAAGACCTGCGGTCCCTCCATGGGTATGAAGAACGTCGATACGCCGCTCCCGGCAGATCCTGGCCAGGCGAAAGATCGGTGTGACGGATACCCTGTTCGATAGAGCGATGGGAACGACCGGGATGGAGGATTTCTGAAGCTCGTCCACCAGGTATCCTGTTCCCGCACAGGCAACGGTCACTGCAAATCCGCGTTCTTTCAGGCCCCGGGCAAGGAGAAGCACATGCTGTTGCCCTCCACCGACCGTGGCATCATCGATCACCTGAAGGACGTGAAGAGAGCTAGCCAAGTCCAACGGCGCTCCTTATCGTCAGGTACGCTTTCAGAAAAGCGCGGTCAAAAGTCCCGAGGTGTTTCTTATAGTAATATTGCTGGCTCGTTCGGTAAATGCGTTTCAATCGGGCGGCATCGGATCCTTGCGAACTCTTTCCGAGGAGGTGGGATACGACGGCGCCCGGGAAATACACAACCCCCCAACCGGCTTCTGCAACACGCTTGCAGAGATCTTTATCCTCGAAATACATAAAGATCTGCTCATCAAAACCGTGCACGGCTTCGACTGCTTCCCGGCGGGCGAGTAAGCAAGCTCCCGTGAGCCATCCGACAGGCCCGTTCCTTGAATACTTCCGCTCCATGAAAGAGGCAACTTCTCCAATGTTATTTTTTTCCAGAGCATATAATATCTTATCCTGGATTTCCCCCAGTGCTGTCGGGAGTGTGCCGCATGAGAGCTGGAACCTCCCATCAGTATAGACGATGCGAGGACCGATTAATCCCACAGAAGGATTCTTGAGGAGGAAGTCGAGAAGTGGAGTAAGGGCATCGTTCTGAAACCGGGTATCGGCATTCAGGAAGAGAATCGCCCTCCCCTTCGAAGAGTGTATTCCGATGTTGCATCCGAGCGCGAACCCGAGATTTTCGCCGTTTTCAATGACGGTGACCCAGGGAAATTCCTTTCTGAGAAACTCGACGCTGTCATCGATCGATGCATTATCGACGACAAGGACTTCGAAATCGATCCGGCCCACGTACCGCTGCAAACTTTGCAGGCATTCCGGAAGGACTGCGCGTCCATTATAATTCACAATAATGACAGAGAGTGTCATAGGAGAGATTCTATCGGCCCGGAAGAATTGCCTGCCATGCGTTCTTCCAACGGGATCGTTCGGCGGGATCAATATACGAACTCTTTAACAGGAGAGCGAAAAAGACTCCGACCGAAATTCCGGAAACTGCAAGGAGGAGGGCGGCGCGTCCCTCCCAGAACGATCCCAACCCTATCTGTAAGCCCAGCGCAAGGACTCCACCCGCCGAGAGCAGACTTGCCACCGAAAAGAGGATCGGCAAGCGGAGGATTGTCAGTGCAAACTCGCCGGCGCGAACCTCCAGGAGCCTGTTGACCTTCACAAGATAGTACCAAGCACCGCCCAGTAACGCTGTAGTCGTCCCGATCAATGCCCCTGGAAATCCCAGCACGAGGACAAGCAGCGGGCTGAGGAGGACATTCAGGAATACCTGAAGAGCCGCGGTCTTTGCCTCGATCTCCGGGTGCCCCAATCCTTTCGAAGCATTTGACACGACGGCGGTAAACACGTTCACACAGTAGGAAAACGCAAGGACTCGCAAGGTCAGGCTTGCAAGTTCATACCCGGTTCCCAGCCAAAGCTCGATGAACAGATCAGAGACAAGCGCAATGGTTCCGAAAACCGGCAGGAGAAACACGAGCATCGCCTTCGAACTCTTGCGATAGATCTCCCTGATCGAGTCGAGGTCCCTCAAGGCATGGAGACGGGAGAATTCAGGGAGCAGGGCTGTTGCAACGATCAAAGGCAGGCCCCGGATTTTTCCAACGACCCTCGATCCAAGATCGTAATACGTCAGAAACGTCAGCCCGAGGAGCTTCGAGAGCACGAGCTTGTCAAAGTGAAAATTGATCAGGCCTGAGATCACGCTTGCCTGCAGTGTCATCCCGAAACGAAATATCAGTTTGAAGGTGATCCAGGAACGGTGCCGGAACGCCAAGGCTACTTCGGGAGCAATCACCGAGGCGCGCCAGCGAAGGAGGGCTATCGTCAGGAGAACCATACACAGATCGCTTATCATGACGCCGGGCATGCCGTAGCCGAGCTCAACGGCTGCCACCGTTCCAAGGACTTTGGGCATACCGACCGCCATGGTGACGCGGTTCGTGACATCCATGCGATGGTACCCCTGCAGCAATCCCGTCTGGATATTGACCCCGGTCATGGTCAGCATGAAATTGACCAGGGCAATCGTCGTCGCGGTGACGGCAACAGGCAGGAGGTTCCCGGGGATGTTGAGAAATTCGAGGAGTGACGGAATGAAGAATAACAATGGGAGAAGGAGGCCGTCGATCCCAAGGTAGAACAGAAAGCTGTTGGCAAGGACGCGGTTGACCTCATCCCTTTGGCCTTTTGCCCTGTACTCAGAGACAAATTTAACGATCGTTGCCGACATGCCAAAGTCGGCGATGGTAAACGTGGAGCTGAGGATGAGGCACAGTGCCCAGATCCCGTACATCTCCGCTCCCAGCGTATGGAGAATGTATGTGACCTGGAAGAAAAGAACCGCTGCCGACCAGAGAAATCCCAATCCGTTAAAAAAGGAGTTGCGAAGAAGGGAACGGTCTGGAGAACCGGGAAGGACTTCGGAAGGCGCGGCGGTTTCAGTCATGAGCGGTGCGTGGGGCCACAAAGGGTCTTGCAAGAAGTGAAGGAATGCTTCATGGGGGTGTAGAGGTTGAGATTCAAAATCCTCCGTCAAAGGCTGAGTGCGTTCATGACCGTCGCCAGGTCCTTGTCACCCCTGCCGGAAAGATTCACAACCACGATCTCCTTCTTGTTTCGTTTCGATGCCTCGTTCGTGAGGGCGGCAATCGCATGGGCACTTTCCAACGCCGGAATGATCCCCTCCAGAGAGGTCAAAAGCTGGAATGCCTCCAGCGCTTCCGCATCGGTAATCGTGGTGTACCGAACTTTCCCCTCATCCTTCAGGAACGAATGCTCTGGACCAACTCCGGGATAATCCAGCCCTGCCGAGATCGAATGTGCGATCCGGATCTGTCCCTCCTCATCCTGGAGAAGATATTGCATCGCTCCATGCAGCACGCCGGGGCTCCCGGCTGTGAGCGACGCGGAATGATGGCCGGTCTCCAACCCCAGACCGGCAGCCTCTACGCCAATCAGTTCGACTGTGTCCGTGGAATCGAGGAATGGATAGAAGATCCCCATGGCATTGCTTCCGCCTCCCACACACGCGACGATGGCGTCCGGCAACCGCCCCTCCGCGCGGAGCATCTGTTCCTTTGTTTCATGGCCGATGACGCTCTGAAAATCGCGCACCATCATCGGGTAGGGATGCATGCCGACAACGGACCCGATAATGTAAAACGTGGATTCAACGTTCGTGACCCAGTCCCGTATTGCCTCGCTGGTGGCATCCTTCAGGGTTCGGCTCCCGCTGGTGACCGGTTGTACATCGGCGCCGAGGAGTTTCATGCGCGCGACGTTCGGAGCCTGCCGGTGCATATCTTCCTCTCCCATATAGACGACACATGGGAGGCCAAACCGGGCGCACACGGTGGCAACGGCAACGCCATGTTGTCCCGCCCCTGTTTCGGCAATGATCCGTCGCTTCCCCATGCGACGGGCGATCAGAATTTGTCCGACAGTGTTATTAATCTTGTGGGCGCCTGTATGGCACAGATCCTCCCTCTTCAAATAAATTTTCGCTCCTCCGAGGTGAGCCGTAAGGCGCTCGGCGAAATAAAGCGGCGTGGGCCTGCCGACAAAAAATGTCAGGTAGTAAGCCAGTTCTTCCTGAAAGACCGCATCGTGCTTCAGCGCGGCATACTTCGCCGCCAGCTCCACGGCGGCCGGCATCAGGGTTTCCGGAATATATCTCCCTCCATAGATGCCAAAATGCCCGGACTCATCCGGAACGGCATCGTGCGAAGGCGTGGCACTTTTTTCGATAGATTTGGGCTTGTTCATCTACTCGTCATCTTCCTGCTGGTCATACTCCATGGGAATGCTCTTGGCCCGCATGATAAACTCCTTGACCTTGACCGGGTCCTTCTTCCCCGGGCTCTCTTCGACCCCACTGCTGACATCGACGCCGTACGGCTGGACGAACCGGACCGCATCCTCGATGTTCTCGGGGGTGAGGCCGCCGGAAAGGATGATCCGGCCGTACTCTTTCGCCTTCACCGCGTTGTTCCAGTCGAACGTTTTCCCCGTTCCTCCATACTGTCCCTTTTGATGGGTATCGAGAAGGAAGGCATCGACGATATAATTCCTCAGGGTCTCAACATCGAAGTTCTCCCCAACACGGACCGCCTTGATCACGCTTGCCTCATAGCTGACCAGGTCGTCCGGGCCTTCGTTCCCGTACAACTGGACGGCGCTGAGATTGACCCGCTTGACAACTTCATGGACGAACTTCCGGTCCGCATGAACAAAGACGCCGATTTTGGAAATATGGTCCGGAAGTTTTTGGACAATCTCCGCGGCATGATAATGGGAAATGAAACGCGGGCTTTCCTCATGAAAGACAAATCCCACGGCATCCGCTCCGGAGTGGACGACGTGGAGGGCATCTTCCAGATTGGTGATGCCGCAGATCTTGACAAACAGTTCCTGTGGTCTGCTACCGAACAAGGTTTTGTAGGGCTTCTGTCGGATTTCCCCGCGCCACCAGTCCTTCACCGACCAGGATTGCGCGAAAACCGGCGTTCTTGAGTTTTATTCCATCTTCCGTTGATCGAATTCCACTCTCACTGACGGCGAGTGCCTCCTGCCGAATATACTGCCGAAGCATCAACGAACGATCCAGGGAGACGTCGAAGGATTCGAGATCCCTGTTATTAACACCGATCAGGTCAGCACTGATCCCATTTGCCTGCTCGATCTCCTCCCGCGTGTGAGTCTCCACCAGCACCTCCAGCCCGATCGCACGGGCCAGGGAATGCAACCGCTCCAATTGGTCACGGGTAAGTGCCTTGACGATCAACAAGATGGCATCGGCACCGAGAAGCTTCGATTCGTAGACCTGGTACTCATCAATGATGAAATCTTTTCGGAGAAGAGGAAGATCGACCATCTCCCTGATCTCCATCAGAAACCTGGGATCTCCCTGGAAGAACTTGGCATCCGTCAAAACGGAGAGAGCCGCGGCCCCGCCACTCCGGAACTCTCTTGAAAGTTTCCGGTGGTCAAAGTCGCGGACCAGTATTCCCCTCGAAGGGGAGGCTTTCTTGATCTCCGCAATAACGGCAAATTCCTTGCTCCGAAGAGAATCTGCAAACGGGCGATGGAATGGGGCATCGTTCAATCGGTCCTTGAGAGCCTTAAGGGGGATCCTTCCTTTTGCCTCTTCCACTTCGACACGCTTTTGCTCGAGGATGGTCTGGAGGATGCTCATTCGGAGTTCTCTGTTATGGCAGGCTCAACCGGTGCCCGGATGACCTTCACCTGCCGAATTCTCCGCGCGCTTTTGGAGAGAATGATGAACGTGAAGTTGTTGAAGCGGATCTCTTCGTTCACGTCCGGCAATCTTCCGGAGGCCTTCTGCAGAAATCCGGCAAGGGTCTCGTAGTCGGAGGAGTCCGGGATATCGGCCGCGAACTGGGCATTAAAATCCCCCACAGAGACGTGGGCATCCACAATGACTGAACCATCCTTGGCCGCTACGACCGACTTGCTGACCTCGTCATACTCGTCGTGGATCTCCCCGACGATCTCCTCGACGATATCCTCCATGGTTACCAGGCCTTCGGTTCCCCCAAATTCATCCACCACGATGGCGAGGTGAGCCTTGTTCTGCTGGAATTCCCTCAAGAGTTCGCTGATCTTCTTCGATTCCGGGACAAAAAAGGCCGGCCTGATAATATCGTGAAAGACGATCAAGGATCGATGCTCAAGGAGGCTCAGGAGATCCTTGCTGTAAATGATCCCCATGATATGGTCTATGCTGTCCCGATAGACCGGTAACCGGGAATACCCCTCCTCGATGACCTTCCGTACAACGGCGTCGGTAGGCATGGAGATATCGAGGGCGACAATGTCCGGACGCGGGATCATGATCTCCTTTACGGTCGTATCCGTGAACTCGAAAATGCTCTTGATCAGTTCGTGCTCGGTCTTGTTAAGAGTCCCCGAAAGCGTACTGGCTTCAAGAACCTGCCTGAGTTCTTCTTCGGATAGTTTCGCCTTAAGAAGTCCCCACCTAACTAATTGTTCTTTAATGAGTTGAGGAAGTGGGTTCAATCGTGTGCTAGTGATTGTTGGTAGCGTCTTTCCAAGCCTTGAGTTTGCGGGCCGCAGCCCCAGAGCGAATCGCCTCCCGGGATAATGCTATTCCTTCCTTCAGGGATACCGTCTTTCCGGCGACCAGCAGTGCTCCGCCGGCATTCAAGACGGCAATCTCTGCGGGAGCACCATCCTTACCCGACAATATCGACTCAATGATCTCTGCATTAAGAACTGCATCCCCTCCCCGAAGATCCTCCGCCCTGCCGACCTTGATCCCCAATTCTCCGGCATTGAGAGAGTAGGTCTTCACCTTTCCATCCTTCAACTCGCTTACCTTCGTTGAGCCCAGGGAAGAAAGTTCATCAAATCCCCCCTCCCCATGGACTACAAGAGCGTGCTCTGATCCCAATTCACCCAGGACAGCGGCCATCGTCTCCGTCAATGTGGGATCAAAAACTCCAAGGAGTTGCCGTTTGGCCCCAGCGGGATTGGTCAATGGTCCGAGGATGTTGAAAATAGTTCGAATACCAAGATCGCGCCGCACGGGAGCGGCGAATTTCATCGCGCCATGCATCAAAGGGGCAAAGAGAAAGGTTATTCCCACTTCGTCCAAGACAGAACCAACCTTGTCAATGGAAAGGTCGATATTGACTCCCAATGCCTTCAGGACATCAGCACTTCCACTTCTGCTCGAAACCGCCCTGTTCCCATGTTTGGCAACGACGGCTCCCGCGGCGCTCGCAATGATCGCTGCCGCGGTAGAGATGTTAAACGTTCCTGAGGCATCTCCTCCCGTTCCACATGTATCGATGATCACAGGGTGGCGGGATTTGATGCTGACGGCTTTAGCTTTCATGGCACGCGCGCACCCCGCAATCTCCTCGACCGTTTCGCCTTTGAGACGCAATCCCATGAGGAAGGCGGAGATATGGGAATCGGTTGCCACCCCGCTCATGATCTCATCCATAGTCGCGTAGGCTTCTTCCGTCGATAACGATTGCCGAGTCGCTAGTTTTCCAATCGCCTCTTTAATCATGGAAGCCAATGTAAATTAAAGGGGAGCGAGATGCAAATAAGGCCATTTCACGGGCCATCTGGGGGACAAGCAGCATCTTAGTACACCACTCTTTCCAGAAACAAACCCCTTGCGGGTGCGGCCATGCCGGCTTTCCGTCGATCACGGGCCTCGAGGATCCCTTTGAACTCTTCAAAAGGGCGATGGCCGCGACCAACTTCAACCATAGTTCCGACCAACGCTCTCACCATCCCATGCAAAAAACGGTTGGAGGAAATTTCAAACAAGAGCTTTGAGGGCTCCCGGATCCAAGCGGAAGACTTTACCGTGCAAAGGAAGTTGTCCCCCCTATATTCCGATTTGCAATACGAACTGAAATCATGCTCTCCAACGATCTGAGCGGCACACGCGTCCATCGCCTCAGGATCGAGCATGTACCCTCCCACATACCATGAAATCCTCCGTTCCAACGCCGTTGGAACCAGCGAGAGATTATAACGATAGAATCGTTCCCTGGCACTGTACCGGGCATGAAACGAGTCAGGGACCTCCTCCGCAGCAAGAATCACGATATCGTCCGGAATCAGGGCATTGAGCCCCTTCCGAATGGCCTCCGGTTGAAGTCCACTTCTTGTTTTTCCATTGGCCACCTGTCCCCGTGCGTGCACACCCGAGTCGGTCCTTCCTGCCCCGATCAGCTGGACATCCTCCTGCAAGAGTTGTTTCAGCCCTTGTTCGAGAGTATGCTGGATCGATGGGCCGGTCGGTTGAGTCTGCCATCCGACATAATTCGTTCCATCGTACTCAATGGTAAATTTGATATTTCTCATTGCGTAGAAACACAAAATCCCGCTCCAAGGGGCGGGATTGTGTTCGCACCGTTGGGCTGTTCAAAATATTCGACTGACTTTCAGCTCCAGGCCATGCGGATTGAGGATCCCACCTGCGACGTCAGCTCCAAGCCGCCATGCTGATTCACCCTTCAAGTCCTGGTTATACGCGGAGGCCGCCCGCCCCGCGGAGAAGGCCGAAATAATTCTGTTCAAGACAAGAGCACCAATGACGAATCTTGAACTCTGGAAGACTTCATCACTCCGAATGCGCCGGTCCTTGAACTGAAGCCGGCTCGCATCGCTTTCCCACCGCCACGCATAGGAAGATTGGGGATCGTACAGCATGTCGAATTCCCGGTTGCGAAGTTTCGCCTCATTATACTCCTCCAGGGAGTTGAAATTCCCCATATTCACTTCGAACGCTTCATCCTTTCCATCGAAATTGGCCCCGGCATACTGCGTTGCGTATGACCTGGCATCGGTCCGCAACCATTCACCGTAATACCGGAACCCCCCGTACCCCAGCCATAAACCGGCATCCGTGATCAGGAAATACTTGCCCGATGAGAAATTTCCCGCATAGAGTTCGCCCATTCCCGGCAAAAGCAGTGAATAGACGACTGCCAGCGTCACTGACTTTTCATCCCCCTCCTGAAACATCGGCATTGTATCCCCTGAAACATTCAGGGGGCGAAGTTGTTCGAGGAGAACCTGTCGGTTCTCTCGTGAGGAGGTTGGTTGTGCCTTCGCCGGAAGCATCCCGGCATTTGAAAGCAGGAGGAGCGTGATAAGGAAGCTTACGGAACGCATAGGGTCACCTCGTTTGATGGTTCGAAGCGAACATCATGGGGATACAACGAGGTATCAATCAATTCGCCTATGCAAGCCTCCGTTTGAATGTGCTGGATGGTGACTTTTCGTACCTGATTGACCAGGTTTAAATCCGTCGGAATATTGACACGGACATATTCTCCGGAGAGGCCGGTCATCCAGCCCCGTTCCTTCTCCCCTTCAAACAGAACCTCCACTTCACGTCCAGAGAAAGATTCATAAAACGTTCGCCGCTTCTTTGAGCTCAGGATTCTGAGCCGTTCGCTTCTTTGGAACCGGACACGCGGTTCCACCTGGTTCGGGAACAGGGCAGCCGGTGTGTTCGGCCGTTCGGAATAGGTAAACACATGGAGGTACGAAAGAGGCAACTCGACGAGAAACCTGTACGTTTCCTCGAAGGCGTCGTCCGATTCTCCCGGGAATCCGACGATGACGTCCGCCCCGATTCCTGCGCCGGGCCGTGCTGCTTTAATGGCGTGCACCCTCTCCGCATACCATTCTGTGAGATACCTTCTTCGCATTCCCTTCAGCAAATCATCACTCCCTGACTGCAGGGGAATGTGGAAGTGCTTGCAAAGTTTCGGATGCTCCAGCCAGAACCCCAGCAACGTATCGGTCAGGAGGTTCGGCTCGATGGAACTGACGCGGATGCGTTCCAGGCCATCGATCCCGACAAGCTGACGGAGAAGAGCAAGAAGGTCGGTATCGATCTTCTTTCCATAATCCCCGACATTGACGCCGGTCAGGACAATTTCCTTGTATCCTGCCGCCACCACCTCGGAGGCTTGCGCGACCGTCGCGTTCACCGTCAAACTCCTGCTTGCCCCCCTTGCCAGCGGGATGGTGCAAAAGGCGCAGGTGTAATCACAGCCATCCTGGATCTTTAGAAATGCGCGCGTTCGATCTTCGTACCCAATCGAAGAGGCGGTTCCGAAGTTGTCCACCTCATCTATCGGAGAAACAGCGATTCTCGGTCCACTGCTCTTCTCAAAGCCGCGGGCATGATCGAACAGTTCGAATTTTTCCCTGGCCCCGAGAACGAGATCGACCCCGGGGATCGAAGCGATCTCTTCAGGTTGGAGCTGTGCGTAACAGCCGATCACAATAATGTATGCTTCGGGGGAATGTCTCAAGGCACGCCGGACAATCTGCCGGCATTCCCGGTCAGCCCGCTCCGTGACACTGCACGTGTTGATGACACACACTCCGGCCGGCTGGTCGATATCGACAACCTCATATCCCCTCCCGGTAAACTGGCGTCCGATGGAGGAGGTCTCGGTGAAATTGAGCTTGCAGCCTAGCGTATGGAGAGCGACTCGTTTCACGGTTCACTTTTGAAAACGGGTGCGCACGGGCGCACGGGATTAAAAAAAAGAGTTGCCCGAGCGGACTCGAACAACTCTCTCTTCTGCTTTTCTCATCTTATTGAGCGTTGGGGCTCTCGTTGAAACTCGCTTCAGAGAAGGAAGTCGTCACGATATCCTTCATCGTCATCGGTGTCAGTTTGTGCGACGCAACGTACTCATCGACGATCGCCTGTTCTTTCCCCCGCAAGTACTCGAGGACGGAGAGAACGATCTTCTTGTTCTCCTTGTCGAACTCGATGACCTGCAACGGTAGAACGCCGTCGACATGGAACGACTCCGAAATATTCTTAACCGGAGTCTGCGAGAGTTGCGAGAGCGGCACAAATCCATCGACGCCGAGAGGAAGTTCCACAATCACTCCCTTTTCGATGATGCGGACGATTTTTCCCTCAACCGGGGTGCCGACCTTGTACGTGTTTTCGAACGCATCCCATGGGTTGTCCTGAATCTGTTTGTGCCCGAGAGAGATGCGTCGCTGGTCGACATCGATGCCGAGAATCACGACCTCGATCTTGTCCCCTTTCTTCACCACTTCGCCCGGGTGACGGACCTTCTTGGTCCATGAGAGGTCGGAGATATGCACCAGTCCGTCCACGCCCTCTTCCAGTTCGACGAAGACGCCGAAGTTGGTCAGGTTGCGGACTGTCCCCATGTGCTTCGAACCGACGGGATACTTCCCGAGCAGGTTGGACCACGGGTCGGGCTCCAGTTGCTTCATCCCGAGCGAGATCTTCTTTCCGTCCTTGTCGAGCGAAAGGATTACCGCGTTCACGATTTGCCCCATCGAAACCATCTGCGAGGGATGCTTGACGTGCTGTGTCCAGCTCATCTCGGAAATATGGATCAGACCTTCGATGCCCTTCTCGATTTCGACGAAAGCGCCGTAATCGGTCAGGGAGACCACCTTCCCCTGCACCTTGGTGCTCACAGGGTATTTCACTTCGATATTTTCCCAAGGATGAGGCATCAGTTGCTTCATGCCAAGGGAGATACGTTTCTTTTCCTGATCGAAATCCAGCACAACGATATTAACGGTTTGATCGAGCTTGACCACTTCGGAGGGGTGACTGATTCTGCCCCATGAGAGATCCGTAATATGAACCAGGCCGTCAACGCCGCCGAGATCGACAAACACACCGAAGTCGGTAATCGCCTTGACATGGCCTTCCAGGATCTGACCTTTCTCCAGGCTGTCGAGAATGATCTTCCGTTGGCCGGCGAGTTCTTCCTCGACCAGCACCTTGTGGCTCACGACCACATTTTCAGAAGGATGGTTGACCTTCACCACGCGGAAGTCCATTTCCCTTCCGATGAAGGCGTCAAAATCGCGTACAGGGCGTACATCGATCTGCGAACCCGGCAGGAACGCATCGATGCCCAGCAAATCGACAACGATCCCTCCCTTGGTACGCCGGACGCACCGTCCCTTCAAGACCTCACCGGTCTCGAAGGACTTGACCACCCGTTCCCAGACACGCATGAAATCGGCACGCTTCCGGGAAAGAATCAGCTGCCCGTCCTTGTTTTCGACACTCTCCAGGAAGACCTCAACCTCATCCCCGATCTTCATATCCTTAATATTGGGGAATTCGGAAATGGAGACCGAGCCTTCGGATTTGAATCCTATATCGATGGCCACGCGGGAATCACCGATATGGACGATACGTCCCTTGACGATCTCTCCCTGGTTAATCGAGCCCAGCGTCTTCTCATACAGTTTCGCCAGCTCTTGAAACTCAGCCTCGGAATATCCCTTTTCCTCGAGACCGTTTTGATTATTCAGCACATCAACCATGAAACCTCCAAAAAATGCTTACCTCACAACCGGTAAGAAACCATCCCGCCGTATGCAAATGCCAGTCATCGACACATCGGCATATCCACGGAGACGGCTACGACAGACAATGGAACATTCTGTGATTTAAGGATGACTGTCACAACTTCAAACAACACTCGGCTGAGGAGCGTACGCCTCCTCGATACTTTTTTTCACCTTCTGCATCAACCACTGCGGCGTCGAAGTCGCCCCGGTAATGCCGACCCGCTCGACCTGGTCAAACCAGGCGGGTTGCAGTTCGGTCGTGTCCTCGACAAAATGGGACCTCGGATTTGCGTCTTTCACAATTTCATACAACACTTTGCCGTTCGAGCTGTGGCGGCCTGCAACAAAAATAACGACATCCTGTGCGGCGGCAAATTCCCTGATCTTCTTTTCCCTGCCCGAGACCTGCCCGCAGATCGTGTCTTTGGCATGGAACCCGACCGCTTCGTCTTCAATGGAACCAACGACAAGTTCCTTCACTTTGCTCTGAAGGGCTTCCTTGATCCTGTAGAAGGTCGGTTTGTCCATTGTGGTCTGGGAGAAGAGGACCGTTTTCCGGTCGAAGTGCACCTTGTCGATCTCCTCCAGGGACTTGATCACGATCGCTTCGCCGTTCGTCTGCCCGATCAGCCCGATGACCTCGGCGTGATCCTTTTTCCCAAAAATTACGACCTGATATCCATCGAGATAGAATTTCCTGATCCGTTCCTGCACTTTCGTGACGACGGGACAGGTTGCATCGATGATGGTGATGCCAAGCTCCTCCGCTTTCCGATAGGTTGCCGGCGGCTCGCCATGAGCCCGGATCAACACGCGTCCTCCTCGTGCCTTCTCGAGGTCGGCTACGGAAATGGTTCGAAGCCCGCGCTCCCCCAGTCGGTTAATCTCCATCGGGTTATGGATGATCTCACCCAGGGAGTAAAGATCGGGGGATTCGCCGAGCTCCTGTTCCGCGATCTCAATCGTGCGGACGACGCCCCAACAAAACCCGGAATATTGATCGATGGTAACGTTCAAGTGCTTTTCTCTATAACCTTGTTCGCTTTTGCGATGACAAACTCAACCTGCTGATCGATCGTAAGCGATGAAGTATCCAACTCGATGGCGTCGGCGGCCTTTTGAAGAGGACTCGCCGCACGCGTTGTATCCTTCCTGTCCCGCTCAAGGATCTCCTGCTCCAGCACGTTCCGGTCGACGATCGTACCGGACTGTTCCAACTCCTTCTTGCGGCGGGTTGCCCGCTCATCCGCGCTTGCCACCATATAAATTTTGAGATCGGCCATGGGCAACACTACCGTGCCGATATCCCTCCCTTCCAGCACTACTCCTCCGTCCTTCGCTATGCGTCGCTGCTCCCTCACCAGGACATCCCTCACCGGCTGGTAGCTGCTGATCATGCTGACGGCCCGTGTGACCTCACGGGACCGGATCTCTTTCGTAACATCACGCCCGTCAAGCAAGACACGATTGGCGTGGTCAATTCTCTCCAACCGAACCTTGCTTCGCTCCGCCACACTTCTGATGCTTTTCACATCATCCAGCGCAATCCGTTCCTCCAGCACCCGCAACGTTATGGCACGATACATGGCCCCGGTATCGATATGGAGATATCCCAACCGACGGGCCACGAGCTTTGCGGTTGTGCTTTTGCCGGATGCCGCCGGACCATCAATTGCTATTACGATCTTCCGCAATTTCTTTGATTTTGGGCTTTAAATATATGAAAATTATGTTTGTGGAGCAACCAATGAATCGTCCCCTCTATTCTTCCCGAACAAAGAAAGGAGTTCTTTCACTTGCATTAATGCTGTATCTTATCTCCGCATGAGAAAACTCACCCACACGGAAATCGCCAAAAAAAGGCAACATTTGGACGCAATCGAGGAGGCCCATCGCCTGCCAGTGACGGCGGTCGTCGACAACGTCCGAAGCCTCTACAACATCGGATCCATCTTTCGAACTTCCGACGGAGTTTTGCTGCAAAAACTGATTCTCACTGGATTTACCCCTACTCCTCCCCGCAAAGAAATTGAAAAAACGGCTCTGGGTGCAACTCTCAGTGTTCCGTGGGAGTATGTGAAAGAACCTCACGAAGCAGTTCTCCGCCTGAAGAACGAAGGTTACAAAGCTTATTGCCTTGAACTTGCCGACGGTTCCGCTCCCTATTATTCACCTGTGCAGGCCGATTTCCCTATCTGTCTGGTACTCGGGAATGAAATCACAGGCGTGTCGAAACAAACGATCAGTGTGTGCGACGAGGCCCTGGAGATTCCACAGTTCGGAACAAAGCAGTCCCTGAACGTTGCCGTTGCCTATGGAGTCGCCATTTTTGAACTAAGCCGGATCTGGAGAAATGGATCCGAGGATCGCACGCAGGCCCACCAACAACCCTCCCTTGTTACGCCATCGTAAAAAAATCTTGCTTCTCGTGAGTATGCAGGCGCAAGACGCCCGCCCGGACCAGTTGGATGAGCACCCTGGAGGCTCGGCGATCCGAGATGTTCACCAGTTCCCCGAACTGTTTGACGGTGATCCGGTCATGTGTCTCCAGATAATCGAAGAGCCTTCTTTCATTTTCCCCGATGCTGATTCGTAACGGGGGTGCATCCGGACTCTCGGACCTCAGGATCTTGACCACCTCTTTGCTGGCGGTGACGGTTTTATCTTTTACACGGATGAGCACTTTCGTCTCTTCATCGTCATCATGACCGTTTCCGGAAATGAGATAATGCGGCTTCTCATGGCTCTCCTCCACCGTGACGATGATAAGGTCCTTGCCCTGATAGGAGGCTATCTCGATCAAAGGAGTGATCGGCGGATCACAGAAAATCCTTGCGGCGGTTTCAATCATCTCCACCTCGGATTTTTCGCTTTCAACCCCGACGATGCTTTTATCGTCATCCACGCCAAAGAGAATGATTCCCCCCCGCGTGTTGGCAAATCCAATCAGGGCGCGGGCTATTTTTTCCGGGCTTGTGACTTTCCGCTTGAATTCGACGGTCGATCCCTCCCCTTCTTCGAGGAGAAGCTGGAATTCTTTTTTATCCATAGAGTTTCCCGAAAAAACCGATTTAGAGTCCTCGAGCCGACATCCGCCGCAGGATGAGTTCTGCCCGACGCGTGATATAGCGCGAGGTACCGTCGGGACGATATCGCCGCGGATTGGGGATGATCGCTGCCAGGTGCGCGGCTTCGGTGCGCGAAATCAGTGCGGACGGTATACCAAAATAATGTTGAGACGCTGCATCGGCACCATAGATCCCATCCCCCCACTCGATGACGTTCATATACAATTCCAGTATCCTGGATTTGCTCAGCACCTGTTCCATCCTCCACGTCAAGATCCACTCCTTGAGTTTCCGGAGCGGGTTTTTCGACGGAGAGAGGAAAAGGTTTTTCACCAACTGCTGGGTAATCGTGCTTGCTCCGCGTGTAAATTTTCCATCCTTGAGATTCCGTTCAAAAGACTCACGGAATTCGAACCAATCGAAGCCTTCATGGAACCAAAACGTGCCGTCCTCGGAAACAAGAACGGCATCGATGAGGTGTTTCGGTATCCGGCTCAAGGGGATCCATCGTTGCCTTTTGACAAAGCGCTTTCCCTCTTCACTCGCACGCTCCCTATGGTGACGCATAAATGCCGTTTCCGTCGGGTTGGCCGATTTCAGCCTGCTGATCTCCCCAAAGGGAAGAAAAAGCACTTCGAAGAACATCCAAAGCAGCAGTACTCCGAACAGCGACTTGATCTTGTTGTGCAGCAGCCAGTTCCGAATACGTTGCATTCTGGGGGGTACCGGCTCACCGGGGAGGTCCGTTGTCAGCAACTGAGAGACCTCTTTCTGCTATCTAAATAACTTTGCAGCATAATCGCGGCCGCCATGGCATCGATCCTGCCTTTGTCCGTTCGCCGCTCTTTTTTCTTCGTCCCCATTTGCCTCATCGTCGAATGCGCGAGGGTACTCGTAAACCGCTCATCCCAGGTCACCACTTCTACCGTCAGGTGACTTTTGAGCAGGAGTACAAACCTATCCACTTCCTGTCCCTTCACCCCTTTTTCCCCCTTCAGATTGAACGGCATCCCGACCACCACCAGACCGACATCCTCCCGTACCACGAGTTCCTTGATGCGGGGCAGAAGCGATCGTGTATTCTCTATTGTTTCAAGCGAAACGGCAATGATCTGGAGGGGATCGCTGACGGAGATGCCGACCCGATGCGAGCCGAAATCGATTCCCATGATCCGTTGTTGAATGGATTGTTCTCTCATCGGTCCGATTACCCGAAGAAGCGTTCGACGTCCAGAATCCCCTCCACCCGTTTGATCTTCTCCAGCACACGCGCAAGGTGTTCCGTGTTCTTGACAAAGAGAATGATCTGCCCCTCAAACATCGAACCGCGCGAATCGATGTTGACGCTCCGGATATTGGTATTTTGATACGTGGAGATCGCGTGAGTGACATCGCTCAACATGCCGGGCCTGTCCTTCCCGGAGACCCGAACCGCGGCAATGAAATCCGCGCCGGTCACCGGAGGCCAGCCCACATCGACGAGCCGCTCACTTTCCGCCATGCGCATGGAGATGACATTCTTGCAATCCTTCCGATGGATCTTGATCCCTTCGCCGATCGTCACAAACCCGACAATCTCGTCGCCGGGGATCGGGTTGCAGCACTTGGCATATTGGTGCAGGAAGGCATCGCTCGACCCGAGGATGGAGATGCCGCTGGTGATCTCCCGCGCGGTGTTGAGAAACTTACGAAACATGGAGCGGGGTTCCTCCGACTCTTTCCCCCCCTCGGCGGCCGGGTGCTTCGCCCGGACCGTGACCTGTTCGATGATCGCATCCAGGTCGAGCTTTTGATCCATGAGCCCGAGGTAGAATGTCTGAAGGTTTTCAACCTTCAACGTCGTGTGGAGAAACTTCACAAGATCGTCGTCGTTGAGATGAACCTTCTCGCGTTTGAGTTTCTTCTCCCAGAGTTCCTTCCCTTGTTCGGCTTTTTTCCGCAGTTCATCCTTGATCCACTTCCGGATGTGCGATTTGGCCTTGTGCGTGACAACGAACTTATCCCAGTCATGGTTGGGCGTCTGGTTTTTGGAAGTGATGATCTCAACTTGATCGCCGCTTCGGAGCAGCGAATTCAGCGGGACGATCCGCCCGTTGACCTTCGCCCCAATGCAATGCGACCCGACATTCGAATGGATTTCAAACGCAAAATCGACAGGGGTTGAGTTGCGGGGGAGGATTTTCAAATCCCCTTTGGGCGTGAAAATATAAATTTCATCCTGGTACAGGTTGAGCTTGAAGCTTTCCATCAACTCGCTCGGTGCATCCTCGCTCCTCTGTTCAAAAATTTCCCGGACCCAGTTAACCCAGCTTTCAAACTCCTTGTCCAGCGAGGATTTATTCTCCTTATACATCCAATGGGCTGCGACCCCCTTCTCCGCCACTTCGTGCATCAGTCGAGTCCGGATTTGAATCTCCACCAGCTTACCCTCGGGACCCACGACGGTCGTATGGAGCGACTGATAACCGTTCTTCTTGGGAAGGGAGATATAATCCTTGAAGCGTTCGGGGAGAGGCTTGTAGATCTCCGAAATCACTCCATACACGATGAAACAATCGTTATTATCCTTGGTCTCGAGGACGAAACGGACGGCAAAAAGATCGTAAATCTCATCAAGCGGTTTGTTCCTCTTCACCATCTTATTATAAATACTAAAAAGGTGCTTGGGCCGTCCCTCCACCTCGTACACCAGGCCCTCCTCCTTCAACCGTTTTTCAATGGGGGCGAGGAACTTCCTGAGATAGTGTTCACGCTCACGCCGACGTGATTTGAGCTGCCGCGCGATGTGGTCGTATTCTTCGCGATGGAGAAACTTAAAAGAGAGATCTTCGAGTTCCCATTTGATCTGCGCCAGTCCGAAGCGATGAGCGAAGGGCGCATAGATCTCGAGCGTTTCTTTCGCCAACCGAAGCTGCTTGTCGGCCGGGAGATATTCCAGCGTCCTCATATTGTGCAGACGATCCGCGAATTTTATAAGCATGACGCGGATGTCATCCACCATCGAAAGGAGCAGCTTGCGATAGCTTTCCGCCTGGGTGACTTCATGGCTTCGGAAGATATCGGTAATCTTGGTCGCACCGTCGACGATTTCCGCGACGGAATCGCCGAACTCCTCCCGGATATCCTTCAGGTCGAATTCCGTATCCTCGACCACATCGTGCAGCAGGGCGCTTGCCACGGAAATATCATCGAGAGGGATCTCCTTGGCAACGATCATGGCAACTTCAAACGGATGGTGGAAATACGGTTCACCGGAAGCCCGGAGATCGTGCTTATGGGCTTCAAGACTGATCTTGAACGCACGGGTGATGAGATCCTCGTTGACCGTTTTGAGGTTCTTCCTGCATGCATTCAGGAGATCGTCAAGCTTCTTTTTGTATTGGCCATTTAACATAGTACACTGAATATATGCATCAGGGAGCCAATGTCAAGCACGCCTCATCCCGCTATTTATTCGAGGTGTTGAAACGCGAAAGTTGTTCGACCATCTGCCGTAGCTCGTCTGTTTTCTCTTCCCCCCGGGTTGAGAGATGCTTTGGAAACCCGCGATCCCCCAGGGCAAGCGCCTGTTGCGCCATACGAAATGCCGCAATCGAATCTCCTATCCCGGTTTTGGCCCGCGCAAGGTTGAGAAGGCAGACCATCTCGTTATAGACGTTGCTTTCGTGTCCACTTCTGAGAATGGACAGCAGGCGTTCATATGTGTTGGACGCGTCTGCATACTTGTGCAACAGCATTTCCGCTTGGCCGCGCTCCCATAGAAAAATCCTGTTTTCAGGATACCGCCTCAATCCCTCGACAACCAGTTCTCTTGCCCTCGCTGGCCTCCCGGCATCAAGCTCGATGGAGGCAAGAACGCTGAGAGCGGTATACCGATTATAGATTCCCCCCGCTGCTGTCTTCCGGACGAGAGCGATCCCTTGATCGCTTTCATCAGAAACAAAAGGAAGCCAATGCAGAAACTCGGTCTTCCTGCTCCTCCAGTAGGTGTAAGTCCCTATTCCAACGTACGCATCGAGCAGGGAGGAATCCCGATCTACGGCTTTATGGAATTCACGCACCGAGGACATTCCTTTCATGACACCTCCCAACCAATCTCCCCGGTACACGCGCGCGTATGAATCGTACCCCAGCGTTGTTCCGAGAAAAAAATACCCCCACGGGTTGTCGGGGTCCATCTCGATCAGGCGTTGCGACGCTTCCAAAGCCTTCGCAAGAAGTGAATCGAACTCCGGGTCGTCCAAAGCCAACTTGTAATCGATACTCCGGACCTGGAAGGCGCCCGCCCGATAGACATGGCCCGCCGG
>JACPUH010000049.1 GCA_016192345.1 Ignavibacteriales bacterium | reverse complement strand
ATCGCAAGCAGCTGGAGCAAAATCTCTTCACTTGTCAGAAATGCGGAAACCACTTCCGGATCGGCAGCAAGGAATATTTTGAAATACTCCTGGACGGGAAATCGTTCAAGGAGATGGATGCGAAGATGCATTCGGTCGACCCGCTTGGCTTTTCCGATACGAAACGGTATGCCGACCGGATCAAGGATACGATCAAAAAAACCGGACTCCACGACGCCGTACGCACGGGGACCGCGGAAATCAACGGCATTCCCATCGTCATGGTATGCATGGATTTCGGCTTCATCGGCGGAAGTATGGGTTCGGTGGTGGGGGAAAAAATCGCACGCGCCATCGACAAAGCCATCAAGAAGAAACATCCCCTCATCATCATCTCCTCCAGCGGTGGCGCGCGCATGATGGAGGCCGCCTACTCGCTGATGCAGCTTGCCAAAACATCCGCGAAGCTTGCGCAACTGTCGGACGCGGGGATTCCGTACATCTCTATCATGACCGACCCGACCACCGGCGGCGTGACGGCGAGTTACGCCATGCTCGGGGATGTGCATATCGCGGAACAAGGCGCGTTGATCGGCTTTGCAGGCCCGCGGGTCATCAAGCAAACCATCGGTCGCGATCTACCGAAAGGGTTTCAACGGGCGGAGTTTCTCCAGGATAAAGGCTTTGTCGATATTGTTGTCCACCGCAGGGATTTGAAAGAAACCGTGACGAAAGTTTTGAAACTGCTGCTCCATTGATTTACGCTGATTCCTTCCGGCGGTCCCATGAAAGGGAGAGACAGCGTCTCTGGAAATGTTCCACTGTTGTTACACCGGGAACCATGATGTATGAAGATCCATGTCCTTGGCGTACCGATGGACCTTGGCGCCGGCCGGCGCGGGGTCGATATGGGCCCTTCCGCAATCCGCATCGCGGGAGTCACTGAACAGCTCCGCGCACTGGACCATCTGGTGTACGATGAGGGGGATATTCTCACCAAGAACCCCGAGCTTCAGCGTATCCGGAATGACAAGCTGAAGTACCTTCCTGAAATTGTCCGTGTCTGCACGCTCCTTGCCGCCAAGGTGGAAAAAATCATGCAGGCAGGAGGGTTCCCCATCATCCTGGGGGGCGACCACTCCGTAGCCTTGGGGACCATAGCCGGCATATCCTCTTATGCAAGGAAATCCAGGAAGAGCGCAGGTGTGCTTTGGGTGGATGCGCACGGGGACTTGAATACCGACGCAACGACCCCCTCCGGCAATATCCATGGAATGCCCCTTGCGGCCTCCCTGGGACTTGGGGCGATCGAGCTGACCTCCATCGGGGGCGACCATCCCAAAATCGATCCGAAGAATATAGTCCTGATAGCAACGCGGGAACTTGACGAGGGAGAACGGATGCTCATCAAACAGCACCGGATCACGGTGTACACCATGGAGGAAATCGACAAGTACGGGATGTCTGTTATCATCTCCAAGGCTTTGAGGAAACTGAAGGGGGTGGAGTTGCTCCACGTCAGCTTCGACCTGGATGCGGTTGATCCCTCCGTTGCTCCTGGGGTGGGGACCCCGGTTAAAGGTGGACTGAATTATCGCGAGGCCCACCTGATCATGGAGACATTGAATGAACAGAAGGCGATGACCTCCCTTGAAATCGTCGAGGTGAACCCCATTCTTGACAACAGGAACCAATCTGCGGAGTTTGCCGTGGAGTTGATCCAGTCGGCGCTGGGGAAGAAGATCCTCTGACCGGGAACGCCTGGAGCCTCACAGGGTTCTTTATTTACGCGGTGTTTTTCTTTCCCACGAGTCTACGCGAATCTTCGCAAAAAAAATTAATCCCGGTTTACTTTTTTTATTACCCCAATAGATTTGCAGAGATTCGTGAGGATGCGTGGGTTTCCTTAACGTGCGCCAAGTAATTACGTTTTTCCCTTGAACCATTGAAAGGTTGTAAGGATTTTTCATGCAGATTGTTCGTTCCGTACAGGAGATGCAGGGGATAGCGGAGCGACTCCGTTCGGAGGGGAAACGGATCGGGGTTATTCCGACGATGGGCTCTCTCCATCAGGGTCATCTCAGTCTCATAGAGCTTGCGCACCGGGAGAGCGATGTCGTGGTGACGACGCTTTTCGTCAACCCTACCCAGTTTGGTGAGGGAGAGGATTTCGAACGATATCCGCGCGACCTCGACCGTGACAAGGTTCTGGCGCAGGGGGCGGGGACCGACATTCTCTTTGTGCCCGATGCGAACGAGATGTACCCGGAAGGGTACGGAACGTTTGTGAGCGTGGAGGGGGTGACAGAAATCCTGGAAGGGGCATTCCGTCCCGGACATTTCCGGGGAGTTGCGACAATCGTTCTGAAGCTTTTCAACATCACCAAACCGCATGTCGCGGTGTTCGGACAAAAAGACGCACAACAGCTCTTTATAATTCAGAAACTGGTGGGCGATTTGAATCTCGATGTTCAAATCCGCGTGGCGCCGATTCTGCGGGATGTGGACGGACTTGCCCTCAGTTCACGAAACGTCTACCTCAAGTCCGACGAACGCTTGCGGGCGACGGCGTTATCCCGCTCCCTCAAGCATGCGGAGGCGCGGGTCCGCGCTGGAGAACGATCGGTCGTAAGGGTGAAGGGAGAGATGCAGGAAATTCTCCGTCAAGCGGATCCCATGAAGATTGATTATCTCACGTTCGTAGATCCATCCTCGTTCCGGGAGGTTGCGGCCATCGAACCACCATCCCTGCTCATTGCGCTGGCAGTCCGTCTGGGTGCAACCCGACTTATCGACAATATTCTTATCCCCGTTCCATAAGAAGGAAGAGTAGCATGCCAACAGTTCCGGAATCGACAATGACGCGGGATCGAGCGGTTGTGATCATGGCAGCCGGGCAGGGGAAAAGGATGAAGGATCCAACGCGCGCAAAAGTGATGTACGAACTGAACGGGCAACCGATGATTCATTACGTCGTGGATCTCGCGTATGACCTCCGGGCGCAAAGGGTCGTTTTGATTGTCGGGCACCAGCGGGAGACGGTGACCGGGTACGTTGCCGGGTCACACCCCGACGTCCTTTCTGCCGTGCAGGAGCAACAACTGGGGACCGGCCATGCCGTGATGCAGGCGGAGGAGGCCCTGGCGGGATTCGACGGGGATGTCGTTGTTCTCTCCGGCGATGTTCCGTTGCTGACCGCGTCCACCATGCAGAATCTCTTTTTCCATCACTCCTCGACCGGCGCGGTGGCGACAATTCTCACCGCCGTTGTCGCCGACCCGGCCGGGTACGGCAGAATCATAAGGAATTCTGAGGGTTTTGTGGAAAAGATCGTTGAGCATCGCGATGCCGGCCCGGAGGAATTGCGGGTCAGGGAAATTAATTCGGGCATCTACGTGTTCCAGAAAGCGAGGCTCTTTGAAGGGTTGCGGCATATCAATACCGAGAATACCCAACATGAATATTACCTGACGGATGTGTTTGGATACTTCTGGAAGAAACACTGGTCCGTCTCCGCACTCGTCGCGGACAAGCCGGACGAAATTCATGGGATTAATACGGTGGATCAATTGGAACAGGCGCGGTTGATCCTCGAAGCCCGCCGGGGGGCTGGCGCCCAATCTTGACAATCTCCCCACATTTCGGTATCATTGAAACACGATTTTCACGGTGGATCGACTACAGGAGGGACATGCAATGAAGAGAGTTCTTGGGTGTGCTGTGGTGGCATTGCTGCTGTCAACATCCGGTACCGTTGCCCAATTCAAGGGGAGCAACGAGTTGAAGCCAAGCGTTTCCGAGTCCATGATCCGTCCCGCCGGGGACGGCTTGATCCTGGGCTTCTTCGATCCGGCCAAGTTCAGCATGCGGCATAATTTCTCCCTCTCCTATTCCACCTTCGGCAGCAACAGCATGTCATTGGGGGTGTATACCAACAACCTGATGTACCAGTTCTCCGATGATCTCGAACTTCAGGCGGATGTCAGTTTGATGCATTCACCGTTCAATTCATTCGGCAAGCAGTTCCAGAACAATTTGAGCGGGGTTTTCTTAAGCCGTGCCGAGTTGAAGTACCGGCCAAGCGAGAACACCTTGTTCTCGATTCAGTACCGGCAGTTGCCGCCGATGTATTGGCTGGGCAACGGGTACTATCGTCCAAGCATGTTCGATGGTATCGACCGTTATCAAGGAGACATTCACTAACCAGTGATTGGTCGCTGGCTGTTGTTCCGAACAACCGAGCAGCATGTGTCCAGAGGGGCACAGTTCTGCTCGGTTGTTTTTTTATCCTGACCCCATGGACCTTCCCAACGAACCGTCGCCTTCATCAACGAGCGGACACCCTCCTCAGCAGGGAGGGGAGTCGAAGCAACCGCGACCGAAACGGGTGCCGCTCAGCATGGCCGGCCTCGGCAGGAACGGGATGGTGGTTCTCTTCGGCGGCCTGGTCTTGATCATGGTCTATGCGTTCGTGCACCGGATGTTCCTGGCGCCCCCGGTGGAGCCCGAGGTGATTGTTGAAGGCAAACCCCATGTCATCCAGTTGGATGTCTTGAACGGGTCAGGGGTCCCCAAGCTGGCCCAGCGGTTTACGGATTACTTGCGCGCCCGCGGGTTCGATGTGGTGGAGATGGGGAACTACGGGGAATCGGACGTCTCCACCACGCTGGTGCTGGATCGTTCCGGAAACCTTCAGGCTGCCGAACAGGTGGCCGATGCCCTGGGGATCCCCCGGGAGCGGGTCCGTCGGCAAATCGACCGCAACGCGTATCTCGATGTTACTGTCGTCATCGGGAAAGATTTTCGAACCTTGAAACCCCTTCAGGAATGATCGGTGAAGGGGTTCGTATTCCAGTAACGACAATGGGAAGGAAGCAGCGTTGACCTCTAGAACCCTGGCAAAGAAGCTTGCGGAGCTTGCGCTTTCAAAGAAAGCGACCGATGTCATACTCATGGACCTGCGAAAACTCAACGGGCCGGCGGATTTCTTTGTCCTCTGTTCGACCGACTCCGATACGCAGGTGAAAGCCGTGGCCGAAGGAATTCGCCGCGGGTCCGAAGAGCTTGGTGCCCGGATGTGGCATTCGGAGGGACTGAGAGCGCTTTCGTGGGTGCTGCTCGATTTTGTGGATGTTGTCGTCCATGTGTTTCACCGTGAGGCACGGGGATTTTACGCGATCGAAAGGCTCTGGAGCGATGCGACCATTACAAACGTAGAAGACACGCCTGATGGAACATTCTTCGAAGTCGAGCGCGCACCGAAAGCGAAAAGGGCTCCGGCAAAGAAAAAAACACCAGGAAAAAGTAAGAAAATCCGGAAACCATGAAGAAGTACCTGAGCAGGAAAGTTACGGCGGCTTTGGAAGCATTGCACTATGAGGGCAGGGTGAAGCTCACCTTTGAGAAGCCACGGGTGGAATCGCATGGTGATCTGACCACGAACGTGGCCATGCTGCTTGCAAAAACTGCCGGGAAGAATCCGCGGCTGCTTGCACAGGAGATCATCGGGGCACTCGAGCTTGAACCCGATCTCGTTTCCGGCGTCGAGATTGCCGGACCGGGTTTCATCAATTTCAAGTTTACCGACCGCTTCTTCAATCGGCAGATCGGCGAGATCCTTTCCCGGGGGAGGGAATTTGGGCGGCTGGATATCGGAGGGGGGAAAAAGACGCAAGTCGAGTTTGTCAGCGCCAATCCCACCGGTCCGTTGAGCGTTGGCCACGGAAGACAGGCAGCGATCGGCGATACGATCGCCACCTTGCTCCAATGGACCGGTCATGACGTTACCCGCGAATACTATTACAACAACGCCGGTCGGCAAATGCGGATGCTTGCAGAATCCACCTACGCCCGCTACCGGCAATTATTTGATCCGGCCTACCCCTTTCCTGAGGATGGGTACCAGGGGGAGTACATCAAAGAGATCGCAGAGCGGGTGAAGTCCGAGCAGGGGGAGGCTCTTTGTGCCCTCGAGAAAGAGCAGGCTCTGGAGCTCTGCAAATCACTTGCCGAGGGGGCCCTGTTTGAGTCCATTAAGAACGTTTTGGAAAGGATGGGGGTTCGGTTTGACGTATTTTACAACGAGGACTCCCTCTATACAAGCGGAAAGATCAAAGAGGTGGTCGACGAGTTTCGGAAGCTTGGATTGGCATATGACAATGAAGGGGCTGTCTGGCTGAAAACGACGGAGCTCGGACAGGAGAAGGACCGGGTGATCATCAAAAGTACGGGAGAACCGACCTATCGTTTGCCGGACATTGCCTACCACCGTGAGAAATTCCGGCGGGGCTTTGAGTTGATCGTGGATATTTTCGGTGCGGACCACATCGCCACAATCCCCGACGTGCTTGCGGGGGTCAAGGCGCTGGGCTATGACCCTGAAAACGTCAAGGTGGTTATTCATCAGTTTGTCACCTTGCTGCGCGAGGGGGAACAGGTCAAGATGTCCAAACGCGCAGCCAATTTTGTCACGCTCGATGAGCTCATTGACTGGGTTGGGCCTGACGCGGTGCGGTTCTTCTTCCTCATGCGTTCGATCTCAAGCCATCTCGAATTCGATATCGACCTTGCGAAGGAACAGTCCGAAAAGAATCCGGTGTATTATGTCCAGTATGCCCATGCCCGTATTGCGAGCATTCTTCGGTTTGCCGTCACGGAGGGGGTGACGGAATCGGCAGACGCTTCGGGCTTGCAGGGGGTTGACTTCGGTCTGTTGAAGGAAGCCTCTGAGATCGCTCTGGTGAAGTTGTTGTTGGAATTTCCCGCGACGGTCGAATCGGCCTGCATGGGGTTCGAGCCGCAACGGCTCACGACCTATCTGCACGACGTTGCCACCAGCTTCCACAAGTTTTACCATGACCATCGTGTTGTCATTCCCGAGCGGGAGCTCTCCCGGGCCCGTGTCGGTCTCTGCCTTGCGTCAAAGTTGGTCCTCGCCAATGGATGTATGGTCCTGGGGATCACCGCCCCGGAAAGCATGTAAAAGCGCGCTGGGGCGCGGGATTTTCGTGTGTCATAGTGGGGAATGGGCCCACTGACCGGGCCCGCAGGGTATGTTGACTCTTGCTGGAAAAAGCGTTAGAATAGCACCGCATCGTTCATCACACACAAGGTTCGCACTCCGCGATATTGTTACTGCAACATCATCCCTTTCGTTGTCGGTCGTACCCGTCGCATTGATTTACCGTCACAGTCAAAGAGACATGACACGCCTGCTCCTTTGTTTTTCGGGCATTGTTTTGTAACTTTTTGCCATTTCAGGTAGTGTCTCGGTTCAGAAATATCTTGAATATGTCCCCAAGATGGGATTTCCCGCGAATCTGCACTAATAACTGAAACTGGGCGGTGTCCAAATCATTTTTTGTGAGGATTCGTGGAGATTCGTGGGAGACTTTTTAAGTCTTTTTTCGGAACGCGACGATAGGAGTTTAATGGAATTCAAACGAGGTCCCATTCAGGGCGTTGTGGTACGGGACTTGTCCAGGCACGGGGACAAACGGGGCTGGTTGACGGAGTTATTTCGAAGCGACGAAATCGCGTCGGAGTTCATGCCTGCCATGGGATACATCTCGGCAACGGAGCCGGGAGTTGCCCGCGGGCCGCATGAACACAGGGACCAGGCAGACCTGTTTTGTTTTATCGGACCCTCGATGTTCCGGGTTTCCCTCTGGGATAACAGAAAAGACTCTTCCACGTACGGAAATTCCATGGTGGTCGAGGCAGGTGAGATGCAACCCCGCTCTGTGCTGATCCCCGCCGGGGTTGTCCATGCCTATGCCAATAGGGGATCCACGGCGGGGTGGGTGATCAACCTGCCGAACCGTTTGTACGCCGGCACCGGGCACACACAGCCGGTGGATGAAATCAGGTACGAAGACGATCCGAACAGCGTATTCAAGTTAACTCCTTGAGATATGTTTTGCGTATTCGGCGTGTTTCGTGGGCAACGTAATGACTCAAAACCTATGACCATTCTCCTTACAGGGGGCGCCGGCTTTATCGGCAGCAACTTCGTCCAGTACCTGTTGCGCCACCATCCGAGCTACCGGGTCGTGAACCTTGATAAGCTAACCTACGCGGGCAATCTGGAGAACCTGGACAGTGCCGAAAGAAATCCGCAGTATTCCTTCGAGCATGGTGATATCTGTGACAGGGAATTTGTTGGATCGCTGTTCAGGAAGTACACCCCCGAAGCCGTGATTAACTTCGCCGCCGAGTCGCACGTCGACCGGAGTATCATAGGAGCCTCGGAATTTGTCAGAACGAATATCGTCGGGACGAACGTTCTGCTTGAATGGTCCAGGGAATTCGCCCTGAAGCGCTTTATCCAGGTGTCGACCGACGAGGTGTACGGATCGCTCGGCCCTGACGGTGCATTCACGGAAACATCCCCTCTCCATCCCAATAGTCCTTATGCTGCAAGCAAAGCCTCGGCCGATATGCTTGCTTTGGCCTATCACCACACCCATGGCTTGCCGGTGCTGGTTACCCGTTGCTCGAACAACTATGGACCGTACCAATTTCCTGAAAAACTCATCCCGTTAATGATTCTCAACACCATGGGCGATAGAACGCTCCCTGTGTATGGGGATGGGGGGAATGTTCGCGACTGGCTCCATGTGGAAGATCACTGCAGTGCCATCGACGCGGTGCTCCATAACGGGAAAAACGGAGAAGTCTATAATATCGGTGGGAACGCGGAACAACGGAACATCGATGTTGTGAAAATGATCCTCCATCACCTCGGCAAGCCGGAATCGCTGATCTCATTCGTAAAGGATCGTCCGGGGCATGACCGGCGGTACGCGATCGATGCGGGGAAGATTCGGAAGGAACTGGCCTGGGCACCCCGGCACGACTTTGAGACCGGGATCGTTGAGACCCTACGATGGTATCAGGAGCATGAGCCATGGTGGAGAAATATCCTGAACGGGGAGTATCAGCATTATTATCGGAAGATGTATGAGGAGCGGTGACACGAGGAGGATTTTCGAGAGGCGGCAGGGAGTGTGGTGTATGAACAAGCATCCAATAAACGATTCAATGAATATCTCAAAAATGACACCGTAGCTGTTTATCGCGCAAAAGACAATGAGCCAATCAATGTTTCGAGTCGGGCTGGTGGGTGCGGGCTATATCAGTGAGTTTCACATCCGCGCTCTCCGCCGTTTGCAAAATGTGACAATAGTTGGTATAGCGGATAAGGATGTGGTGCGCGCGCGTGAAGTGGCGGCCCGGGCAGGAATTACCCATGCTTATCCGACCTTGAAAGACATGGTAGCGAAAGGCCTGGACGTAGTCCATGTTCTTACCCCGCCTGCCGCTCATGCCGAAGTGGCCGTTGAGGCTTTGGAGAGGGGTTGTCATGTGTTGGTGGAGAAACCTCTTGCCACAAGTCCCGAAGAATGTGACCGAATTGCCTCGGCCGCGAAAACGGCAGGCAAGCGCGTGTGTGTGGATCACTCCATGCTGTATGATTTCTTTATTGCGAGGGCGTTGAAGGTTGTTCGTCAGGGTGGAGTGGGCGATCTCCTGAGTGCGGATGTTTTCCTGGGCTCCGCCTATCCACCCTACAAAGGAGGGGCGCTGCCTCCCCAATATCGCGACGGGGGCTACCCGTTCCGCGATGTCGGCACGCACGCTCTATACTTGATCGAAGCGTTCCTGGGGGAAATTCAAAACGTTGAAACACAGTTTGCAACCCATGGTGGGGATCCGAATTTGCTGTATGATGAGTGGCGCGCGTTGGTGCGATGTGCTCATGGGAGCGGACAGATCTATTTATCCTGGAATGTGCACCCCGTTCAGAACCAGTTGCTGATTCAAGGGACGCGCGGTGTCCTGAGGGTTGATCTGAGTTCCATGACGTTCACGCTGAAGAAATCAACGCCTCTTCCGAAAGCGGCCGAACGGCCCCTCCTGGGAATTCGGGAAGGAATCCAGATTTTCACGCAGGTCCCGCTCAATGCATTTCGTTTTGTTCGCAAAAAAATCCTTCAGTACCATGGGCTCCAAATGCTGGTGGAGGATTTTTACAGGACGCTCGCTTCCAACGAACCGCCCCCCGTGTCGGTGGACCAGGCTCGGATCATTGTGCAATGGATAGAACAATCAGCACGGGAAGCGGATGAAGCGAAATCCAGGTTCCTGCAAAAGTTTCCCAGAACCCTTTCCGCGAAGATTTTGGTGACGGGCGCCCTTGGATTTGTGGGGCGACACCTTGTAAGACGACTCCTGAAGCAGGATGCCAGAGTGAGAATCTTCGTTCGCCGGGAACCCCCCAAGGAATGGATGAACAATCCCAACATCGAAGTTGTGATCGGTGACCTCGGCGACCCGGAAGCCGTGGATCGCGCCGTTGCCGGTACAGAAATCGTGTACCATGTCGGGGGAGCTATGAAAGGAGGGGCGCATGATCATGAACGCGGGTCGGTGTTGGGAACTCGGCATATTGTTGAAAGCATGAAACGTCACCGCGTGGACAAAATGGTTTTCATCAGTTCCCTGAGCGTGCTTTGGGCGGCAAAAGCGCGAAGCGGAGAGCTACTCACGGAGAATGCCCCCCTGGAGCAGTGGCCGGAGAGACGGGGTGTTTACTCCCAATCCAAACTGGAAGCTGAAAGAATTGTCCTGGAGGCCGTCAAAAACGATGGGCTCAAAGCTGTTGTGTTGCGCCCGGCAAAAGTGATCGGACCCACGGTTCAGCCTCTGGGTTTTGAAATCGCCTTTCGAGTAAAACAACGTATGGTTATTGTCGGTGATGGATCGCTCGTCCCGCCGATGGTGTATGTGGAAGACCTTGTGGAGGCCATTCTTCTGGCGGCGAAGGGGGATGTGTTCGACGGGTCCATTTTCCATATTGTGGACTCCACGAAAATCAGTCGGAATGAGCT
>JACPUH010000048.1 GCA_016192345.1 Ignavibacteriales bacterium | reverse complement strand
GAGCATCATGTCGAAGCATTCGATCTGACCTATTCGGGGAATCTGTACGATGCTCTGGACAAGGTTCTCCTCGGAACCACCTCTGTTCATGTGTTCGATGATCTGTTGAAAAGCGAGTCGAACCAATACCCCCAAGGCTCCCTCCGACTGCGGTTCACAACGAACCATGACAAAAACGTCGCGGACGGATCCCCTGTCACAAGGTTTACCCCTCCAGGTGTAAAAGCGGCCGCGGTCCTGACCTGGACTTTCCCCGGGGTACCGTTGCTGATCAACGGGGAAGAGGTGGGGAATGATAAGAAGCTTGACTTGTTCGGGAAAGTCGAGATCGATTGGGACAAGAATCCGGATATGCGGGAGTTCTATAAGCAGTTGGGCTCCCTGCGGGCGAAGCATCCTGCTGCAAGAAGGGGGGAGTTCACCAGCTTGCCGAATTCGGACCAGGGGAAAGTATATTCGTTTCTGCGTGAAGCGGAGGGGGACGGTGTGATGGTTGTTATAAACTTTGCTCCGCGGGAGAAACGGGTGGATGTTTCTTCCCCCGGTTTGATGGTGGGCTCATGGAAGGAGTATTTTTCCGGTGACGATGTACATCCCTCAGAAGGAAAAATCTCCTTCTCTCTTCAGCCTTACGGTTACCAGGTGCTTACCCGAAAGTAGCTCCGGTCTCTGCGCCAAACTCCGTGGTGGGCAAGCAGACTTGCAAGCAAGGCAGAGAGACTTTGAAGGGGTTCTATAAGACAGGTTGTGATTCAACCCCGATGGGGTTGTATCCTGACGCGGGTTATATTGTTCTATTCTGATTCGACCCTTCGGGTCGAGGCTTTTCGAACAATTGATCCAGTGGCTGTGAATGATGCAGGTTGGGTCTCCCCGCCAAAATCCACGGCGGGCAAGCCGACCCGGCAAGTAGGACAGGGATCCTGAATAGGTCTCAGATGAATAACACCCGACCAGTTGGACCAAGGACCCTGAAAGGGTCTTATATGAATAACGGCGGACCCGTGGGACGATGGAACCCCGATGGGGTTCAACAACAGAAGTGAGATTCAACGGCGGGCAAGTTGACCCGACCACATCGAAAGGATTGATATCGATGAAATTCCATACGGAATACCTCTGGTTCAATACGAAGAAGCATCGGGAGTATATCAACATCACGGGAGAGGTGGAAGGCATCCTTCGCAAGAGCGGCATCAAGGAGGGAATGATACTTGTCTCCGCCATGCACATTACGGCGGCTGTCTACGTCAACGATGCGGAACAGGGACTTCTTGAGGATATTGATGTGTGGCTCGAAACTCTTGCGCCGTTTAACTTGAGGTATCACCACCATCATACCGGCGAAACAAACGGTGATGCTCACCTCAAGAGCCTGTTAATGCACCATGAAGTGATGATCCCTGTAACGGATGGGAAACTCGACTTCGGTCCCTGGCAGCAGGTCTACTATGCCGAGTTTGACGGCCAGAGAAAGAAACGGGTCATTGTCAAGGTCATGGGAGAGTAACGGGCATAGGGCATGAGGAGTATGCTTTTAGAATTATGAGTATCAAGCATCTTGTTGAATATCTCGCGTTCAAAGTTGCTGCAGGGATAGTACGGCTTCTTCCATTGCACGTCGTCCAAAGGACGGGGGCTGCGTTGGGGGAGTTCGTGTACGGCGCCTTTGGGTTTCGCAGAGCGGTGACCCTGGATAACCTGCGGCATGCATTTCCGGAAAAGTCTCCGGCAGAACTGGAAGGGATCGCGCGTGCATCGTTCCGGTCGGTCGGGACAGCCTTTTTCGAATTGCTCTGGTTCCCGCGTCTGACCGACTCCTCACTTCGTCGCCTGTTTGTCTATGAGAACGCGGAATTCGTTCTCGATCTCCTCAAGCAGGGGAAAGGGATCATCATGGTTGCCGCTCATTTCGGGAACTGGGAACTGACGGCTCTCGCGTTTTCGGTCTATACGGGGGTCCCCTTGAACGTGATAGCGAAAACGCAGTCCAACAAATTGGTGAATGCCTCGATCGCGAAACGCCGGACACGGTTTGGAAACGTTCTCATCCCGATGGGAATCTCTGTGCGGGATCTTGTCCGCGCCCTCGAACAGGGGAAAGCTGTCGGGATTGTTCCGGACCAAAGTGCTCCGAAGGAGAGTGTCCCAATTGAGTTCTTCGGACGCCCCGTCCCGACACACCAGGGGCCTGCCGTATTTAGTTTGAAGATGGGAGCGCCTCTTATCGCCACCTTTCCGGCCCGGCAGCCTGATGGATCCTACAAGGGCCGATTTGTTCGAATCCCCACCGATGACCTGGGAAACTATACCGAAGAAACCATGATCGAATTAACGAAGCGCCATGTCAAGCTTACCGAGGATGCCATCCGCGAACATCCCGATCAGTGGATGTGGATGCACAAACGATGGAAGCATGCAGCCGCGAGGCCTGGGCTGGTGGAAGGTACGTTGAGGGAATGAGAACCGTTCGCAATATTCTGGTTATTCAGACGGCGTTCATCGGTGACGCCGTCCTGACCCTTCCGTTGCTCCGGGGGGTCAAGGAGTTTTTCCCGGATGCACGTGTCGACGTTTTGGTAACCCCGCGTGCGCAGGAGCTTTTCCAAAACCATCCGGATATCCACGATGCCATTCCGTTCGATAAACGGGGGCGGGACAAAGGCCTTGCCGGACTGCGGGCCATGGCGCGCTTACTCCGGGGAAGGTCTTATGATTTGGCTTTTGTGCCGCATCGGTCTCTCCGCAGTGCCTTGGTGGCCTGGCTGGCCCGCATACCGCTACGGATCGGCTTTCATCGGAGCGCAGGGAGATTTCTGCTGACAAAGTCGGTGCGATACAGAAACGATCTCCATGAGATTGACCGTAATCTTTCGCTTCTGGAGGGGATCGGGATCATGGATCATCCCATGACCCTCCCCCGGCTCTATCCTTCCGATGACGACGGGAAGGCGGTCGAGAAACTTCTCTTCGAACTGGAGATTGGCAATGTTGAGCGGCTCATCGCCCTTGCTCCCGGGACCGTCTGGAATACAAAGCGGTGGCTCAAGGAACGATTCGCCTCGCTTGCGGTCAACCTGGATGATGAGGGGTTTGAGGTGGTCCTGGTTGGGGGGGAGGAGGATCGGGAGCTTTGCTCCGAGGTCCGTGCTCTGAGCGGATCCATGAAAGTGCACAATACGGCCGGCAGGTTGTCACTGCTCCAATCGGCGGAATTGATACGTCGCTGCAGGTTGCTGGTCTCGAATGACAGTGCGCCCATGCACCTTGCCGTTGGGGTTCGGACCCCCGTGATTGCCGTGTTTGGAGCGACCGTCCCCGAGTTCGGCTTCGCCCCGATGGGAAAGTTCGATTCGGTTGTCGAGATCCGCAATCTTCGGTGCAGACCCTGCTCGAGCCATGGCGGTGATCGGTGTCCCATCAAAACCTTTGAATGCATGACTCGAATTACGCACGAACGCGTTTTTCACCATGTCATGGACGCGTTGGAGCGGACAGCCGGACCGTCACGCTTGAATTGACCCCTAGAGTGAATCGGAGGAAACGAATGAAGATCAACTCTGCCATTCTCCTGACCGGTGCCGGACTTCTCTTGCCTCTTTCGTTATCTGTCCTTCGTTCACAGCCACACGATACTCCCGCCCCGGTCGTTCCGAAGGATATGCTCTCCTCCGAGTCGCTCTTTCTCCCTCAGTATCAAGGCGAAGAGTTGGGGAAACTCGAATATCCGTCCATTGCAGCTGACGCGAAAGGGACCTTGCACATTTCCTATGACTATACGGGTCCGGATGGAAAAGAGGGGATCTATCTGACGAGTCTCCTCAATGCAAAAAACCATACGGTGGTGGTCGATACCAGCAGTACGACCCGGCGTCCTTACCTTCGGTTCCCTGAAGGGCTCGAGTGGACCAAACCTGTTCTGGTAAGTTCGACGACCGGCGAGGAATACGCGTCGCGAATCGCCGTTGAGAACGACGGAACGGTCTGGGTGGTCTGGTCCGCCCGCCGGAACGGAACATGGGATATTTATGCCCGGACTTCCATGGATGGGGAGTTGGGAGAAGAAATGAAGTTGACGGCAAACGGGGCGTACGATTTTCGTCCCCAGATCCTTGCAACCTCACGTGGCCAGGTGTGGGTTGCCTGGGAACGGGGCTTAAAGGGGGGAGGCATGCAGATTGTCGCGAAGTCCTTCAACGCCGGAACGTGGAGCGAAGAGATCAAGATTGAGGATCGGCCGGGATATGCCTATCGCCCATCGTTGGTAGAATCATCGGATAGCAGCGTCTGGTTCGCCTGGGACCACACCGTAGGGGCGAATGCGGACGTGTACATCCGGCAGGCAAAAAGGGGTGTGCTCCGCGAGCCGATCAGAGTTACCTATCATCCTGCCATGGATACCAAGGCTTCCCTCGCATGGCATGACGGAAAACTCTGGGTTGCCTGGACAACGAACCGACGGGGGAACGATGACTGGGGAATTATCCGTTACGCGATGGTGAGGGCGTTTGACGGCCGATCCTGGTCTGAACCGTTGGAAACAATGCCCGGCATCGATCTGACGAACACGGGTGAGACACAGTCGTACGAATTTCCTGTCATCACCTTTGATCCGTACGGGCGGTTATATCTTTTCACGCGGCATGATCACGTTTTTGATGCGACCTACTATGAGGGAGATTCATGGCATCCAAATTGGAATCTGGATGAGCCCTCGTGGGGTTTGCGGGGCTTGTCGGTGGACGCGGCATGGATTTCCGATCGGGAACTGTGGATGGCTCGGAGGGATCGGAAATCGATCACTCTTCAGAAACTTACACGCCTTGCCCCGTCCAGGAAAACTCCACGACTCAGGAAAGTACCTCCGCCGGTTTTTACTCCACGACTGAAATCGGTCGAGGGGGAAGGGGACCGGGGTCCGGCGGGTGGGGGGAAGTACAGGGTTTACTATGGCGATCTCCATGTACACACGGCCTATTCGGACGGTTCGGGAAGTTTCGACGACGTTTTCACACTTTACCGCAATGTCTACCGGAGGGATTTCGTTGCCATTACCGATCACGATGCTCTCCGGTCTGGGGATAACCATTTTTCCCCGGGAGAATGGGCGTACCTGAAGGCGTTGAATGAGATCTACAACTCCCCGGGTGAATTTGTCACGCTCAACGGTTACGAATGGACACACTCAACGTGGAGCGGAAGACAGGATAGCGCCAGCCGCGTCGGTCATAAGAATGTCTATTTCCGAGGTGGGGAAGAGAGCCCTTTCTTCAGTCACAAGGGAAAGCAGTCGTACGATCCGGAAAGCCTGTTCAGGAAATTGCATGATGTTGACGCGATAGCGTTCCCCCATCATCCCTCATGGGGTGGGATGACCTGGGAGGATCATGATCCTGACATCCAAACAAATTACGAGATCATTTCCATCCATGGTGCCAATGAGTATAGGGGGAACCTCCCGATTCCCCACCGGGGGGGTATGCCGGGCACGTTTGCCCAAGATGGTTTGGCCAGGGGGGCTGTGGTGGGATTTGTCGGGGGATCCGATTCGCACGGATTGTACTACCACGCACATGAAGGGTGGCGGGAAGACCCCTACAAAGGCGGAATCACGGCCGTGCTCTTGGAGGACAGCTTGACCCGTGAGAATGTCTGGGATGCCCTGAAGCGCCGGAGAAATTATGCAACTGCGGGGGAGAAATATTATCTCGAATTCTCCATCAACGATGCTCCCATGGGGAGCGTGATCACCACATCGTTACCGCCGGTCGTCTCCTTCGAAGCACGGTCTGAGAAACTTCTCTACGCCTATGTGATTCGAGATAACAAAGAGCGTTTCATTTCCGGACCCGTCGATATGCGTATGGCACGGTATGCGGGAGTCGTGGATGACGCGGTCGAGCCGGGGCTGCATTTCTACTACCTCAGAGTTATCTATAAGGATGGGACGGCTGCCTGGTCCAGCCCCATCTGGGTCGACTATCGCCCGTAGACGAGGGGCACAACAACTCCTTGCCTTCTCTCTCATTGTTTCTTATCTTTTTATCGCTTTACAGCGCCCGTAGCTCAGTCCCAAATTGACACGAGTTAGAGAGCGAAGCGAACTCCCACATTGACACAAGTTAGTGAGCAACGCGAACTAACTTGTCAGTCAATGTGAGGATCCCGCCGTTTTCGGGCGGGATCTGAACAGGGAAGTCAGGGAATCATTACAAATCAACCATGCGCCCGTAGCTCAGTCCCAAATTGACGTACGTTAACGAACGAAGTGAAGTTAACGTATAAGTCAATTTGCGGATCCCGTTCGTTTTTCGAACGGGACTGGTGTTCAAACAAATATGCGCCCGTAGCTCCCAAATTGACACGAGTTAGAGAGCGAAGCGAACTAACTCGTATGTCAATTTGAGGATCCCGCCGGTTTTTTAGGCGGGATCAGAACAGGGAAGTCAGGGAATCATTACAAATCAACCATGCGCCCGTAGCTCAGTCCCAAATTGACATACGTTAACGAACGAAGTGAAGTTAACGTATAAGTCAATTTGCGGATCCCGTTCGTTTTTCGAACGGGACTGGTGTTCAAACAAATATGCGCCCGTAGCTCAGCTGGATAGAGCGTTAGCCTCCGGAGCTAAAGGTCAGGCGTTCGAATCGCCTCGGGCGTACAAGTTTTTCACAATACATTCATTCATTATCATTGGGGTTGGTTCATGCTCAAAGCGCAAAAGAAACTCAGCAAGAAGGAAATGAAAGAAGACAGGCTTGTCACATCGTACTTCCAGGCGACTTCGTGGTACGAGCAGAATAAAAAACTGGTGAGCAGCGTTGCCACGGGAGTCATTCTTGTTGTTGTCGTCGCGGTGGTGGTTTTCAACAACCTGCGTTCCAACAATGAGAAAGCCACAAGCGAGCTCGGAAAGGTCATGCGCCTGTACGATGAACGTCGCTTCGATCTTGCCATCAACGGTAATCCACAGGAAAATGTCCGCGGGTTGCAGGCGGTTGTGGATGACTACGGCTCTACCAAGGCGGGGGAACTGGCCACGTTCTATCTGGCGAACGCGTACTATGGGCAGGGGAATTATGACAAGGCCCTCGAATATTTTCAGGAGGTGGATGTCGAGGACCCCATGCTTGCCTCTTCCGCTCTTGCCGGTGCAGCGGCCAGTTATGAAGCCAAAGCCGACCACGCAAATGCTGCAGACTATTTTGAACGGGCTGCGTACAAGGATCCCCGTGGCGTCCTCGCGGCGGAACACATGATGCACGCCGCGCAGAATTATACCAATGCGGGGCAGAAAGAGAAGGCGGTGGATCTGTACAAGCGGCTGAAGAGGGAATATCCGACCTCTCCCTATGTCCGCGAGATCGATCGGTATATCGCCGAGGCTAGTTCGTAACATGCTTTGTGGCATTTCTTTTTCTCCAGCCTGAGTCGCACCAGCGTTCTTGAATGCTTGTTCCATAGAATATCAACCACTTCCGAGGACCGGTTTTTCCAAGGGAGTGGTTTTTCTTTTTTCCGTCCTATCGGCCCGGCGGATCGCTGCTCCCGGGGGGCAGATGTAACTTTTGAGCCCAAGACACGAACACTTGCATACCGTCAGTCCGTTTCCCATAACGCGGTAATGCCATGACGAAAGCTGTCGTTCTTCCCTTATGTCCCGTCTGAAGAAAATACTCTTTATCTCCGGCGCGTTGGTCGTGTTCCTGACCGTCTACGTTGTCGACGTGGTTCGCCATACGGTCAGCGTCGACCTGGAAGGAGCCCTGTACCTCCGCGAGGGAGCTATCATCGGAGCGTTTTTTCTCCTTTATCTCTTTATCCGTGGTGAGCGCCTTGGTAAGCCGATTGCTATTCCCAAGAGCATCGGGAAGTTGCTCATGGTTTCCGTCCTGGTGATCCTCGTCGGAAGCATGGTCGTTTTTTTCGGCCGTTCGCCCGCCGGGGAGGGGGAAGGGGAGCCGCCCTACTTTGCCATCGTCCATCTGCTGTCGGTCGTTTTTGGACTCACGCTGGGACTCTTCTCCATCAACACCCTTCTCACGATCAAGGACCTTCTGCTCCACAAGAGACGGAAAGGGACGAAACGGAACCTTGTGGTCTATGTGGTGCTCCTGATGTGCGCGAGCGTTCTTTCGTTTCCCATGATGTCGGGAGAATTGCCCCTGGCGCCGACGCTCCTGTTCGCGGCGTCGGTCGTCATGATCGTCGTCAACTCGTTCAAGCAGAACTGGATCGTCTATCTCTCGCGGAGGGAGAAGCTCTATTCGATTGGCTATAGCGCCCTGTTGTTCCTCGCGTTTATCGCCCTGAACCTGCTCACTACCCAATCGCCGGTCGACCAGGTGATCAGTTCGTTCCATTACCCCTTAAAGACGTTCGCACAACTGAATGCCATCTTTGGAGCCGTCTATTTTGGGATGGCATTTATCAGCACATTATTCCATCTTCCAACGGCGGAAGTGTACGAACGAAAACAGTCGGAGTTGACCTCGCTCCACAACCTGAGCAGGCTGGTGACACAGGTCTTCGACTTCTCCGACCTGGTGAATACCGTGACCGCGATGACGCTGGAAGTCGTCGGCGCGAAAAGCGCTTGGCTGGAGTTGATCAAGGAACGCGGGGCGAACGGCCAGGTCGCCGTGGAGGTCGTCTCGAACCGCAACATCTCACACGAGATGATCGAAGTCATTACGATGGACAGTGAATCCTCCCTTCGCCGCCTCGTCCTCGATTCCAAACGGGCGCTCCTGATCGACGACGCGGGCAGCGACAGGAGAACCAGGCATATCAAGAAGCAGGGGGTCTCCATCGGTTCCCTGCTCAGCGTGCCGCTTGTTTCCCAGGGCGAGCCGATCGGATTTCTCCATGCCACAAAAGACTTCGAGTTCGGTTTCGATCAGGACGATATTGACGTGATGACGACGTTTGCTGATCATGTGACCATCGCGATCGAAAACTCGAAACTGATAGAAAAGTCGCTGAAGCGGGAGCGTTACCAGCAGGAAATCATGGTGGCGCAACAGATGCAGAAGCGCCTCCTTCCCCAGCGATTACCGTACTACGCGTGCCTTGATATCGCCGCCGTCTCGGAACCTTCCATGGAGGTTGGGGGAGACTACTATGATTTTGTCAAACTCGATGGCGATCGCCTCGGCGTTGTCGTGGGGGATGTCTCGGGCAAAGGGGTCTCCGCCGCTTTTTACATGGCGGAAGTGAAAGGGATCTTTCAGTCGATCAGCAAACTTTGTGCTTCGCCCAGGGAGTTGCTCCTCCGTTCCAACGAATCATTGACCGAGAGCCTCGAGCGGAAAGCCTTCATCAGTTTGCTGTACGGCATCATCGACATGCAGAAGGGGACTCTGACGGTTGCGCGCGCAGGGCATTGCCCGATGATCTACGTTTCGGGGCTCGATGCCCGCATGGTGCGTCCCTCCGGGATTGGGTTGGGGTTGACCAATGACCGCATGTTTGAGGAAGCAACCCAGGAAACAACGCTTGAACTCCGCAAGGACGATCTCTGTATCTTCTATACCGACGGGATCAACGAGTCCAGGAACCACGAGGGTGAGGAATTCGGGTTCGATCGCCTGGTACAGGCCGCTTTGGGCTCGCGATTTCAATCCGCAGAGAATATCAAACAAACAATTTTGACCGAAATCAGAAACTACACGGGCGATTCTTCGTATGGAGACGATATGACGCTCGTGGTGATAAAATGGTTAGGTCATCTGGAGGCATAATGGGTTACCGTCAGCAGCGAACTTGCATCCACCTGAATCAAGAGGGAGGTTCCCACCATGAGTGAATTTAAAGTCCATCAACGCGACGGGGAAGGCGTCAGCGTCATCGACCTGAAAGGGTATCTCGATGCGCACACGGCGCCCGACCTGGAGAACGCGTTCCAGAAATTGATCGACGAAAAGAAGTTTAACATCGTCGTCAATTGCAAGGACCTGTCCTACATCAGCAGCGCGGGACTGGGCGTTTTCATGGCGTATATCGAGGACGTGCGGAAAAACCAGGGCGACATCAAGCTCACGAACATGTCGGCCAAGGTCTATAACGTCTTCGACCTGCTCGGCTTTCCCATCCTGTATGAAATTTACAAGGATGAACAGGAAGCAGTGGGCAAATTCGCCGCAAGGAAGTGACCACCGGGGATCGCGTTGGGGCATCGAACGCCTTGAACCCCCGTCCATAGACCGATGGAACGCATGGCCAAAACATTGACAAAAACCATCCAGAGCCGTACGGACAATCTCCTCGAGGTACGCGAGTTTGTCATGCACGCAGCGCGCCGGTTCGGCTTCTCCGAAGAGGAGTCGTCGAAGATCGTGCTCGCAGTGGACGAGGCATGCACGAACGTCATCAAGCACGCGTACCAGAACGCTCCGGACCGGAGCATCCAGATCGATATCACGCACGACCGGGAGACGTTCCAGGTCAGCGTCATCGATGAGGGAAAATCGTTCAATCCGAACTCCGCAAAGATGCCCGACCTGAAGCAGCACTTGTCCACGTTCCGCCGCGGCGGACTCGGTGTCTACCTGATGCGCACCCTGATGGACAAAGTGGAATACAATTATTCACCCGGAAAGAGAAATGAGGTGCGCCTCATCAAATATCTTACCCCCAGCAATTCGGCAGCCCGCGGCTGACCGGTGAAGCGCCTTACCACCATGCCCGACAAGCAACAATCGCTGAAGAACTCCTCCTCCTACGATATTCTCCCTCTCTTTGAATTCAGTAACGTTGTCAACTCCTCGCTTGATCTGAAGTTCATCCTCGACACCGTTCTCCTCACGGTCATGGGCAAAATGCTCGTCTCGAAAGGGATGGTCCTGCTCACCCGGGAGAAGCACTTGTTCGAGATCGTCAACGCCAAGGGGGTGGAGGCTGGAGTCCTCGGCCAGGCGATCACCCTCAAGCAAACCCTGCGCAAACCGACCATCACGGACCGCCTGTCGGTAACGAACAAACCGTGGGTTACCTTCTTCAAGGCGCACGGACAAAAACTGATCGTCCCGATCCTGACTCAGGGACGCGTCGTGGGACTTCTCACCCTCGGGGAACGGTTGGGCGGGAAGAAGTATGCCGAGGCCGAGCGACAACTCATTCATTCGCTGGTGAACCTTTCGGGCTCGGCTGTCGAAAAAGCGCTGATCATCGACCAGTTGAAGGAGGTCAACCGGGATCTCGACCGGAAACTCCAGGAGCTGAATACGCTCTTCGACCTTGGGAAGGAATTTAACGTCGTCCTCGAACCGGACAAAGTAATCCGCCTGCTGACGTTCTCACTCCTCGGTCAGGTGGGTGTGAACCGGTATGCCATTTGTTTGGGGAAGGGGAGGAACATGCAGGTTGTGGCTTCGCGGCTCGAGAAAGACGTTTGTACGCCCGACTTGTTTGAAACTCTCCAGGAACTGACACGGGCGGAATCCGTGGATGAACTCACCCGGAAGAAGAAATTCGCGACTGTTGCGGCCACACTCAAAGAGGGAGGGATCAGGGTAGCGGTCCCGATGCTGGTCCAACGAGAAGTGAAGGGGATGATCCTCCTCGGAGGGAGAATGCGGGGAGGCTTATATGAGCGAGCCGACCTTGAGTTCCTTTCCTCGCTGGCGAACCTGGCCATCATCTCCATCGAGAATGCCCGGTTGTTCCGTGAGGCGCTGGAAAAACAGCGCATGGAGGATGAGCTTGCCATCGCGCGGGAAATCCAGCAGGGGTTGTTGCCCCGGTCGTTGCCGGTCATCCAGGGGTTCGATGTCGCAGCAACCAACATCCCCTCGAAACAAGTCGGGGGGGATTACTACGATGTGATCGCGATATCGCCGACGGAGTACGTCCTGGCCATCGGTGATGTTTCCGGGAAGGGGACGGGGGCCGCGTTGCTGATGGCAAACGTCCAGGCTTCCTTGCGGGCCTTTGCGCCTATGGGATTGAGCATGTCGGAAGCGACATCGAGGATCAATGACCTTACGTCGCAGAATACCGGACAGGGAAAGTTCATCACATTCTTCTGGAGCACCCTCGATCTCAAGTCCGGATCGATGCGCTATGTGAATGCCGGCCATAATCCACCATACCATTTCCATGCAGACGGAACCATGGAGAAACTCGATGTGGGGGGGATTATTTTGGGATTAATGTCGACCCTCTCCCCCTACGAGGAAGCATCGGTGCCATTGCGCCGCGGCGACGTCCTTGTGATGTACACCGACGGCGTGAGTGAGGCGATGAATTCTGCGGGGGAGGATTTTACCGAGGAGCGTTTAGAAGGAATTCTTCGCAATTCGCTCTCACTGCCCGCCGCTGGGATCATCGGCAATGTCCGAACCGCCTTGGAATTGTACACCCGCGATACCCCCCAATCCGACGACATTACGATGCTGGTTGTAAAGGTGTTGTAGCCCCCTGCTCCGGCAAGCCGGGCTCGGGGCCGACACACTCTCCGGCAGTTCACAGCTCTCATCTCAAGAATTGATTGTATGAACGTTACTGCTCAGCTATCTAACCACAGATGGCGCACCCCCGCCAGCCTGACTGCGCCCGCCCGAACGACTGATCGTTCAGTCGGGCAGGGATTGACACCGATGTACGCCGGCACGCGCCTCGATTTTTGAAATGTTGCAAACCCCAGTCCAATGGCGATCCGAGCATCTTGCATATATCAGTGTACATCCGTGTGCCATCGGTGGTAAAATTAAACGCTGAGCAATTACGTATGAACGGTAGAACATTCTCCATGTTCCTTGCCTTGCTTCTGCTTGCACTGAATGCGAACGGTCAGACCGGCAAACCTGCGCAGCGTGCAACGGTGAAGCTGATCTACTCTTCCGATCTCTATTTTCCTCCCGACGATCCAGACGACTATTTTGATTTGGCGACCTTGATGACAACGCCCGAGATCGATGTGTTGGGGATCGTACTCGATCAGCAACTGTACGACAGGCGTCCGGAGAGTGAGGGGACCGGTGCCATTGCATTGAGGCAAATGTTTGAAATCACAGGCCGCGCAGTACCGTACACCATCGGTCTGCGCCATCCGTTGAGAAGCATCGATGATCAATGTCTCAACCAGGATCCCCTGTGTCAAAAGGGGGTGGAAATGATATTGGCTCTCCTCGAAAAGACTGATGAGAAGGTCATGATCCTCACGGTTGGAACCGTGCGTGATGTCGCTGCCGCTTGGAATCGCAATCCAGGACTTTTCCGTGAGAAAGTTTCGAGACTCTATGTGAATACGGGCATCTATGGGTTCCCCCAGGGTCGATTCGACGTGAACCTGGAAAAGGACCGCAATGCCTTTCTTGCTGTTATGAAGTCAGGCTTGCCGGTGTACTGGGCTGCATGTTTTGGCGATAACAACTATGAGACGTACTGGCAGGCTGATCAGCGCAGGATACTCGAGACCGCCGCTCCGAAGCTTCAGAATTATTTTCTCTATGCGTTTTCGAAAGGAACGGGCACGATCGGGCCGGCTGCCGGTAAGGCCGTTCTCGATCCCATGGAATTCTTACGGCGACCGCTGGAAAAGGAGGAAGTGGCGGGAATGTACAGCATGACGCGCAACATGTGGTCCACGGTCAGCTTTCTGGATGCTGCCGGAATGAATATTTACCGAAATGAGCGAGGCGAGTACACCGCCTTGCGCCAACCTGTGGGTGATTTCACGCGCGCAGTCAAGCCGTATTCTTTCAAGAGGGTTAAAGTGTTCATCGATGACAAGGGGCGTGTGCATCCCGACAGGCCGGGTAACATTGAAGTGTTCGTTATTCACAAAGAGGATGCTGACGAATATCGGAATGCACTCGAAAGCATTTTAAGGAAACGGTTCGGCAGATAAAGACCTACAGGCAGAACGTCAACTCTTCCCTCAGGTGAGACCGTCAGGAACAATTGAACAGCGTTGCAGTTGTATACCCGCAACACCCCCCAATCCGACAACATTACGATGCAGGTTGTGAAGGCGTGTCATCGCATCCCTGCTCCTTGTTTGCGTGAACCTTACATTGATATTACAGCGCATATTCCTTACATTCATCCGCTTCCTGGTGTTCAATCTTGACAGTTGCTACCGTAACTGTTGTGATACGCCTCCGGCTGCGCATTTTTTGGCAAAATTGTCTTTGAGCAAAGTCCTTTGAACCACCATTATCACAACGGAATTTCATGAGGTATCAGTTTCTCGACATTGAAAAGAAGTGGCAGGAATACTGGGATCGCAACAAGTCGTTTCAGACCATCGAGGATTTCAGCAAACCTAAAATGTACGTGCTGGATATGTACCCGTACCCGTCCGGGGCGGGATTGCACGTCGGCCATCCGGAGGGATACACCGCGACGGATATCCTCTGCCGCTACAAGCGCATGAAGGGCTTCAGCGTTCTCCACCCCATGGGGTGGGATGCATTCGGTCTCCCGGCGGAACGCTATGCGATGCAGACGAACATCCATCCCCGCATCACCACGGAAAAAAATATCGACACCTTCCGGCGTCAGATCAAAATGCTGGGGCTCAGCTATGACTGGGACCGCGAAGTCAATACGACGGATCCGCACTACTACAAGTGGACGCAGTGGATCTTCCTGAAAGTCTACAACTCCTGGTTCGATCCTCGGGCCCGAAAAGCCCGCCCGATCGAGACGCTGGAGGCGGAACTTGCCGGGAAGGGGACGACGGAAATCCCGGGTGCCGGGAGTCTGACGGCAGCTGAATGGAAGGGGAAGTCGAAGAAGGAGCAACACGATTTCCTTGCACAGTTCCGGCTTGCCTATGTTGCGGAGATCCCCGTCAACTGGTGCGAAGCGCTCGGAACGGTCCTCGCCAACGAGGAGGTCGCCGAATGGACGGAAAAAGGGTATTCCGTTGAGCGCCGGCCCATGAAGCAGTGGATGATGCGCATTACAGCCTATGCTGAACGGCTCTTGGAGGACTCCAGGGACCTCGATTGGCCCGCGTCGACCTTGGAGCAGCAACGGAACTGGATAGGCCGCTCCGAGGGGGCTGAGATCGATTTTCCGGTTCAAGGACGAACCGAGGCTATCCGCGTCTTCACAACCCGGCCCGATACGATCTTCGGGGCTACCTATATGGTTCTCGCCCCTGAACATCCGTTAGTCGACGTCCTGGCCTCCCCCGGTGTGAAGGGGGCTGTTGAGGAGTATAAAAAACAGGCCGCTTCGAAAAGCGAGCTCGAGCGGGGAATCGAGAAGGACAAGACCGGTGTTTTCCTCGGGACTTACGTCATCAACCCGGCCACCAGGAAGGAAATACCGGTTTGGATCGCCGATTATGTCCTGACGGGATACGGGACGGGAGCGATTATGGCGGTCCCGGGTCAGGACGAACGCGATTGGGACTTTGCAGAGAAATTCAATCTCCCCATTGTCCGGACAGTCCAGCCCCCCCCCGACTTCAATGGCAAGGCGTATCTTGAGGATGGACCGGCGATCAACAGCAATTTCCTGAACGGTCTGCACATCGCCGAAGCGAAAGAGAAGATCCTTTCCTGGATTGAACAGGAAGGGATTGGTGTTCGCAAAGTGAATTTTAAGTTAAGGGATTGGTTGTTCTCGCGACAACGGTACTGGGGGGAACCGATCCCCATTCTTCATCTTGAGGATGGCACGATGAAGCCCCTCAGGGAGGATGAACTGCCGTTGCTTCTCCCCGACCTGAAGAAATTCCAGCCCAGCGGGACGACCGAGTCACCGTTGGCCCTCGCCGAGGAGTGGGTGCAGGTTCTGGACAAAGAGACCGGGTTGAAGGGGCGCCGTGAGACGAACACCATGCCGCAGTGGGCCGGTTCATGCTGGTACTATCTGCGGTACCTGGACTCGAAGAACGACAATGAACTCTGCTCGAAGCAGCGCGAGCGGTATTGGATGCCGATCGACCTTTATGTCGGCGGCTCGGAACACGCGGTCCTGCACCTGATGTACGCAAGGTTCTGGCACAAGGTGTTGTTTGATCTCGGCTATGTGAGCACGAAGGACCCGTTCGTGAAGCTCCGGCACCAGGGGATCATTTTGGGGGAAGATTCGCGGAAGATGTCCAAGTCCCGCGGAAACGTTGTGAACCCTGACGACATCGTTTCGGAATATGGCGCCGATTCGATGCGGCTCTTTGAGATGTTCATGGGACCGTTGGAGGAGGCGAAACCATGGAGCACGAAAGGGGTGGAGGGGGTTTTCCGGTTCCTGAACCGCGTCTGGAGGCTTTTTATTACGGAGGAGGGGAGGATCGATCCCCTTATTCAAGATGTCCCTCCCTCGGCCGATTTTGAGCGCCTCTATCATCAAACGGTGAAGAAAGTCGGTGAAGATATCGATCTGCTTCGGTTCAATACGGCAATCTCACAAATGATGATCTTTGTCAACGAGACCATGAAACTGGAGCAACGTCCCCGGAAAGCGCTGGAAAGTTTTATCATTCTTCTTTCTCCCTTTGCCCCTCATATTGCGGAAGAGATCTGGGAACGGTTGGGCCATGCGCGTTCGCTTGCCTATGAATCGTGGCCGGAGTACGACGAGGCAAAGACCGTGGAGGCATCCGTCGAGGTGGTTTTTCAGATCAACGGAAAGGTCCGCTCGAAGACCCAGGTTCCCATGGATACGGGAGAGAAGGAGCTCGAGAGGATTGCCCATGCCGATGGCCATATCAAGCGTTATATGGATGGAAAGAAGGTCATTCGGACGATCATTGTGAAGAATAAACTGGTCAATATAGTTCTTGGAAACTGAAGATAAAATTATCCACGAAGGTCACTAAGGACACGAATAAAAGTGATTTTTGATAAAACGGTGACCCCTTAGTGGTTCTTCGTGAATTTCGTGGATAATATTTGTTTTAACAACCAGGGGCACGAAGAAAAATGATTCTTGATGTAAACAGTTACTCCTTCGTGTTTCTTAGTGAACTTCGTGGATAATATTTTTTTACCAACGCCTTAAAAGGACTTTTGTGGAATCCCTGTCTGTAATTGTCATAACCAGGAATGAGGAGAAGAATATTGTTGAATGCCTGGAGTCCGTCCGTTGGGCGAAAGAGATTGTTGTCGTGGATGGAGGGAGCACGGATAAGACGGTTGCCTTGGCCGGGACCATCACCCCAAAGGTCTTTGAACGTAAATGGGATGGGTACGGGGCGGCAAAGAATTTCGGGTTGACCCAATGCACCTCCGAATGGGTCCTCTGGCTTGATGCCGACGAGCGAGTACCGGTAAAACTCGCCAACGAAATCCGGAAAACCATTCAAAGCGACCCTTCACAGAACGGGTTTGAAGTTCCACGCAGGGCTAACTTTCTGGGAAGTTGGATCAACCACTGTGGATGGTACCCCGGATACATCTGTCGGCTCTTCAGGCGGACCCGGGGGCGCTTTACGGAACAGAAAGTCCATGAAAGGGTGGAGGTCGAGGGGGAGGTGGGACGCATTTCATCTGACCTGCTCCACTACACCGATCCCACGCTGGCCCATTACTTTGAAAAGTTCAACCGTTATACTTCATTAGCGGCGGAGGAGTTGTACGAAAAAGGTGAGCGTTTCGGTCTTGGTCAGCTCCTGATTCGTCCGCTGTGGGTCTTTTTCAGGATGTACGTGCTGCGTGCGGGTTTTCTGGACGGCCTTCCAGGGTTTGTCCTCTGCACGCTCTCCTCATTTTATGTATTCACCAAGTACGCAAAGTTGTGGGAGATATCGCTAAAGAATTCAAGGAGTTAAAGAGATGAATCAAATCGATAAAGATGGTGCGCTTCTCATGAATTTGCTCCTCTTGTTTCAGGCTGCGGCCATGCAGCATATGGGAAAGATCAAGAACCCCATGACGGATACAATCGAGCGGGATCTTGAGCAGGCTCAGTTTGCCATCGACACGCTCGATATGATGGCGAACAAGATGGAAGGAAACCTTACCTCTGATGAGGAACGTCTCCTCACCTCCATACTGAAGGAGTTAAAATTGAATTACGTGGACGAGCAATCGAAGCCGACTCCGCAACCAGAGGAGAAAAAGGAGTGAAAATGCGATTCGGCATTGCCGGCAACCTTGAGAAGTCAGCTGTTCCGGATATCGCCCTTGAACTGATCGATCGTTTCAGGAGCGAGAAGGTTGATTTTGTCATTCACGACGGGCTTGCTGCAAAGATCAGCAAGAGAATCGGACCCAAAGAACTGGGTAAAAGACAAATCCTTCCGTTGGAGAAGATACCGGGAGCATGCGAAATCCTGGTCTCTCTGGGGGGGGATGGGACGATCCTGAGGATGGCGCGTCTTGTGGCGGGACAGGGGACTCCAATTCTCGGAGTGAATGTCGGCAAGCTCGGGTTCCTCGCCGAAGTCTCTCTGGAGGATCTCGAAGTTTGCATCACGGAACTTCTTGAGGGGAACTACCTTGTCCAGGAACGAATGATGCTTTCCGCTGTAACGAGTAAGAATAAAAAGAGTTACTCCGCTCTCAATGATGTTGTTGTTGACAAATATGGCTCATCCAGGGTTGTCGATTTTGAGACGTACGTCAACGGCGAATACCTGGCAACATTCACTGCGGACGGCGTGATACTCTCGACTCCGACCGGCTCAACTGCCTATGCTCTCGCGAGCGGCGGACCGATTATCGTTCCAACCCATAAATCTATTACGATAAGCCCTCTTTCACCTCACACGCTCAGTGTCCGGCCAGTTATTGTTCCCGACGATTCCGTTGTCACCCTCCGCGTCGCACGTGCTCCGCATACGCTCCACCTTACAGCGGATGGTCAGGATGAGATGATCCTCAAACCCCCGATTGAGATCACCATCCGAAAGGCTCCTTTTTCTGCACGCCTGGTGAAAAGGAAAAATACCAGCTACTTCGATGTGTTGAGGAGAAAGCTTCAGTGGGGGAGGGATGTGCGGATTGAGGGGGAGCGGAGGGAGTGATGGCTATAACATCGTGAAGAGTGTCTTCATGAGAATATTCACACCAATTCTTTAAACTGCTCTTCTGTTAACCCAGCATCCTTGATGATCCCTTTGAGTGTGTAAGGGTTGATTCGTTTGTGCCGTGGGATTGTCAATCGACGCGTCCCGTCAGACATACCAATATGTTTGCCTCCCTTAACAATTCGAAAACCAACCTTTGAAAGAGCCTGCACAACACGTTCTGAAGAGAGGTCGGTAAAAAGCATCAAATAGCGACCTCGACTTCGTGGAGAGATCCCTGCTCCTCTTCAGACACCATTGTCAAATAGGTTCTAATCGCATCCTTGATGTTCTCCAATGCTTCCTCCGTTGTGTCACCCTGACTGTGGCAACCCGGAAGCAAGGGGCAATGCACATCGTACCCATATTCGCTTTTATGAACAACCACCGGATATTTCATGTCTTCATCCCTGAGGCAGTTATTGGTTTGGCACAAATATAGAACAGAGCTTTGACAAAAGCAAAGTCGTGCTTGGCGGTTCATTCTCTAAACAGGAGCACGCAAAATCATTGTTAACGTAACCCTAGTTATTCAACGCCCCCTCGTCGATCCATTTCCTGACCCCAGTCAACTGGTTCGAATTCAAAGGTGAGCCGTTCAAGGGCATCCGTGGTTGAATGGTGCCTTCGAGCCTTTGAACGAGAAGGCTGTTGCCGCTTGAGCCGGAGGTGACGAGCCGGGGAACATGGTTCATCAGGTTGTTGTAAGAGGGGGGGGAGAGATTGAGTCCTGCCTGGGCCGTTGATCCGGCATGGCATCCTCCGACGGCGCACGCCTGCTGAAAGAGGGGCTGGACATGCTGGGAGTAGCTGACATTCGCACCGGGAAAAACTATCGCATCGGTGTTCGAACCGGTAACCTCATCCTTGCATGCTCCTAGGAAGACGGCAAACGCAATGGCGACGCCCGCAACGGTCTTCTTAACGAATCGCTCCAAGATCGAGTATCCTTCCATCCGTGAATGAGGAGATTACTTTTTGTTGCCGAACCGCATCGATGAAAACATCGCGGTCCATGGCCGGTAACATCCGGAACTTGAGTCCTTTTGGATCAATGCCAAAATGAGCCGGGATGTTGCTGGTCACGTAGTTGTTGGTCACCACTGTGTAGATCTTCCCTTCTTCGATCGATTTTCCCCCAACCTCAACGGATTGGACCTTTTGGCCGGCCAGTTTTCGTGAATCGAAGGTATAACGTACCCCGCCCACCTGGCACCATTCCTGTGTGCTGACCGAAGACTGGAATTCCAGCATCGACCTGAGTGTTTTCTCATCAACTTCGAACACCACGAAGTAGTTCCCAAACGGATTCATCCTCCAGATATCGCCCACTTTGATTGGTCCTGCCTCCAAACCGGTCCTGATCCCCGTGGAGTTTTGGATTGCGATATCCGTTTTGGCGTAGGCTCTCATGGCATCGGTCTGCCAGCTTCCGATGTTCGATTCCGACCTCCGGCGTTCGGGACTTCGGACCCAGGGTGTTTTCAATTCCCCAATCACTTCTTCCATCGCTGCGCGCAGGTCGCCGACGAGTCGCTCAACTTCCCGTTCCGCCATCAGATCCGGTGTAATGTCGCTTGTCCGGGTTTCAATAAGCCGACCGGCAAAACTGTACACGGAATCCTCAGTAGTATCCACCTGCAGGTCGAGTTTGCCTACGTAGCGCCCCCATCGTCCTGCTTGGACGATGATGGTCCTGTTCACTCGCTTTGGAGTGAAGAGAGGGACGTGGTCGTGTCCTGAAACGATGACGTCGATTTCCGGATGGTTCATGGCAAGCAGGCTGTCCGACCTCAACCCCATGTGAGTGACTGCGACAATGAGGTCGACGCCTTGTTGCCGGAACGCACGGATATGGTTTGTCGCGACGCTGTCGATATCGAGCATGACCAATCCGACCAGGCTATCACGGATGACGATCGTTTCGAGCCGCGGATGGGTCAATCCGATCACGCCGATTGTTACTCCGCCCGTTTTGATAATCCGGGTAGCCTGAGCGAACAACTCGTGTCTGATCGTGTCGTAGACGTTGGCGGCAAGGATGGGGAAGTGTGCAAGGGGAAAATAGGAACGAAGTTTCTCACTTCCGTAATCGAATTCGTGATTCCCCAATGTCATCGCATCGGGCTTGAGGAGGTTGAGCAGTTCGATCTGGGAGCGGCCGTAGGTCAGGGAAGAGACCGGTGTTCCCTGGAAATCGTCTCCGGCATGAAGAAGGACAGGGTTTGGCGATTCCCGCCGGTACTTGTTGAGATAGCCCAGCAGGGTGGCCGTTCCTGCGACGGTGAAGCTTGTATCCCGTCCAGTTTCACGGGATTTGACGGTGACGGTGTATGGTTCGTTCTGTGCGTGAAAATCGTTCCAGTGAAGGATGGTAACTGGAACCAGTTTTGGTTGAGCAGCGGCAACGGAGAGGAGGAGGACAAAGAAGAGTATTTTGAACTGCGTTTTCATGGGGGTTCCCGTCTTAGGAAAAACTGTACTTACTCAAAGCATTAAGAGCGCAGAGAGAGGTTGAGTGTGCCATTCGTGGTTCGATGGTTGAAAAGTTACCGAAAACTGTCAGGGGCTGCAAGAACTTTCTGTTGACTTTCCTGCATCGGATGGGTATATTTGAATCACTTTTTCGGGCCGTTAGCTCAGTCTGGGAGAGCGCGTGAATGGCATTCACGAGGTCACCGGTTCGATCCCGGTACGGTCCACACAGAGTACGGAAGAAGAGAATTATTGGTAGACTAACTCTGCTGTGCACAGATTCATTTTGAGCGGTTAGCTCAGTCCCGCCCGAAAAGGGCGGGATTTCGCCCCGTCAACTGACGTTGACGGGACTCAATTTGTGAGAGCGTCCCGTCAAATGAAATTTGACGGGAAGGTCACCGGTTCCCCGCCTGCGTGACTGCGTCAGCAGTCGGGCAGGGCTCCCGGTACGGTCCACTTTTCAGATGGTTCGAGCAAAAGGACATAGAAGGACAATCATTGCCGGTTGTCCTTTTTTCATTTCAGGAAATGACCATGATTCCAACGCAAATCAAGTTTGCGCCGGATGAGAAGACCAAGGGAGAACAGCTTGCGATGACTTGGGATGATGGGCACCGAGGCTTTACCTCACTGCGAACCCTGCGTGATCACTGCCCCTGTGCCGGTTGTAAAGGGGAGACCATCTTGTTGAAGAGCTACACACCACTCCCGCAGCCTGAACTCCCGGGAAAATACAAACTGACCGGCGCCCATCAGGTGGGCTCCTACGCGTTGGGAGTTTCCTGGGGGGATGGTCACGCGACCGGACTCTATACCTGGGAGCATCTTCGTTCGCTGTGTGAGTGTGACCTCTGCATCTCGGGGACCGTTGAACAACAAGTCCAACAGTAACGTGAGCCGTTCCGCCAAAACCGCAAGGGACGTAGGAGCAAGGAAAACCCGCAGAGTTGCAGCGGAGCTGGAAGAATTTCTCAATGTCCCCGTGAAACCTCGGCGCCTCGAATCCCCTCTCGATTGCCTCATCGCGACGCTTCTTTCACAAAACACGAACGATCGGAACAGCCATCGGGCCTGGGTGACATTGCGCAAACGATACCCCACGTGGGAGCGCGTTGCCAGCGCGCCGACGAACAGCCTTGCCAAGGCTATCGAGGTGGGGGGCTTGAAGAACCAAAAAGCCCGGCGCATAAAACAAATTCTCCGTGGAATAAAAAAGCAGGTTGGGAAGTACGATCTCGACAAGCTGAAGCGAAAATCCGACGGCGAGGTGCTTGAGTACCTGACGTCGATGGAAGGGGTCGGTGTGAAGACAGCGGCATGCGTGCTCGTGTTCTCATTGGGCCGCGACGTGTTTCCGGTCGATACGCATATTCACCGCCTCTGTAACAGGCTCGGGTTGGTACGAACGAAGAACGCGGAAGAGACATTCGATGCCATGCAGCCTCTTGTCCCGGAAGGGAAAGCCTATTCCTTCCATATCAACCTTATCCGTTTCGGAAGAAGCGTCTGCAAGGCGCAGAATCCCCTATGCGGGAAATGTCCGTTGTTCGACCTCTGCTCCTTTCCCGTGAAGGAGCATTTTGCCCAAAAAACCGCACGGACCCCAACGCCGGAACGCGCCGGTACGGATTTCATGATCCTGCACAACCTGTCGGTCTCATGAAGATCTTTCTTCGCCTCCTCCCCTATTTCCTCCGGTACAAATGGCGCATCGGGGCCGGACTGTTTTCCGTTGCCATGATGAGCGTCTCCGATGCCGCAGCCGCGTTCCTCATCGCCCAGCTGTTCGACATCCTTCAAAAGATCGGCGAACTCGTGAGCGCCGGCAAAGAGATTGCCATCGATACGTCGCTGGGGGCATTGGGATTTTCCTTCCATGAAATCAGCCTCCGTGGGCGTGACCAGACCATGGACCTGATCACCCTGTTTGCGTTGTTGCTGCTGGGCCTCATCCTCGTGAAAGCGCTTTTCACCTACTTGCGCGAATATGTCATGAGCTCGGCCCAGCAAAAGATCCTCATGCGGTTCCGCATCGAGTTGTTCGATACCGTTCTTGCCCTTCCGGTACGCTATTTCGATCAGCAGAAAACCGGGCGCGTGATGTCCCGCATCACGAACGACGTGAACAACCTGGAGCAATCGCTGTACCTGATCGTGGAGATAGCCCAGAACATGGTCTTCACCCTGGTCTTTGCCGCAGCGTTGCTGTACTCCAACTGGCAATTGACCCTGTTTACGATTTTCATCTTTACGATCTCCGGGGTGATCTCCCGAAAGTTTGGCGACCGGATACGGTCCCACAGCAGGAACCTGACGGAAACGCTTGCCGATATCTCGGCCTTCCTCCAGGAAAAGATCGCGTCCATCCGGATCGTCAAATCGTTCACCCGGGAGGAGTATGAGCGGGGGGCGTTTCGCCAGAAAGTGGACGACAATTACCACCACTCGATGAAGATCGTCCGGACCATGGCCCTGCTCAGTCCCACCAACGAGTTTTTCAATACCTTCGTTGCGTCGCTCCTCGTGGTGTTCACAGGGTACCTCTTCCTGGAAGGGACTATGTCGATCAAATCCATGATCACCTTCCTGATTCTGATCAACTCGCTCGCCAAGCCGGTCAAGGCGCTGGGAGAAGGGGTGGCCCGGCTCCAGAAGAACCTTGTCTCCGCGGGACTTATTTTTGAGATGTTTGACCTGGAGCGCGAGCATGGTGCAGGGAAGGGGAGGGAGGAAAAAATCGATCGTGGTGCGGTTGAATTCCGCAACGTGAGCTTCTCATACAACGGCGACGCGGTGGCCCTGAAGGGGGTCAATGCGCGTGTGAAGGAGGGAGAGAAGGTCGCTCTCGTTGGGCCGAGCGGAAGCGGCAAGACGACGATGATCAACCTCATTCCACGGTTCTACGAGCTGTCGGAGGGGGCCGTTCTGATCGATGGGATCGACATTCGGGAGATGGACCTTAGGTCGCTCCGTTCGCAGATCGCTTCCGTACCGCAGGATGTGGTCCTTTTCGGAGGGACGATCTATGAAAATATCCGCTACGGCCGGCTTGATGCGAGCGAGGATGAAATTATCGAAGCCGCCCTGATGGCGAACGCCCACCAGTTCATCGATCAGCTTGATCGGCGGTATGAGACCGAAGTCGGGGAACGGGGCGTGCAGCTCTCGGGCGGTCAACGGCAGCGGATTGCCATCGCCCGCGCAATTCTTCGAAATCCCAAAATACTTCTTTTGGATGAAGCGACCTCGGCTCTCGACAGCGAATCGGAGTTGATGGTTCAGGAGGCACTGGACCGGTTGATGCAGGGAAGAACGTCGTTCATTATCGCTCACCGGCTTTCGACGGTGTACCGTTGCGACAGGATCTTTGTGCTGGAGAAAGGTTCCATCGTCGAGGAGGGAACGCACGAAGAGCTGCTCAGGAAAGGGGGAGGGTTGTACAAACGTCTGTATTCCCTCCAG
>JACPUH010000047.1 GCA_016192345.1 Ignavibacteriales bacterium | reverse complement strand
CTGGAAATCCTTCGAAGATACTTTCTGATCCGAGGGCGGGGGTGATAGTTTCATGACTTCATCGACAAGAACACTCATTTTGTACCTCTCAGGATTTCTTCAATTTTCTTTTCAATTTCGATGGATTTGAACGGAAGGCCCTGGATTTTGTTCAGTCCCACCGCCGGCACCAAATATTTCGCCCGGAGAACCTTCACAAGCTGGCCGAGGTTCAGCTCCGGGACCAGGATGTGCTTGAACTTGTACAGAATCTCACCCACGTTCTTGGGCATGGGATTGAGCCACCGCAGGTGCAAGTGGGAAACGGAATTCCCCTTTTGGCGGTGATGGGCAACCGCGCTTTTAATGGAACCGTAGGTTCCGCCCCAACCGACGACCAGCAGGTCACCCTGCGAATCTCCCTCGACTTTCGCGAGGGGGATCTCGTTGGCAATGCGTTCAACCTTCTCCGCACGCATCTTGATCATGAACTCATGGTTCAGGGGCTCGTAGTTGACATTGCCGGTAATGTGCTGTTTCTCCAGTCCGCCGATCCGATGTTCGAGTCCCGGGGTTCCGGGGATGGCCCAGGGGCGTGAAAGGGTATGTTCATCACGTGAGTAGGGGAAGAAACCTTCTTTTTCGGTCCGGAACTTGGGTGCAATTTCCGGCAGGGCGTTGTAGTCGGGGATAAGCCAGGGTTCCGACCCGTTACCAAGGTACCCGTCCGAGAGACAGAAAATGGGGGTCATATACTTCAACGCGATGCGTGATGCTTCAAAGGCTGTCTCAAAACAATCGGCCGGAGTCGCTGCAGCGATGATGGGGACTGGTGCTTCTCCATTCCGGCCATAGAGGGATTGCAGGAGGTCCGCCTGCTCCGTTTTTGTCGGGAGGCCCGTGCTCGGCCCACCCCGTTGCACGTTGACGATGATCAGCGGCAACTCGACCATGACGGCGAGCCCGATCGCTTCCGTCTTCAACGCCACTCCCGGGCCCGAGGTCGTCGTGACCCCGAGAGCCCCGCCAAAGGAGGCTCCGAGCGCCGATGTGACGCCGGCAATCTCATCTTCCGCCTGGAATGTCTTGACCCCAAAATGCTTGTAGACCGAAAGCTCGTGGAGGATATCGCTTGCAGGAGTGATGGGGTAGGAGCCGAGGAAGAGATCGAGTTTCGCCTTTTTTGCCGCGGCGATCAGACCCCACGCAAGAGCCTGGTTTCCAGTGATGTTCCTGTATTTTCCCGGGGCAAGCTTTGCCGGGCCCACCTCATAGCGGACGGCGAATATTTCGGTGGTCTCGCTGAAGTTCCAGCCCGCCTTCAAAACCCGCAGGTTTGCTTCCTTGATTTCCGGTTTGTTTCCGAACTTCTTCTCAATCCAGTCAATGGTCGATTCCATGGGACGGTTGTACATCCAGTACATCATTCCAAGAGCGAAGAAATTCTTCGAACGATCGACGAGCTTGCTGGAGAGGTTCATATCCTGAATGGCAAGCCCGGTAAGCTTGGTAATATCGACGGAGTGCAGATGATATTTTTGGAGCGATCCATCCGTCAGCGGGTTGCTGGCGTACCCGGCCAGCTTCAGGTTCTTATCATTGAACCCGTCGGAGTTGGCGATGATGGTGCCGCCATCGATCAGGCTCCCTAGATTCACCTTTAACGCTGCGGCGTTCATGGCGACAAGAACATCGCATTGATCGCCCGGAGTATTGATCTCCGTGCTCCCGAAGTGGATCTGAAATCCGGAAACCCCGAAAAGGGTTCCAGCCGGGGCGCGGATCTCCGCAGGATAGTCGGGGAGGGTGCTGAGGTCGTTTCCAAGGATTGCAGTCGTATTCGTGAATTGGGTTCCGGTCAACTGCATACCGTCGCCGGAATCACCGGCAAAACGTATAGTGACTTCTTCCAAATTTTGAATAGTTTTTTCCGCCATAACGCAAAAATTTCCTTAAGTCGAACGTGAACAAGGTCAAAAAGTGGATGAAATTTGCTGTCAATTTAGTTATTTTTTGTCCCAAAAGTCAAATAACCCTTGGATGTTTACCGATTAAAAGATCCTCATCTGGCATTCCGAAAAATAAAAAAGCCCATCCATGGGATGGGCTTTGAGTTGATGGCCGGATCGGGGAATTACTCCCTCACCACCCAGACCTTTACGTTGCCGGTCACCCCGCCGGGGAGTTTCACGGGTACGGTATAAATACCGAGGGCCTTGATGGAATCCTCAAGCTCGATCTGCCTCTTGTCGAGTTCGACCCCTTTTTCCTTCAGGGAATCAGCGATCATCTGAGAGGTGACAGAGCCGAAGAGTTTATCCTCTTCGCCGACTTTCATTTGAATGGTGATGGAGACCTTCTCGAGCTCACCAGCGAGGAGTTCCGAAGCCCGTTTCTCCTTATCGAGCTTCTTTCCTTGCTGCTTCTTTTCCTCTTCAAGCCGCTTCATGCTGCCGCCCGTTGCCTGGTAGGCGATATTGCGCGGGATCAAATAGTTGCGGGCGTAGCCGTCCTTCACATCGACCACGTCGCCGATCCGCCCGAGCTGTTCGAAATCCTGACGTAAAATGACTTTCATACTCATATCCTTCGGTCGTACGTTGAACACTCTGTGGATTACTTCACTGCATCCGCCACGAACGGCAGGAGCGCCATGTGGCGGGCCCGCTTGATGGCGATAACAAGCATGCGCTGGTGTTTCGCACAGGTCCCCGTAATACGCTTCGGGATGATGCGTCCCTGCTCCGAAACGAACCGCTGGAGCTTTTTCTCGTTCTTGTAATCGACATAGAATTCTTTATTGTCGCAGAATCGGCACGTGCGCTTTTTACGCTGTTGGCTGTTCTGTTGCCGCTGATTGGGTCGTTGTCGATGAAATGCCATGGTCTTGATCCTTGTCTATGAATGATGATGAAAAGTGATGGTGGTTGAACGAACCTTCCCCGACGGGAGATTACGTTGCATCATCCTCATCATCTTCTTCCTTTGCTGCCACTGGTTTGGATTCGACGGTAGGGGCCGGAGCTGCTGCCGCGACTGTGGCCGGTGCTGCGGGGGTTTCAACCTTGACCGGGACTGCTGCTTCCGTCTTTGCCGGGGGGGCTGCTTCGGCCGCGGCTTGTTCGGCAAGCAGGGCTGCCGCCGAGGTTCGGGCTTTGAGTGCCTTTTTATCAAGAACGATGGTCAGGTACCGCAGGATGTTCTCCTCGAGAAAATAATGGCGCTCGAGTTTTGCGATGAAATCCGTCGGAGCGGAAAATTCAATTACAACATAAAATCCGTTGTTCTTATTTTGGATCGGATAGGCAAACCGCTTGCGACCCCATTGAACGAGCTCGCGAATAGCCCCTCCGTTTTTCACAATGAAATCCTTGACCTTTTCGGTCACGACGCCGATCTGGGCGTCGTCGAGCGAAACGTTCACGATAAACGTCGTCTCGTAGATGTTGGTTCGTGACATAGTACTTCTCCCTTTGGACTGTGTTGAAAAGGCCCCATCCCTTAACGACCAGGACTGGAGCAGGGGGTGGTTTATGGTTGTTTTTCCCCGGTGCCTGCTACCGCATCAGCAACGGAGCGATGACAAGCGAAACGACAGACATTAATTTAATAAGGATATTCATGGACGGGCCGGAGGTATCCTTGAACGGATCACCCACCGTGTCCCCGACGACTGCTGCCTTGTGGGCATCGGATCCCTTTTTCTCTCCGGCAACTTCTCCCTTTTCGATCGCTTTCTTGGCATTGTCCCATGCACCGCCGGCATTGGCCATCATCAGGGCAAGGAGAACGCCGGTGACGGTTGCTCCCGCCAGCATGCCACCGAGTGCAGCAGGGCCCAGGAGAAATCCGACGAACACCGGTGCAACGACGGCGGAGATCCCTGGAAGGATCATTTCTTTCAGCGCGGCGGTTGTCGAAATATCGACACACCGTGCCGCATCCGGACGGACTCCCTCTTTGCCTTCGAGCAGGCCCGGGATTTCGCGGAATTGGCGCCGGATCTCGTCAACCATTTTTCCGGCGGCACGCCCGACAGAGGTCATGGTCAACGCCGCGATATAAAAGGGGAGAACCCCTCCGATAAAGAGCCCGATGACGACGGAAGGATTCGTCACAACGATTTGCAGCGGCGCTTCTCCCTCTGCGAGAAGCATCGCGTAGCGTTTCCACTGAGCGGGTAACTCCATGGCGGCTGCCTGCATTTCTTTCAACCGGACCGCGATGCTTGCATCCACCGCCTGCGAGAATGCGGCAAAGAGAGCGAGGGCGGTCAGCGCCGCCGAACCGATGGCAAACCCCTTCCCGATCGCGGCAGTGGTGTTGCCCAACGAATCCAGGCTGTCGGTGATTTTTCGCACATCGGGACCGAGTCCGGACATCTCCGAGATACCCCCCGCATTATCGGCAATGGGTCCGTACGCATCGACGGACATCGTGATCCCGACCGTGGCGAGCATGCCGACTGCTGCAATTCCGATTCCATAGAGGCCGGCGACGTCATTCGAAATATAAATCGCAAAACAAATGGCAATGACCGGCAGGGCCGCCGATTCAAGTCCGACCGCAAGCCCATGGATGATGTTCGTCGCAGCGCCGGTCTTACTGGCAATGCCGATCCGTTTGACGGGGGGACCGGACGTATAATATTCCGTGATCAGCCCTATGGCGATTCCAACGATTGCGCCGAAGAAGATCGCCCAGAAGACATTGTTGCTGACATCGTATGACCGCACAATCCAGAGACTGGCGAGAAGGAAGATCCCGGCGGCAACAAAAGTGGAGTACCGGAGGGCGGCGGCGGGAGAAAAATGCTTCAGGACCCGCATCGAGGCGATGCCCACGAACGAAGCAGCGAGGCCAACGGCTGCAAGGATGAGGGGGAGTGCCATGAGGATGCTTTTAATGGATTCGTCTCCTACCTCCGGAGTTGCCTTCAACAGGGTGAGTCCTTCCGGCAGGAGCGTGGCTCCGATGGCGATCGTCGCCACGATTGATCCGACATAGGATTCGAAGATATCCGCTCCCATACCGGCGACGTCACCGACATTGTCACCGACATTGTCTGCTATAACTCCCGGGTTTCGCGGATCGTCTTCCGGGATTCCCGCTTCCACTTTTCCGACGAGGTCTGCTCCTACATCAGCAGCCTTGGTATAGATGCCGCCGCCGACTCGTGCGAAGAGCGCGATCGAACTTGCCCCCATGGCGAAACCGTTAATAATACTCGCTTGGGCGGGGTTGCCATAGAATATGTAAAAGAGACCGACTCCGATGAGGCCCAGGCTGGCAACACTGACCCCCATCACGGCACCTCCGTCAAATGCGGTCAGGAGCGCCTTCCCCTGTCCTTCGGAGCGGGCGGCTTCTGCCGTTCGAACGTTCGCTTTGGTTGCGGCCTGCATCCCGAAAAATCCCGCCAGGATTGAGCAAACGGCGCCACTCAAGAACGCGAGGGCGGTTTGAGGGTTCAGAAACGCCGCAAGAAGCGCACCAACAATCACGACAAAAAAGAACAGAACGACGTATTCACGTTTGAGGAAAGCCATGGCACCGACATGGATCTGGTCGGCGATTTCCTGCATACGCGGTGTGCCGGCATTCAGCTTTTTCAGATTAAAATAAATGAGGAAGGCGAGTACTAACCCGACAGCTCCAACCAGCGGAACCCATTGAACGAACTGTTCCATACCGATGCAATTCTCCTATTCTGGTTTCGAGTTGTATTGATTCATTGCTGGAATTAAGCCCTCCTCTATAACAGTGAGACAGGCATCGGTGCCGCGTTCGATCATCGCCTGCACGTCCGGGAGTTCATCCCGCCCGAATGGTTCCAGGACGTATGCTGCCATCAAGGTTTTTTCCTTGGGGGTAAAGGATGAAGCAATGCCACAACGCAACCGAGGGAATTGGTCTGATTGCAGGTGGTAGATGATGGAATACAAGCCGTTGTGTCCGCCGTCGCTTCCATTCGACCGTACACGAAGCTGACCGAGCGGAAGTTGAAAATCGTCGCATACGACCAGCAGATTCTCCATGGGAAGGCAGAATTGCTCCACCACCTCTGCGACGGCCGACCCACTTTCATTCATGAACGTCTGTGGTTTGATCAAGACCACCGGGAGTTCGCCCCTGGTAATCCGGGCGATGAGGTAATCCCCCTTCCCGGATTCAAAACGGGCACGGTGTCGAAGGGCAAAACTGTCAAGAATTTCGAAACCGATATTGTGTCTCGTCCCGTCGTACCGTTTGCCGGGGTTTCCGAGGCCGATGATGCAGTGCATGGCCGGGAACGTTACTTCTTCACTTCCGCAGGGGCTCCTTCGGTTCCTTCTTCAGGCTTCTTGCCCTTGCCTATGACCTCCGGTTCCGCCACGGTTGCCTCGGCTGCCACCACTTCCGGTGTGGCTTCCTTCAGAATCGTCGGCGGAACAACAGCTACAATGGCGCTATGCTCATTCTCGAGGATCGTCACATTGGGGATTATGAGATCGCTGATGTGAATCGATTTGTTGATCTCAAGGGTTTCAACGTCCACTTCGATATGATCCGGGATATACTTCGGCAGGCAGGAGACGCGCACTTTGTGAAGGATGTGCTGCAGGATCCCGCCATCCTTGACCCCCTTGGAGGCGCCGTGAACCGTGACGGGGATCTCAAGAATGAGCTCCTCGTTTTCATTCAGACCGAAGAGGTCAAAGTGCAACGGCTTCTCGGTCACGGGATCAAACTGCATGTCCCGCAGGATGCATTTATGCGACGAACCGTCATCGAGCTTCAGATTGATCACATGCGTCGCTGTTGTCCGATACAGGGGTTGCAGCGTAAGCTCTCCCATCTCGACAGGGATGTTCGTTTGCCCGTGCCCGTAGTAAATGCCCGGGACCGTACCTGTTGTCCGAAGGCGTTTTGCGCGCTTTCCCAGGTTTTTTCTGATTGCTGCATTAAGAGTTATTTCTGACATGGTACCGTCTCCTCAATTAGGCTTTGTCCTTGTCGACGTCAAACAACGAGCTGATGGATTGATTGTTATGCGTGCGAATAATTGCTTCTGCAAACAGCCTGGCAACCGATCGAAATTCAATTTTGTCGGATTCCCCCCGAACCTGAATGGAATCCGTGACGACCACGCTTTTCACTGCCGAAGCGTTGATCCGCTCGATAGCCTTCCCGGAAAGGATCGGATGGGTGCAGGCGCCGTAGACATCCTGCGCTCCGTGCTCCTTCAAGGCTGATACCGCGTTGACAAACGTTCCTGCCGTGTCGATCAGATCGTCCACGATGATGATGTTCTTCCCCTCCACGTTTCCAATGATGTTCATCACCTCGACCTCATTCGCCTTGGGCCGTCGCTTGTCGATCAGGATCAGGTCGGCCTCCAGGCGTTTTGCATAGGACCGGGCCATTTTGATCCCACCGACATCGGGGGAGACGACCGCCAGGTTCGGGATGTTCTTCTTCCGGAAATAATCGGTGAACACCGCCGAAGCGTACAGGTGATCCATTGGTATATCAAAGAAACCCTGGATCTGCGGAGCGTGAAGATCCATCGTAATAAGACGATCCGCTCCCGCCTCGGTGATCAGGTTCGCAACAAGTTTCGCCGAGACCGAGACGCGCGGTTGATCTTTTCTGTCCTGCCGGGCATACCCGAAATAGGGGATCACTACGGTGATACGATTTGCCGAAGCCCGTCGCGCGGCATCGATGAGGATCAGCAGTTCCAACAAGTTCTCTGCCGGAGGAGGGGTCGACTGAATCAAAAAGACGTCATCACCCCGGATGTTGTCGCTATACTTTACCCAAATCTCGCCGTCACTGAAATTTTTTAACTCAAGCTTACCTAACTCCACCCCCGCTTCCCTGGCAATTTTCTCCGCGAGCGGACGGTTTGAACGCCCGGAGAAGATTTTGAGTTTGCTCATGCGAGGCTTCTTTGGCTCAGACGTGTGAAAGAATCGTTTGCTCTGCTGGGGTGCCAGGATTCGAACCTGGGAATGGCGGCTCCAAAGGCCGCTGCCTTACCGCTTGGCTACACCCCAAGAGTGTGTCGGAATGTCTGGTTCCCTTAAGGCTCTAGAAGCACGATACTCTTCCGGCAACCTCGTCTCACGGATCGGATGCCCACGAGGGAGGCCACATTTCTCCCACCGGGGCTAAAAAAACAAAGCCCAATTTTTCTCGAATTGGGCTTCAAAGATACATAAAAGATCGCCGTAAGTCAACGAATTTTTAGGGTGTTAGGGGGATTTCAAAATTTCACCGGGGCTGTGGGAGAAATAAGATGGCATTCACCAGAAGCTTGGGAAGCGAGGCCCAAAACATCCTGAACGATACCGATTCCGCAAACAGAACGGCCTTTCCCTGACCAAGCTGAAACTCCATGATGTATCCGGAATCGGCGATCCTCTTCGCTTTCTCATGGGGAACGTATCCGCTGGCTTGGACTGAATCCCTGCTGAATCGTACGATGTTTTTTCCGGTTTCCGGCAATTCAAACGGCTCAGCATTTCCTTTGAGCACAAAGAGTTCCCCGGAGTATCCATAGCCGATGGGGTGGGTGGTATCGACCAGGGTCTTAAAAATCGTTCCCGGAATCTGTTCCAGTCTGTCAGTTTCCTGTTGCTCAAACAGTGTTAACCGTTTTCGGGAATCTTTCCTTGCCTTTTCGACCTCTTTTTCTTCCTTCGATTTCTCGTCCTCCTTCTTCTCCGATTTCAGGGTTGCCGGCGTTATCCCCGATCGTGATTTTGTCAGGAACCGCGCCCCGTTTTCAAGCCCGATCAGCACTCCTCCTCCCTGAACCCATCGTTTCAGCTTGTCAACGCGCACACTGTCGAAGATGGATTGATAATTTCCACCGTCGGGGAGAATGATGACGTCAAACCGTGAAAGGTTCGCCTCTCCGAGATCGGTGGCGCGGATGGACGAGACGGGAATTTCCAGTTCCTGGTCGAACAAGTACCACAGTTCACCGAAGTCGTTCCCAAAAACCGGCGCGCCGGTCAGCAAAGCAATTCCCGGTTTCTTGAGAAGCCGAACCCGGTTGGAACCGAGGCTGATGCCGCTCTCCGTGAGTCCCGAATGCACAGCGAATACTTCAACCCCGAACGTCTCCGCCAACAGCCGAATATCTTCATGGAGCGCCTCGGGATTCGGACCGAGCGGAGCGATGATCGTTCCCGGACCAAATGCGCGTCCGCGCGCTTCAAATGTCCGGGTAGCAACGGAGAGTTTGTATTCTCGTTCCAGTAATTGCCAGACGAGTTTGATCGCGTCGTTGCGTTCCCATGGGATGACATACGCGTACCGTGCTTTCTCATCCACAATACCTCCGCTGGGGGAAGGGACCCGTGTCAATTTTGTTGCACTGGGCAGAGCCCCTTCAACAGAGTAGCCTGTGACACCGTACGCCACCGGCAGCGACCAGGCGGAGACGTCATAGAAAAAAGTATCCTGTGCAACGGTCTGGGGTTCCAGCAACGCGCGTGCAAGGCGGCCTTGTGGTTGATTGAGGGGAACGAGGTACGTTCCTTGTGGAAAGCTCTCGCTGGCGGATCTCTTGGTGAAAAAACGCGTGGCCGGGAGACGGGCGGGTTCGCGCAACTGGTGCACCTCGATTCCCTGGCGCAGCAGAATGGAGACGAGTTTTGCGACACGGTTCGGATCGGTCTCTTCCTTGAAAAGATAGCCTTTCACCGTGCCGGCTCCGCGCACGCCGGTTTCCCAGAACTTGTAAAAATCCTGAAGGCGCTCCACACGGTTCTTAGCGGTGGTCTCCAGCGTGGCGATACTCGTGATGAAATGATTCCGTGCACGCTCCCGGAGTGTGAGGATTTCCCCTCCGGGTTTTCGGATGCCAAGCCCGGCCCGACCACTTCCCGCTTGCTCATAGGTCATCCCGATGGCGCCGTTGAAGGTAGGCCATGAGTCTCCATAGCCGGGGTAGAACATGTCGAAGTCCTCTCCGACAAAGTACGCAATCCCAAGTTCATCGAACGCCTTTGCGTTTCCCTTCCCATAGATCGTTCCCCATTTCTTCACCTCCTCCGGTAAAGCCTCATGAAACGGTGCCGCTGCAGGGAAAAAGAAATAGGTGCTCGTGTGCCCCATTTCGTGGTAATCCACATGGACATGGGGCATCCACTGACGGTAGAAGGAAACCCTCGCCTGCGTCTCCTTCTGTGTCATCCACGACATGTCACGGTTGAGGTCAAAATAATAGTGGTTTGTCCTACCCCCCGGCCAGGGCTCACTGTGTTCGAGTGCATCCGGGTTGGTATTAGGATTTGTTCCGATGGCCGTGTTGTACCACTGAACGTACCTTTCCCTGCCGTCCGGATTCACGGCGGGATCGAGAATGATCACCGTGTTTTCAAGGATTTCCTTTGTCCGTTGATCGGTACCGGCGCAGAGTTGGTAGGCCACCTGCATGGCAGCTTCCGTGGAGGAGGATTCGTTTCCGTGCACACCATAGGAAAGATATACGATCCCAGGGAGATTTTTCAGCAGTGCGTCGGCCTCGTTTTTCGATTTGAAGAGTCTTGGATCGGTCAGTTTTTTGTTGGAGGCCTTGATCTCCTCGAGACGGGCAAGGTTTGAGGGGGTGCTGATGATCAACGCTTGAAGCGGCCGCCGTTCGTAGGTCTCTCCATAGACCACCCGTAGGATGCGGTTGGAGGAAGAAGAGAGTTTCTCCAGATATCGTTCAAGGTTGCGATAGTCTGTGAAACGCATGCCGACTTCATACCCGAGAACCGACCCCGGGGTCGGAATCGATGGATCGTAGGTACCTCCCGGAAAGAATTGCATCGATTGCTGGCTGAAGCTGAGGCTGGAGAGGGAAAGAAAAAGAACAAGGAGCAACGTTCGCATGAATCCTCCTAAAAAGAGTGTGGCCCAATTTATTGGATATTTTCTGAATAGCAACATATCCCTGTTGATCAGCGGTATCGAGGGATTGCCGGTTGATTTTCGATTGAGAATTAACTATTATTTGCCGCGATCAAACAGGAGGATTCATATTGGAAGCACAACCCGTCTCATTTTCCCGGTCTCTGAGCCTCACCAGCGAACGTGCGGTAGCCCAGGCATTCTGGGTATTCACATTTGCCATCCTGACCGGCATCGGCGCACAAATCGAAATCCCGCACCACCCGGTTCCGTACACGTTTCAGACGCTGCTCGTGATGCTCTCCGGAGCGTTGCTCGGCAGGCGGAATGGATTTCTCAGCATGACGCTGTACCTTGCCATGGGAGTTGCCGGTTTGCCGGTATTCTCCGGGGGAGGGTTCGGCCTTGCGAGGATCCTCGGGCCGACCGGTGGATATCTGCTCTCCTTTCCCATCGCCGCATTCTTGATCGGTTTCCTTCTTTCCGGGAAGACTCCCGGCCGGGATACGCAGGATGGTTTTCGAAAATTAATCTTCTCTTCGACCTGGACCTTTTTCTCCCTGTTCACCGGACTGTTGATTATTTTCCTGTTTGGGACCGTTCAACTCTATGTTGTGTACTTCAAGGATTGGAACGGGGCGTTTAACGCCGGGTTTCTGATTTTCTCATGGTGGGATTTGCTGAAACTCACAGCGGCTGCAACCATCTACCAGGAAGTTTCCAGGCGCTTAAAAAAATAGTCTGCGAGATTTGGGGCGCTGATAAGCGACCGCAACGATATGTCCAGAAAGGTCGGCGATGAGCCGGCCTTTTCTCTTGTGAGGGGGATTGGGACTGTGGAGAGAAGGGAAGGAGTAG
>JACPUH010000040.1 GCA_016192345.1 Ignavibacteriales bacterium | reverse complement strand
CCGTTGCTGATCGTCAGGGCACCGGGGTTGCCGGAGGTTGAAATCTTATAAACCGCACTCACCGTCAGGTTGACGGTTTGGTTCGCACTGGCCTGGGCGTTCGACTCTTGAATGAACAAGAGGCTCAGGATTGCGATGGCGAGAACTGCGAGTGACTTTTTCATTGTAAGCTCCTGTAAGATTATGTTGATGTTGAGTTGGTGTTTCATTGTCTGGCTATAGTATGTCAAAGCGCGTGCCAGACCGAAAAATCACAAAATCATCAAAAATCGGCAAATATTGGATATTCCATTGTATCAAAATGATATGTCTGAATTATAATGAGACGCGCAAATCTTGCTGTGAGACTGTTCTTTTGCCGTTGAGAGCAACTATCCGGGGTTCCCCGAGTAAGCAAGATGCGGGACCGAACGGCGGATGAATGAACAATGAAAGAGGACCTCTTCTTTCCATCGTGCATTCATTGGAGTTATCGTCGGTCATTGAGTCCTGCGGATCATACCCGAAATAGTCGAGGTGCAGACAAGTCTTCAACGAAGGGCTTTCGATGCCGTTGTTGCTATTCTGGTTTCAAATTCCCAATATAGTCAGGTTATGAATCTCGATCTTCTGAATAACCGCCGCAATGTCATCCTCCTGGTCCTGATCGCCTGGACCTTGAACGGCGTACTGTTCAGCACCCAGTTGAAAACCGCCCTCACAGGACGCTGGGAGGTCGAACTCTGGCGGACGCTCATTTGGGGTCTGGGGTACTGTTATCTTTGGGCGGCTCTGACCCCGGTGGTCATCGGCCTGACGAAACGGTTCTCGTTCGAAGGCAAGAGGCTCGTCCCCCACGTTGCCCTTCACATTGTTCTCAGCCTCATTGTTGCCTACGGCGCGCGCGTGGCATCGGAGTTGCTGCGTGCCAAGTTCGTCTTCCGTGTGGAGAACCTTGAATGGAAGAGGATGCTGACCTCTTCGTATCTCGATTTCGATTATGGCGTCATGATGTATTGGTTCATCGTGTTGACCTCACTGACGTTCACTGCCTACAAGAGATACCGTGAGGGAGAACTCCGATCATCCCAGTTGGAGACGAGGCTGGCCCAGGCGCAACTCCAGGCCCTGAAGATGCAACTGCATCCCCACTTCCTCTTCAATACGATGAACGCCATTTCCGTCCTGATCAAGAAAAATCCTGAGGCTGCTCAAAAAATGCTGACGCGCCTTGCGGAGCTTCTCCGGATGTCGTTGGATCAGGCAGGCATCCAGGAGGTGTCGTTGAAACAGGAGATGGAGTTTCTCGACCGTTATCTTATGATCCAGCAAACCCGTTTCGGTGAACGCCTGTCGGTGACGATGAAGGTGGAGGATGCCGTGCTCGACGCCAAAATTCCCAACCTGATTCTGCAACCGCTCGTGGAGAATGCCATCGAGCATGGGATCGCCAAACGGTCCGGACCCGGCAGGGTTGCCATTACGGCCCAGCGGACCAACGGCACCCTGTACGTACAGGTTCGCGATAACGGCAAAGGATTGAAGAAAGGGAAGGGGGAGGTTAAGGAGGGGGTCGGACTGTCCAACACCCGCGCACGGTTACAGCAACTCTATGGAACCGCCCATCGGTTCGAACTCTCCAACGCCGATGAAGGAGGCCTCATCGCTACCTTGGAGATCCCGTACCAACCCTTCAAGGAGGAGGCGGGCACGAACCGCGCACCCTATGCAACGAATTAAAACCCTCGTGGTGGACGACGAGCCGCTGGCGCGGGAAGGGATCAGCACACTTCTTCAGGGCGCAGGCGACTTCCAGGTCATTGGCCATTGTGCAAACGGTGAAGAGGCGATTGAAGCGATCGAAACGAAGAAGCCGGACGTCGTGTTCCTGGATGTCCAGATGCCGGAAATTGACGGTTTTCAGGTTCTAGAGTCGCTTGACCCAAAACGCATGCCCACCGTCATTTTTGTCACGGCCTACGATCAGTACGCCCTCCGTGCATTCGATATCCACGCCGTCGATTATCTGTTGAAGCCGGTGGATATGGAACGGTTTGAGCAGGCCCTGGAGCGCACCCGGAAGAGGCTCGAATCAAAGCAGACCAACGGGACAGATAAGCACCTGAAGTCCCTTCTTGAGGAACTGAAATCCAGGGATCGAAAGCTCGAACGCCTCGTGGTCAAAACGGGGGGGAAAATCTTCTTTCTGAGGACTGAGGAGATTGACTGGATCGAGGCTGCAGGTGATTACGTCAAAATCCATATCAACACCACTGAACATATTATCCGGGAACGGATCACGGAACTTGAATCAAAGCTCGACCCCTCCCGCTTTCTCCGCATCCACCGCTCCACGATCGTGAACATCGACAGGATCAAGGAAATGCAGCCGATGTTTTACGGGGATTACGTGGTCATCCTCCGCAACGGCACGCAATTGAACCTCAGCCGAACCTACCGTGAAAAAATCTCAAAGTTGATGAAGAGTTCGCTTTAGATCCGCGCGTTTACCCAAAAACACACCGTCATCCCAGCCAGAGGCGTACTACTAAGGATCGCGCAAGCGAGCCACTACTTGGAACCGTTATTCGGGCCCCAAACCAACCCTGCATTATCCCGGATATTCGCACCGTTTTTCAGGCAATTCATCATCACAGGAAGCAGGTCACCGCATTGCTCTTGAGACCCCACTGCTTCTCTTCGTACACTTCACCCGTAACGAAGAATCAGAGGGATCCGAACGGCGCGGTTCTGGTGGGAGCTTGACCAGGCTCACCAACCCGGTCCGCCCACTATGCTTGATGTGGAGAGAGCGTAGTCCAACGCGAGACCGGTACGAGGGCTCCGCGCCGTTCTTGTTCTGCAGGAGATCAGTTGGCACCCAGCGACCGGAGCTGAGCGAGAGCGTTGGCATGGGTCGGGTCAATTTCCAAAACCTTTCGGAAGCTCCGGATCGCCCCTTCCCGGTCCCCGCTGGTTGCGTACGCTTCACCGAGGCTGTCAAAAACATTCGCTGAACCCGGATACAACTCCGCATTCAGGCTGAACACTCCCACCGCCTCCCTGAATTTCTTTTGCCGGAGAAATTCATATCCCAGGGAATTCAGTCGGTCTTCCGATACGGCAAAATTATCGGGCTGCTCTCGTTTGATGGCGCGGTAACCGGAAAGAGCCCCCTCAACGTTCCCTGCCATCAGATCTTCGTACGGGATTCTTCGATGAGCCGGGACCCGCGGAGCCTTATTCGATTCAGCATCCGTCTGAATCTCCATTTCCCCTGCACTTCCCTGTCCTGAGACCACGAAAGTATAGCGAAGCACCTGATCGCGGCGAATGAACGTTCTTTCCGAAACGGGGAGCAGTTCGAACGACGGGGGTTGTGTTGCATCCACCATCAGCCGCTTCCCTTCACGCCTTACCGTCAAGACACGGTCAGGATTTACGAGATATCGCCCCGTATAACGGTCCAGGACAGATTCTGCAACGGCGAAAATTTCCTCCTCCGGCGGAAGGTAACTCTCCCATTGGTATTCCTTCGCGATGCTCCTCATGATCTCCCCAATGATCTGACCGTTATCGGAGTTCACCATGACAGCCGCGCCATACCCTCCCTCTTTATTCGCCATCAGCATACAACGGAAGCCTTCATTCGCCCCGCCGTGCTGGAAGTACACTGTGTTTCCTTTTTTGTCGAGAAAGAAACCGAGTCCGATGTTGTCAGCAACAAACGGTGTGAGCATCCGCTCGACTGTCTCCTTCTTGAGGATCTTGTTTGATCGCCCCTTCAGGGACAACCCGATCTCGATGGCGAATTTTGAAAGATCGGTCGGGGTTGTCCATAACCCCGCTGCCGCCTGCTCCGGATAGATATGGACTTTTCCCTTGATCACCGACCCGTCGGCCCGGTGTGCCGTTGTCGCGTGCGACCGTAAATCCTCCGGGAGAGGCTGCCGATAGGTGCTGTTGGACATCCCGACGGGGTCGAGAACCCGCGTCTTCATAATCTGGTCGAACGCTTTCCCTTCGAGATCCATCATCATCAGTTGGAGGATGGTTGTCCCTCCCCCTGAGTAACGGAACCGCGTCGAAGGCTCCAGGTTTACCCGGACGGCGGGGGTATTGGCCGGGGACTTGCCGTCGAGAACTTGTTGAAGGGTCGGCAGCGCTTCGTCCGGTTCGTAGCCCGGAAAGCCACTGACCGTCAACCCTGCAGTGTGACTCATGAGGTTCGCGGGTGTGACCTTCCGTTTCTCCGTAAACTCGTTCTCCGGGAGCTTCCATGTTCTGAGAATCTTGTTAATATCGTCGTCGAGCTTGAGTTTCCCTTCCTCAACCAGCTTCAGCGCAGCAGTCACCGCAACCGGCTTGCTGATCGAAGCCGCCTGAAACATGGTCGATGGCGTCGCAGGCTCATTTGTCCCGATATCCTTCACACCGTACGCTTTGGCCCATTCGATCCTGAAATCCCTGAACACGGCAACGCTCACGCCGGGGACCATGTAGTGCTTCATCCGCTCCTTCAGCACCCAGCCCTTTTCCCCTTTGATCAGGACCGGGGGGAGCAGGTTATTTTCAACGCGTTGGATGCGAGTGAGGATCTCCTCCTGTCCGACAAGCACACAAGTCGAGATCAAAAGAAGGAACCACACGGAAAGAACTATTTGACGGCAGGAACGATGATCGGGTCTCATGGAATCCTCGTCGATTGGTTTGATCTGAAAAGTAAAGGGTTGGATCGGATGATAAAGAAAACTTCACTCCGATCCAACCCCCACCTTAAACGTCACCGTCGCGCCGTTGCTCCGACGCTCCGCCTCGCTAAGGGCGAAGATTCTTCCCTGGTTCCGCCTTCACTCGTACTTCAACGCGTGCACTGGATTCGCCATCGCGGCCCGTATTGCCTGGTAGCTGATGGTGAGCACGGCGATGGTGAGCGCCAGAATCCCGGCCAACAGGAACGACATCACACTGATATCGGTCGCATAAGCAAATCCGTCGAGCCACTTCGTCATGCCATAATAGGCGAGAGGCCAAGCAAGAAGATTGGCGAAAAGCACAAGACGGGCGAATTGTTTGGTGAGCTGGAAAACGATGCTCGCCACGGACGCACCGAGGACCTTCCGCACGCCGATCTCCTTTGTTCGCTGCTGGGCAATGAAGGAGGCAAGACCGAGCAGGCCAAGGCATGCAATAACCACCGCGAGCCCGGAGAAGAGACCGAATACCTGCCCCAGCCGCTCCTCGGAACGATACTGGATATTGAACTGCTCATCGACGAATTGCGGGACGAACGGAAAGTTCGGCCGGAGGAACTGCCAGCGCTCTTTGAGAAACTCCAGCGTTTTCTCCAGGTGCCCCGCCGCGACACGGATCGACACGGCATTAAAGCGTCCCGGATTGATCAGGAAAACAATTGGGGCGATCTTCTGATGGAGCGACTCGAAATGGAAATCCTTCACCACGCCGATGACCTTGCCCGAACGCCCGCCGTACTGGAACTTCTTCCCGACCGCCTCTTCTGCAGACTTCCAACCGATGGCAAAAACCGAGGCTTCGTTGAGAAGAAAAGCCTCCGTGGAATCGCTCGCCAGGTTGATGTCAAAGTCACGCCCGGCAGCGAACGAAATCTTGTAGGTCTTCATGAAGTTGTGATCGACGTGGATGTCGGCAACACGCGTCGTGATCTGCTGCATTTCGCCCCCCACCTCCGCCGTCCCTCCTTGCGAATCGAGCAAACGCCCTGAAGGAACGCGGCTGGAAATCGTCACGTCCGTGATCCCGGGCTGGGCCAGCAACTGACCCCGCAACGAAGTGAACTGTTGACGAATCTGGGTGCTGGCGGGGAGATACACCACCATCTCCTTGTCGAACCCGAGGTTCTTCTTCCGGACAAACTCCAACTGGTCAAAGACGATCCCCATGCTGACGATCAGGGCGATGGAGATCGCAAACTGGCTGACAACCAGGACCGACCGGAAGGCCAGTCCCGATTTCCCGCTCTTCGTCTCCCCTTTCAGGACCTCCGCCGGCTGGAATGCGGAAAGAAAGAATGCAGGGTAGCTTCCGGCCACGATGCCGACCAATCCCGCGATACCGAGGAGGAGAAGCAACTCCACCATGTTGCCTGCATAGTTCATCGCCAGCTCTTTCCCGACAAAGCTGTTGAACCACGGGAGCGCCAGGTGGACCACAAGGACGGCCAGCACGAGAGCAAGGAAGGAGAGCAGAATCGATTCTCCCAGGAACTGGCGGATCAGGAGTTGTTTATGAGCACCGAGCACCTTGCGCATCCCCACCTCCTTGGCGCGTCGCGAAGCCTGTGCCGTGGAGAGGTTCATAAAATTGAAGCAGGCGATGAGTAACACAAAGAGTGCAACGGCGGAATAAATATAAATGTAGGTGATGCTGCTGTTGGGCTCGACTTCCGAATCGAGGTTGGAATGAAGATGGATGCTCGTGATCGGCCAGAGGTTCAACTGTGTCCCTTGTGAAGGACGTTGTCCCGCGGGACCGAGCCTCATGTACTTGTCGATAAAAGCCGGGAGCTGGGCGGCAAAGGAGACCGGATCGAACCGTTCAGGAACCAGGATATAGGTTGCATAGTTGTTGCTCCCCCAATTCCGCTCCAGGTTCTCTCGCCCGACAGCATTGGCGAACGAAGCGAACGAACAGAGGAAGTCCGGCTTGAAATGGGAGTTCAACGGCACATCCTTCATGATGCCGGTGACCTTGACATCGGTCGTTTGGTTGACCCGGAGGACCTTCCCCATGGGATCCTCGTTGCCGAAGTACTTCTTCGCCATCGACTCCGTCAGCACGAGCATATTCGGTTCCGCGAGCGCGGTGGTGGGGTCGCCTTGAAGGAGTTCCCAGGAAAAGATGGAGAAGACAGTCGAATCGACGAAGAAAAACCGCGTCTCCTGGAAATGTGTATCCCCCTGACTCAGGAGCAGGGTACCGGGGCGGAGAAACCGTACAGATTCGAGCACCGTCTCCGGGAAGTCGTTCCGGATCAGGGGCCCGAACGGTGGTGCAACATGACCGAGATGGAGCGAGATCTTTCCGTCCTGATTGGTCCACTGCCGCGAGAGCCGGTAGATACGGTCTGCCTTTTCATGGTACCGGTCGTAACCCAACTCATCCTGGACATAGAGCATGATCAGGATGCAGCACGCCATCCCAACCGCCAGTCCGAAAATATTGATGAAGGAATATCCCTTATGCTTAACCAAGTTGCGGAGTGCAATCTTTAGGTAGTTGGACACCATGCAGAGGGCTCCTTATGATGAGGGGAAGAACCAGTTGAGAGGGCTTTCAGGTTTTGGACTTTTTCAGCAGAAGAACATCAAGCGACCTGTGCTTCCCGGATATTCTCGCTGACCACATGCCCATCGAACAAGTGGACGATGCGTCCCGCATAGTCGGCCTGCTCCGCCGAATGGGTGACCATGACGATGGTTGCCCCGGCCTCGTGAAGCGAGGCGAGGAGTCTCATGACTTCCTGTCCGTTCGAGGAATCGAGATTTCCGGTCGGCTCGTCGGCAAGGATGATTTTCGGATTGGCGATTACCGCGCGGGCGATGGCGACTCGCTGCTGCTGCCCGCCGGAGAGTTGTTGGGGGAAGTGGTTCTTCCGGTGCATAATCTGCATCCGTTCCAAAACCGTATCGACCTGCTTCTCACGCTCGGCGTTCGAGACCCCGAGGTAGAACAGCGGCAGTTCGACATTCTCGAACACCGTCAGCTCGTCGATCAGGTTGAAGCTCTGGAACACGAAACCGATGTTCGCCTTGCGCAGGTTTGCACGCCGGCGCTCGGTGTGCCGGGCCACATCCTCATCCAGGAAGAAGTAGCTTCCCGAAGTGGGGTTATCGAGCAAGCCCAGGATGTTCATCAACGTCGATTTCCCGCAGCCGGAAGGTCCCATGATGGCGACGAACTCCCCTTGCTGAATGTGCAGGTTAATGTTGTTGAGGGCGGTCGTCTCAACCTCCTCCAGTTGGAACAGCTTATTCAAACCTTGTAGTCTGATCATGCGGAGTCCCTTCGTTCGGATGATTTTGGGATGCGGAACCATTAATTCTGAGGAATGGGCACGCCTCCCATGAGGCGGGAGAATGCCTTGTTAGACTGCCTTTTCCCAAAAATAGTTGCACCGCTGGGCTCAGTGGGCAAAAAAAAGGGCCGAATCGCTTCGGCCCTACTTCTGAGACCGCTGAACCCCCTGTCTTTACTTCCCTTTTCTCACGTAGATATCCCCGTTGAAATTGTTGAACTGGAACTCCTGTCCGCCACCGTTGATGGTGCCGCGCATCCCTTTTTCAATGGTCACCTTGTACTTCCCCCGCTTTTCCTTGGAGTCCTCGATCTTTGAACTCGTCCGCTCCATCGTAATATCGAAGTCGGTGTAGATCTCTCCCATATCCGATTTCAGGTACATCGTGGCTTTGATGGACGGGGGGAGAGTGACATCGATCTTACCGTTCAACGAGCTGAACGACATCGACTTCTGGGGATTGACCTTGAGAAAATTCGCTACGATGTTGCCGTTCAGGGCGTGAGCCACGGCCGAGCCGGAGATGTCCGTGAGCGTCACACGACCATTGGTGTTGTTCACCTCGATGTCACCATTGATGTTCTCCACGACGATATGTCCGTCGTTGACCGTACTAATCTTCATCGAGCAGTTGACAGGGACCTGGATCGTGATATCCGTAGGCCTCGAGTTTCCCCTCCAACCGGTTCCGACGCTGACGACATTATCCTCCTCTTCCACGGTCAATCCGGAACTTGAGTTCTGAATGCGCCGCAGGCCCCCCTTCTCAGGATTCTTATCCTGCCGTGTCTCGTGGGACCGTGGGAGCGCCTCTACGATCACATCCTTGCCGCCGTACCCTTTGACCGTAATGCTGCCGCTCATGATGCTCGCCTTCAGGGTTACTCCCCTCGAGGGATCGCTCAGAGGAACAACGACCCGGTCCATCTCGGGATCCTGTCCCCATGCCGTCGCTACGAACACGAGCATCAGCACCAACGCCATACTATTTCGTTTCAGTGTCTTCATATCCTTATCTCCCGATTCTGCTTTTTGATTCCGTGAAAATTCTTTTGTGAATTTGATTTTTCCCGCGGGAGGCTTACCACTAACGCACGCGTGAGCGTGCGACTATTTGGAATAAGGCCTCGCCAGCAAGTTCCTGCTTTACCTTCGCTTCTTCTCTTCGCCGGAGGTTACCACTACTTCTGCTTCAAAATGTAGATACTGCCGTTCAGGGTATCGAATGAATATTCCGGGCCCCCTTTGCCGACCCGGACCGAGAAAGAATCGCCTCTCCGGTAAACCCGCTTCCGTCCACTTCGCTCCTCGAGTGCAGCGACCTTCCGCGGGAGGTCGATCACATCGAAGTCGGTGTACACCTGACCGTTGAACGTCTTCAACTTCAGGTCGGCCGAAAGTCCATCGTGAAGCTCCACCTCCACCTTGCCGTTCACGGTTTTGAAGATGCAGTCCCCTTCCGGATTCTTGTCGAACGACACCTTCACCGATCCGTTCACCGTGGTGATCTTTGCGGGACCGCTGATGCCGGTCATGTCAATCCCGCCGTTCACGTGGCTCACCTCATGCTCCCCCTGCACATCCTTCACGATGATCTTTCCGCTGTTCACGGTCTTGAGAAACACACTTGTTTTCCTCGGCACGCGCAGCTCGAAGTCGTACGACACATCGTATCCGTAGTAATGCCACCCCCGGTAGTTGATCCCGTTGCGGGTTCGCCAGGGGGCATCGACATAGAGGATCACCTTTCCCTTCTCTTCCTTGATCTCCAAAACCACCTCGCGGCGCGCTTCGTCCGCCTTCTCATCATCCTCCGCCTCGATTCCGCGAACCGCCTTCATCTCGATCTTGTCGCCGTCGTAACCGACAACGTCGATCGTTCCATTGATATTATCGACCACCAGACGCCTGTTCTCCACCCCGGCGGCAAACGTAAAGGACCGTTCGATCTTTTCCTCGTTATAGACCCCACGCCGTTCCTTGCTCCCCCATCGCTTTTGTGCAGTTCCCTGCCCCACTAAGAACAAACCTGCAAGAAAAATGAGTATCGTCCGTTTCATAAGCTCTCCTGTTTGACCTGTTTACCACGTCAAGCTGCATCTTCACCTGCTTATCGATGTCTTCCCACCTCTCCCGAGCTCCCCCACACCCCCATCCCCCGGCAATGCGCTTTACTTGCGCTCAAGCTCAGGCAGCCTCAGCGTCACGCGTTCCTTGACCGTTTCATTCAGATTCTCATTCTTGAGAAGTTCCTTGAACGTCGGCACCGCCTGCGTATCTTTTGCCTCCACGAAGACCTCGAGCATTGCAAGCTGGATCAGGGGCGAGCTCTGCTTCGGGAGCGATTCGATCAATCCCTCGCGCACTTCGTCCCGATTGTAGATACGGGTCAACGATTCGAGGGCGGCGAGACGGACGTTCACATTCTGGTCATAGTTGAGCGTCTGGAAGAGTGCTGCAACCACCTCGGTGTCCGGCTGGTCAATCCGTTCCGTCCAGTTCACCCCCTTGATCCGCTCGCTGGCGGATTGGGTTTTCAGCAATGTCATCGCCACCATTCGCTGCATTGTCTGCATTTCGTTCCGCAGTTCGGCCACACCCCCATTCCCATTCGACCCGGGGCCGCCGTCGATCCGGAAGCCGACCACGTACCCGACGAGCATGAACATGAGCGCCATCGCGAACTGGACTGCCGGTTGCTTGGGCCAGAGGCGTTCGATGAGCGCGTTCAGGCGGTCCAAGAAGCGGTGTTCCGGGGCATAGTGCCGCTCGAGTTCTGCTTTCCGGCGGTTGAGCTCAGCGTAGAACTGGGTGCGCATGTTCTCGCTCGGTCGCTCAGCCGGCAACAAACCGAGTCCGGACCACAACCGGGTCAGCGTCGTGAACTCCGTGTTGCATGCCTTGCAGCTCTTGACGTGCTTCTCGATCTTCGATTTCTCTGCGGGACTCACGGCACCCAGGAGGTAATCCGGAAGCTGGCTAAGGATATGTTCCTGTTTCTTCATACGTCACCTCTCTCATAGAATTACACTCAAACTTCTCGTCAGCTCCCCGATGCACCGTTGCCCCGTCGCTCCCCCTCCTGCTCCTCAGCTCTGCTTTAACGTCGCCTCTTCTCACCGGCAAGCATCTCATATTCCGTTTTTAAGTCCTTCAACGCTCTATGGACGCGCGCCTTGATGGTTCCCACGGGGCACGCAAGGATCGCCGCCACCTCCTCCAGTTTCAGCTCTTCGTAGCGGGTCAGCAGCAAGACTTCCTTCTTCTCCGCCGGAAGCCGGGCCAATGCCTGCTTCAGCAACGAGGAGCTTTCATTCCGTTCCAATCGCGCGTGTGCATCTTCCCCCTCTTCATCGACCGTCCGCTCCTCGGTTCCCTCCTGCATCGGTGCTTCATGCCGCCACTTGCGGAAGTGATCGGTTGCGGCGTTCCGGGCCATCTGAAACATCCAGACGGCAAAAGGGGCATCCCCGCGGAACGAATGGCCGTACTTCATCATCCGGAAAAAAACCTCCTGAACAAGGTCCTCGCTCACGTCCCGGCGGTTGGTGAGCCGCACAAGGAATCTGAAAAGCCTGGCGTGATGCCGCTCGAAAAGGACCCCCAACTTCGCCACATCTCCTTCACGGACCTGGAGCATCAATTCGTTATCTGAGACTGGTGGAGATTGCACTCGTTTCTGGTGGTTGGGATCGACCGGCTGTTAGAAAGACTGAGCTTGGAGGAAATGGTTGCAACAAAAGACGGGATTTTCAGGGACAAAGTAAACAAGAAGGGGTTAGATTGGAATAATCAACCCGAGAGCCACCTTGGTCTGTAACTCGTTAAAGGAGAATAACTTAGAGATGCGCCTGCTTCACTGGGGGAGGCTTCATTTATCACGCAAAATCGGGTAACCATGCTGAAGGAAAGAAGATCTGACAGGTTTCATGGTGACGTCACGGAGAAACCTGTCAGATCTTTTCAGAGCGATTGTTCGTTAGTTGCTCAAAGTCTTTTGCGCAGCGGCTATCCCTGAACCGACTTCAAATCGATAACCCGATTTCTTCAATCCGGTTTCAACCGCCCCGACCGTGGAAAGAATATCGGCCTCCGTTACGGCCCCCATGTGCCCAACACGGAAATATTTCGTTTTGATTGCCGGGTGCAATCCCCCGGCAACCAGCACCCCCGCCTCGTCGACTTGTTTGAGCATGGATGCGTCGACCCCTACGGGGTAGTAGATTGCGGAGAGTGTGGCCGCGTACAGTTCGGGCCGGAGCGGGACTTGCTTAAGTCCAAGGGCCTTCACCGCGGCCTTGAATGAGGTCCCTAGCCTCGTATGGCGGGTGAACCTTGCCTCCATCCCCTCCCGGAGGATTTCCTGAAGGCTGACGTGGAGAGCCCAAACCAGATTCACTGCCGGCGTTCCAAAGTAGCTCGGCTTCCTTAATTCATATGCCTGCATAATGGGAAGCCATTCATGCCAATCGGCGTAGAAGTTGGACACGGGCGACTTCCGGTTTTTGAATTTTTCCATGGCCTTTGGTCCAGCGACCAGGAGCGCGAGCCCTGGCGGCACACCGATCGCCTTTTGCGACGCCGTCAACACAACATCGATCCCCCAATCGTCCTGCCGCATCACCTCACCCCCGATAGCGCACACACCGTCGACGATCACAAGAGCCCCGTGCTTCCTCCCGAGTGCTGCCAGCTCCTTCACATTCGTGGCAACGCCGGTCGATGTATCGACATGCGTAATGGTCATGAGCTTCGGTTTCATGGATTGCAGGACGGCTTCAACCTCTTGAAGCGTCGGGGCTCCGCCCACCTCGCCGGCACCGACCTTCGTCACCTTTGCCCCGTATCGTTCCAGCATCGTCGCAAACCGATCGCTGAAGTATCCGGTATTTACAACCAGGGCGACATCTCCCGGCTCAACGAGGTTCGCTGCCGCCATATCCATGGCCAAGGTTCCGGATCCAGCGAGGATGAAAGGCTGGCCTGATGGGGAAAGAAATACCTTGCGGAGATCCTCCAGCGCTTGTCCGAATACATCAATGAAGTTCGCGGCAACGTGACTTGTGGTTGGCATCCCGATTGCCCGCAGGACAGCCGGGGTGAACTCAATAGGGCCGGGGATCATTAAAAGCTTTCTGTTTTTCATGGCGTTTCCTTGTTTTTCAAAGCAGGAGGAAGAAGGCTGATTGAACCGGGGCAAGGTAAGAAAAAAATGAGGGACTTTCTTCAATGTTTTCGGCCTTTTTTTGTACTTGTAAAAATTGTACTTGACATTACGATATCGTAATGATATCATTGCGATATCAAAATTCACCATGAAAGGAACCCCGATGAAAACCGTTGCAGAAACAAATGCCAGCAAAATGAATGGCTACGCAGCTTTGTTCACCCTTTTTGTGCTTCTCGGAATCAATACCTACCTGATATACTGGATGGTCATCAACAAAGAACCGGTCTATCTCTGGATCGAGATTCCCCTCTTTGTTCTGACGATGATATTTTCAGCCGGACTTTTCATCGTTCAGCCGAATGAAGCCCGGGCCCTTGTCCTGTTCGGCAAGTATATCGGGTCGGTTCGCGAAGATGGTTTTTGGTGGGCAAATCCATTCACGATAAAAAAGCATGTTTCGCTCCGCATACGCAATTTTAACAGCGACCAGATCAAAGTGAACGACCTGCATGGCAACCCGATCGAGATCGGAGCGGTGGTGGTCTGGCGGGTTGTCGATTCCGCCCGCGCACTTTTCGACGTCGACAACTATGAGCAGTTCGTCGCTATCCAGAGCGAGACCGCCATCCGCGGACTCGCCTCCGAATACCCGTACGACGCACAGGATGAAGAACGTGCCTCTCTGCGCGGGAATCCGCAGGACATCGCCGAGAACCTGAAGAAGGAGTTGCAAACGCGCCTGGAGGTCGCCGGCGTGGAAGTAACCGAGTCGCGCATCAGTCACCTGGCCTATGCTTCCGAGATCGCCCAGGTCATGCTTCGTCGCCAGCAGGCTCAGGCGATCATCGCGGCACGCCGCAAGATCGTTGAGGGGGCAGTCGGTATGGTCGAGGACGCCCTCCGGTTGCTGAGTGAGAACAAAATTGTCGAGCTGGATGAAGACAAGAAAGCAACCATGGTGAACAACCTGATGGTCGCCCTTGTCTCGGACAACGATGTCCAGCCGATCATCAATACGGGAACGCTGCATCAATGAGTGAAAAAAAGAAATTCCTGCTCCGGCTTGACGAAAGCGTGTACGCGGCATTGGAGAAGTGGGCGGCGGATGAGCTGCGAAGTGTGAACGGACAGATCGAGTTCCTTCTCTCCGATGCTGTCAAAAGAGCGGGGAGATCGAAGGAGAAACGAAACAAAGAGCAGGAGAAATCAGACAACGAATCGTAACGCTGCGGTCCGTTCCATGGACTTCAAGGAACGGACCCCGGCGTACCACCAAACAGAGAATAGCGTAATGAAATCACTCTCAGCCTCGGCCGATACTCCCCTGCAGTGGGTCCAGCCGTCGGCCTTCAAGCCGGCCTACGAATTGCGTTCAGGGGATGACTGCCTCGCCACCCTCCGCTTCCCGAAGTTTTTCAGCACTGCCGTTCTGGTTGAAACAGCTGAGGGACATTGGGAGATCAGGCAGGTCGGGCTCTGGAGGCAACACATCGAAATCCGGCGGGAAGGTGACCACTTGCCGTTTGCTACGTGCACCATGGGAGGATGGATGTGGAATAGAGGGACCGTTGAACTCCCGAAGGGCCGGCGGCTCGCCATCACGGCAAATTGCTGGACCTCCCGGTATGAAGTCGCCACGTCAATGGGCGAGTCGGTCATGGTACTCACCAACAAGATCGGGCTCAAACCCAAAGCGGAGTTAACACTCCAACCCAAGAGCGCTTCCTACCCGGAGACACCATGGATCGCCGGTCTCATCTGGTATCTGGTTCTCCTTGCACGGAGAAGGGCCGGCCATGGAGGTTGATTCTCATGGTTGATTGATTCACTTCATCGCAACAGAAAGGAATGCAAAATGAGTACCCGTGGTTTGAACTCCGCCTTCACCATTCTGGTTCTCCTGAACTTTTTGTCGACACGCCACGCGTGCGCCCAGCAGAAAGACCCGAGCCCGGCCATAGGAGTCTGGCAAGGAACTCTTGCGGCCGGGCAATCCAAGCTGCGCCTCGTTATCAAGATCACTGCCTCGGAGGATGGAACACTCAAAGGATCGCTCGACAGTCCCGACCAGGGGGCCTCCGATATTCCAGCCAGCGGCGTCCAAATCTCAGGTGATTCCGTGGTCGTCATGATGAACTCTATTCACGGCGCCTATGAAGGCGTCCTTGGTTCCGGGAAGGATAGTCTTCATGGGACATGGAAACAGGGGGGGATGTCTTTTCCCCTCTCTCTCGCTCGTTCGGGATCAGTTCCCGAAATCAGACGGCCGCAAATACCGGCCAAACCATATCCTTACGGCGAAGAAGAGGTCTCGTATGAAAATAAGGCAGCGGGGGTTAGATTAACGGGGACCCTCACACTGCCCCGGGAAACGGGCCCGGAAGGACTGAAGGGCCCCTTCCCTGCCGTCATTTTGATAACGGGATCAGGACCGCAGGATCGCGATGAATCATTGTTCGGCCATAAACCGTTTCTTGTTCTTGCAGATTTCCTGACCCGCCGCGGCATCGCAGTCCTACGCGTTGACGACCGGGGGATCGGTGGCTCAACAGGATCCGTGATGCAATCCACGACTGCGGACTTTGCCGGTGACGTGCAGGCCGGAATCAGGTTCCTCAAGCAGCGCGCCGATATCGACAAGAAGAGAATCGGGTTGATCGGCCACAGTGAAGGAGGTATCGTGGCACCTCTGGTCGCGGCAGAATCTCCCGACGTAGCCTTCATTGTCCTTATGGCAGGGACGGGACTGACGGGAGAAGAGATCCTTGTGCTGCAGACCGATCTCATCGCGCGCGCCGCGGGCACAACAGAGGAGGAGATCAGGAAAACCCTCGCCCGGAATCAGCAATTGTATTCCATCCTCAAGTCGGAGTCGGATAGCATCAAGCTCGCGGAAAAGCTCACTACTCACCTTCAATCGACATGGGATGAATGGGGAAAGGGGTATCAGAAGCAGGGGCTGGAAATGGAAAAGGCCATCACACCACAAGTCCGGCAGATGACGAGCCTCTGGTTCCGTTTTTTCCTGACGTTCGACCCGCGCGCAACGCTGATGAAGGTCCGATGTCCGGTCCTTGCCATCAATGGAGAAAAAGATCTGCAGGTTCCTCCAGTGGAAAATCTCAGGGAGATCGGCAAAGCCTTAAGAGATGGTGGGAACACCAGAGTCACGATCAAAGAACTTCCCGGGCTGAATCACCTCTTTCAGACCTCAAAAACCGGGTCCCCCACCGAATACGGATCGATCGAGGAAACGATGTCACCATCAGCATTAGGGGTCATAGGGGAATGGATTGGACAGCAGGTGAAGAGATAACTTCCTTCGCCTCCACGAGGAACAGGTCGAAACCGGCCGGTCGCCTTTGCCGGGCCCTTCAAAGAAAAAACCCCGGAGGACATTCCGGGGTTCTTGACGGGTTCATCATCACAGGAAAAAAGATCCAGAGATTACTCTTTCGTTGATCCGTGGAGTTCTTCAAGCTTCTTGGTCACCAGGGATGAGAGTTCGATCATCGATTTGATCCCTGACGATACGACTTCAATCTCGTTGTTGATCGTTTCGAAAATCTCTCCGCAGCGTTGTTGGTGTTCCGGCATGACGATCTTGCGCATATCGTCCTCGTGCTTGCCCAACGTGCGGGCGAGGTTGAGCAGTCCGCTTTCCACAAACTGACCGATCGATTGGACGGTCTGCTGGAAGTTGCGCATCGCAGCAATCTCCTTCTCCTTCTCCACAGCCACCAGCATCTCCTCTTGACGCTTGCTGACTTCCTTCCGGTACATCGACCGTTCATAGACTCCCTGGACAATGATCGGGAGATGGTCGAATTCCACCTGGTCCTTGCGCATGTAGTCGTACGCACCCAACCGCAAGGCTTCCGCCGCCAGATCCTCGGAACCGCCGGCCGTGAGCATGATCGTAGGGATTGTCAACTTCCGTTCCTGCATCCACTTCATCACATCGATGCCGGACATCCCGGCCATCCTGTTGTCAAGGATCACGACATCGAACTGTTCGCTCTCCATCAACTCCGTAGCCAGCTCGCCGGACTCAACCCCCCGGACGCTGTGGTGAGCTAATTTTAAGGCGATTTCCAAGCTGAGCCGGATCGAGGTCTCATCATCAACAACAAGGATACGGAGCTGTTTTGTGCTCATAGAATACAGTCAACACCATTAGTGGAAAAATGCATATGATAGTAGAGAGAAATGTCTCAAAACTCAAGAATGTTTTTCGGGTTCTTTCAGGGATGTACTCCTTTTCAGGATTTCCCTCTATCGAGAAAATTCCCTAACGACCGGGATGACCGTGTTCCTTCCGATTCATACGGAATTTACGTACACGACAAAGCCCTCATTTGAGGGCTTTGGAACCGTTTATGACCGGTATTTATTGCCCATAGAGTTTCTTCGCCGCTTCCTCATAGGTATCCCCCTGCTTCCACACCGGGCGCAGTTTCATATCCGCAATAAGTCGTGCAGCATGGGTAAACGCCTGGCAGTACCGGGCAAAGTAGTTGAAATCGAAGTGGTCGTCCGCGTGGTCGGCTGGACGGTGGTAGTACTTGGAGATCTCCGCATCGAAGGCCCTTATTCCCATGCTAAAATTCGGTGAAGGGACGCCTTTCCTCGCAAACGAGACGTTGTCAGAACGGTTGAACAGGTTCTGTTCCGGTACGGGATCGGGGATGACTCCCAACCGGTAGCGGGCTGCCCCCGCCTTCAACTGATTCTCCGCCGTCGTCCGCTCCAATCCGATCACCGTGACGATGGTCGTATCGTTGTACCCCGCACCATCCGTATTGAGGGTATAGACGACCTTCTGCATCGGGATGGGAAAATGGTCCGAGAGGTACGAGCTTCCCATCAACCCCACCTCTTCGGAGGTCACAGCTGCAAGGAGGACAGAGCGCGCCGGAGGTCGCGCCGCCAGAGCCCTGGCTGCAGCCATCAGAGCAACGGTTCCCACCGCGTTATCCCGCGCTCCGTTGAAGATCGTATCCTCCGGTGTGGCGCCCGGGCGCAACCCAGCCCCCACATGGTCGTAGTGCGCCATCAGGAGAATGTACTCCTCACGCAACGCCGGGTTCGATCCCCGGATCATACCAAGCACATTCCGCGCCCGGACCTGCTCGATCTCCACTCCTTCCGAATGAAGCGACGCCTTCATGCTCACCCCTCCTGCCAATGCCGTCTCATACGAACTCTGAGCATCGTTGATCAGCACGTACGGCAGGTTGATCTGCTTCCCTTCCGTCGCGATGCGGAACGACGATTGACCGAGGAACTGAAGAACCGATTGCCAGGGAAAATTACCACGATACAGCTCCACGACAGCGATGGCTCCCGCCTCGGCTGCGGCGTTCCATTTCCCCGTCGCCAGTGACGAGTTTTGGTACTTCGTCACGAGGATTTTTCCCCTGAGGTTCTTCGCCGCAAGTTCTTCCGTTGTGCCGGTTCCGGCGAAAACAACATCACCGTTCAGATCGGCGGCGCTCCCCCGCGCAATAATCATGTCCTTCTTTTGGAGAAGAGTATCCTTGCCGAGGATCAGCCAGCCGGCCTTGGAAAGGGTGACCCGTTCGAGGGGGACGTCCTGGTAATATTCATGTAAACCCGGAACGGGGAGAATTCCGGCCATGCGGAATTGTTCCGCGATATATCGTGCGGCGATATGAATCTCGTTTGTGCCGGTCATGCGCCCGAGCAGTTCATCGGAGGCCAGGAAGCGAAGTTGGGAAGCCAGTTCCGCGCGCGTAAGATTATCTTCCGGCAACGAACCTTTCCGTTGCGGCCACACGGTCTCAAACCACAGGAGGCAGAGAACCACGAGGAGCGGGAATTTTACCATGGATCGCGAGAGCATGTGTCATTTCCTTTCTTGCTGAAAAAATGTGGGAATGAAGATACGCGAACAGGGGCATTCCCACAAGCGGAAATTGACATGCCACCCCGTTTTTGCGCCAGGCCGCTTCCATCGCGTGGCGGTTACTTTACCTCGAGATAATCCCGTTCCGGCAGCTTCGGGAATGGGGCGTGTGGTTCGGTCTGGTACCAGAATGCCACAGAGGCAAGGTCATCCTGGAGCGGTTGGTAGCGTCCGCCTGACATCCACCCGAGGGCCTGAATGGTCACGCGGAGGTCCTTTTCGAACCTGATCGGATCCATAATGTGCCACCGGTACATCCCAAATCGCTGTTGGGAGCCGTAGAGCCCGTCGGGACGGATCACCTGGTGTAATCCCGCGTATGGTGTGGTAAATTCCTGATACTGTTTGGTCGTCCGGTTTTCAAAGTTGTACGACCCGCAAAAATAGTCCTCCGTTCCGGTGCCGCAAATGGTGGGAAATTTGTCGTCTCCATCGAGGTAGAACTTGATCTCCCCCTCCCCCCACCACCCGGTGCTTCTCGAGCCCCAGGCGATATAGGTCCCGACATAATGCCCCCATCCCTTCACTCCGTCAAGAAGCGTGTAGACGGACTTGTACGGAACAGGGTTCATCCGTCGAAACTGGGCGTGGAAATACGCCGCGTCCGCCGGTACATCGGTGAGCGTATAATCGACCTGGTAGTACAGCACCATGACCTCATCGCCGATGTTCGTCATCGTGATCTTCGCCGCCTTGCGGAACGGCATTTCCCAGTAACAGTTGAACGCGCTGCCGGGATTGATGCTGACCGCGAGCGAAGTCAGCTGAGCGTACGTCCCCCACCCCGCGCCGAAAAAATCCCCCACGGGCGTCTCGACGGAGGGCACCTGCTCCCCATCCCAGTACATCCGGAGAATCGAGAACCGCCAGTTGCCGGTCGGCGTCATCCAGATGTGCTGGATGGCCCCCGGTCCCTGGATGTCTGCCAGCGTAAACGTCTCTCCCGGCTGGATGCGGACGTACGGGGAGATCTTCCATCCCTGGCCAAGATCGCGCGCGGATTTCGCCGCGGGACCGTCGATGGACATGCCCGCCTTCCCTTTCTCCCCGGTGAAATTCTCCGGCGAGATCGAGCGGGTTTTTGCTTTTGAGAGCCGGGAAAGATTTCCCATGCCCATGCCAAGTCCGTTGAACTGGGCGTTCAGATCGTGAGTCATAAAGCCTCCACAGAGAAGAATGCAGACAAACCGGAGAAGTGATCGCATTGGATTTCCTCCATTCGGAGAGTGGTGAGAACGGCACGGATTGCGTAACGAAGGTAGGGGGAATGTTGCAGAGTTGCAAGACAACGGCTTGCCCCCCAGGGGTGTCATCGTCAAAGAAACTCATGAGCGTGCATGCGTTTCAAGAATTAATTCTTCACGATCCCCTGCACACCCTGCACCGCAGTGCGGCTGATCCCGTTCTCGCGTTCACCGATCTG
>JACPUH010000001.1 GCA_016192345.1 Ignavibacteriales bacterium | reverse complement strand
GACGGGGGTGCTTTACGGCCTTCGCACCAACTGGTGGTATGATGAACGTCGCGATTTCGAGAAATCGACCCGGGCCGCGGCAAGGCACATGAAGGATTTGTATCAGGAGCTTGGCGACTGGCATCTCGTCCTGGCGGCGTATAATTCCGGCGCCGGAAGAGTATACCGGGCAATTCGGAGGACAGGCTCAACCGATTATTGGAAGATTCGCCCCTACCTTCCGAGAGAAACAAGGAATTACGTTCCCCAATTTATCGCCGTGGTGCGCATGGCAATGCAACCACGGGCGTATGGTTTCGTTGGAACGGAGATTGCCGAAGAGCTGAGATACGACGTCGTCCTGATCGATGACTGTATCGACCTGAATATCCTCGCAAAGTGCGCAGAGACGGATCTCGAGACTCTCCGGCAATTGAACCCTGAGTTGCTTCAGTGGTGCACTCCCCCGGGTGTGACCGGGTACCGGCTCAGAATCCCCCCCGGGAAACAGGAGATCTTTGTCCAAAATTACGCCGGCATTCCGGCCGAACAGAAGCGCGATTGGGCGGTTCATAGAGTGAAGCGGGGTGAAACTCTTTCAACGATCGCGCGACGCTATGGTTTGAATACGGGACTTTTGAAAGAAGTGAATAAGATTCGGAACGAACGGGCGTTGGCAATCGGCGCGTCGCTGACCATCCCGCTCCCCTCCGGTGTGTTGGCCGGGAACAAAGTGCCGTTTGATTATGACCGGGACAAAAAATCGGTTCGCTTTGGAAAGGGGACCGAAGCTGCCCTTGCCGCAGCGAAAACCGATGTTCCTCGGACGAGGACCAGCCGACCGTTGAAAACCCCCGCCGGGAAGGAAAGGCTCGTGTACACGGTGAAACGGGGCGATACTATCGGCCATGTCGCGGAATGGTATAGCGTGCGTGCGAGCGACATCCGGAACTGGAATAATATAGCGTATGGAAGATACATCCGGACCGGCCAGCAATTGATCGTGTGGGTCAGTGCCGAGAAGGCTTCATTGCTCAGCCGGGTCGATGGCATGTCGTTCCGGGAAAAGGAGGGATTGAAAAAAGGAGAGGTGGATGGGGGGGCCGTCGTGGCTTCTCGCCCCACCGATGCCCGACAACGCCCGCAGGGTTGGATCCAGCATACTGTCGGTTCGGGCGATGCCCTGGAAAAAATCGCCAGGCAGTATGGCGTGAATGTGAACGACCTGAAGAGCTGGAACGGATTGCGGACCAACAAGATCACTGTGGGGCAGAAGCTTGAGATTTATGGTGAGCCGGAGGAACGGACCCGGGTGATTTCCCCTTCGGCGCCGGATCGCTCTGAAGCGCAGGCCGCGACCAACGGCGGGGTCTCATCCGGGAGTGACCGCGTACATTTTGTGAAACGGGGAGAAACGCTTTCAACGATCGCCCGCCAGTACGGCCTTACGGCAAAAATGCTCATGGAATACAATCATCTCCGCACCTCCGTCATCAAGGTGTCTCAGAAATTGAAAGTACCGGATCGCCAGAGTTCGACCTCGCTTAACGTGCGGCAGTACAATGTGAGGAGCGGGGATACGTTATGGGATATCGCGCAAAAATTCGGGGTGTCGGTTCAGTCGCTGAAACAACAAAACGATATCGCGGAAAACATTCGTCCGGGAGACAGGCTCATCATACCGGCGCAATAGCTCGTTTGAAGAGCAGCAGTGTCGAGAGGTTCAAGATGATAACCACAAACCCCCTGATTGGGGGTTTTGTGGTTTAATCTGACGCGGGGGCCTACCCCCCTTGACGGTGGTTATGGGGATTCGGCTTTGCCAGCATTCGTACTTCATCGCGGAACAAGGTCACGACCGGAGATAAGAATTTCCCACAAGACACACAGATCACGCGAAAACTATTTCGTGTGTTTCGCGTTGTTCGTGGGAAAAAAAGCCGCCGCCTTTGGCGGTGGTCGTTGACACACGATTCCCTGATGACAACAGTCACTGCATTTTCCGGAGCATGCGTCCGATCCTCAACGGGACCGGGAGACGTAGACCGGCCCTTCGTAAAACCCCCTCATGCTGCATCAACTCGCTCACTCCTCCTGAGAAAGTACATCGTCCCCCTTCCAGCACAACAACCCTTGTCGCGTATCGGAAAAAGAGAGAGAGGTCGTGGGAGACGACCATGAACCCGACGCCGCGTGCAGTCAGAGTCTTTACGATTCCTTCCAACGCCTGATGTTCGATCTGTGATAATCCGGCGCTTGGCTCATCGAACGCGAGGAACGGCGCGCTGGAGGCAAGGGCGCTGGCGACCGTGAGCAACTTTCGTTGTGCAAGCGGCAAATCGTACGGATGGTGGTCCTTGAATGGCTCGAGATGACATAAGGCAAGCGCCTCGCCGACGAGGGATTGGAGGTCCGGGCGTTTCAGGTTGCGTGGTGCAAAGGCAACCTCGTCAAAGACTGTCGGGGCAAAGATCTGATCGGCCGGGTTCTGAAATGTCACACAGGCATGGCGGGCAAGGGTTGCGGTGGGGGTCGATCCGGTTGGATGTCCTGCAATCGTGACCGAGCCGGATGTTGGCTTCAGAATTCCGTTCAGAAGCTTGAGCAATGTGCTTTTCCCCGCACCATTCCGCCCCACGACAAGCACAAACTCTCCTGCCACGACCTCCAACGAGAGGCCGTTCAATACGGCGGCTCCTGAAGGATAGGAGAACCCGACGTTGTCGAGCGTAATCCTCATAAGAGTCCCGCGGCTTGAACAATGCGTCGAACGAATGGGGATTGAGGATCCCCTTTTAATGCACTGAGGACTTTTCCCCAAGCCTCCACCGGGAGGAGGTCGGCAAAGTCCGGGAGATGCTCCAGGAATTGCTTCCGGTTGCCTCCGAACTGCAGGCTTCCGGCCTTCAGGACGATAAAGTAGTCCGCTACTTCGAGGGGGAGGTCGATATGCGTATCGGTGAAGAGAACGGTCGCCGCTCCCCGCAGTGACTGGAGGATCAGCTTCAGGTTTGCCTGTGCCCCGTAATCAAGTGCTGTCGCGGGCTCGTCCAACAGAAGGACGTCCGGGTTCGCAATGAGGATCGTGGCCAGGGCGACGCGCTGTGTTTCCCCGCCCGAGAGTGTGGTCGGTTTGCGTGCCGCAAGATGGGTAATGCCCAATTGATGCATAAGCCTCTCGATGTTCCCGCCTTCATTCACGAGATCCCTTCCCAGCGTTTCGAGGGTCAATTCAATCTCTTTTCGTGTAGTCTCCCGGATCCCGGAAATCTGGACATAAGGGTCCTGGAGTGTGAGCCCTACATCGGGGAACAGGATATCGTTTGGGAGAGGGGTGTACCGATGATCTCCAATCGTGAGACTTCCTTCACCGACCGATTCCGGGTGGTGTTTTGCCAGGATGCCTGCCAGTAACTGCACGAGGGTGGATTTCCCGCTCCCGGTTGGGCCCAGGATGGCGCAACACGTTCCTCCCGGGAGGGAGATGGAAAGGTCCGAGAGTGCGGGTGCGGTCCCCGGAGCGTACCGGTAAGTGACACTCTCGAGTGTTATGGAAGGAGCCATCGTGCGATCGAAATGACAAGAATGAAGAACGAGGCCGCGAGGAGAAGGATCGTCAGGGGAGAAAATGGTTGTGCGGGGAGTTCGGGTTTTGCAGACGGCGCCATCTCCAGGAGAAAGCCCCGCAACTCAAGAGCAACGCCCCGATCAACGCTCTCGGCGATCGACGAAAGAAGCAAAGGGGAGAGAATCGAGAAAAACGCCTTGGTCCTTGAGATGAACCCGGCCCTGACCGGCGCCCCGCGCGCTTCCTGTGCCATGAAAATCCGGTTGATCCGTTCGGGAAGCGAATCGAGAAAATGGAGAGTCAGCAGAAGCATCAACACCACCGTCCGTGGCAGTCCGGACTGTTGCAGGGCATTGATACACGTTGGTATCGGGGTCGATGAGAAGAACAGGAGGACTGAAAACGAGAGAAGCAGCAACCTCGCGGCGGTTCGGACGCCGAAGAGGAGTCCGTCGGAAAAGAGAGAGATTCCCGGAAGGACCTCGACTCTTTCTCCCGTCTGAAGGATCCAGCCGTTCAGGACAATGATCGCCCCGGAGATGGCGATGCTGAACAGGATAAAGCGAAAAAAAAGATGCCGTGCCCGGTCGGAGGCTGGATGATAGGATGGAAGCGCGAACGGGAAAAGGAGAACAAGAGCAATCAAGGGGAGGAGAATCTGCCAGTCGAACGCGAACGCGCAAACCGACAGAAAGAGCACAAAGGCCAGTTTCGGCCGAAGGTCAGGGACCATAGTCACACTATGCCGATCGTGAAGGGATGTTTGCGGCTCCGGCAAACCGCCCTGTGAGGCGTCGGGGAAGGTTGCGCATGAGGAGGAAGACGATCAGGTACGTGATGATCTTGTCAACCGGATCGGAGGCAAGTCCCTGGTAGAAGACGCTCTCCATGATCGTATTCCCGACCGAGCGGAAGTACAGGACCAGGAAGTCGGTTCCTGCCATCATCACCCCGCTGAACAAATAGGCCGAGATGGGGGCGGAACAGACTGCGGCAAGGACTCCCTGCAGGGCTCCACCGAGAACCACGAGATACCATTGCTTGAACCATCCCCGCCGGGCCAATGTTCCCGAAAAGAGTCCGATGACAAGGGAAACAGGGACGAAGAACGCCATGGTCGGACTTCCCATGGCGGAAGCAAGAAGGTTGGAGAGCGCTCCGGCGGTTGCAGCGGCAAGGGGTCCTACAAGGACGGCGGTCAACACTGTTCCGATCGAATCGAGATAGATCGGGATCTTCAACGCAGAGGTGACCTGTCCTACGGTAAGGTTGAGCGCGATGCAGAATGCGATGAACGGTATCGCCGCTCCGGAGGTTTCTTTCGTAAATTGTTCAGAAAGCTTCATAGTGCTTCTTGAGAGTGACGGCTCCCGAAACCATACAGAGGTCGGGATGCGGATCCTTTAAGGCAAAACAAAAGAACCCGACGAAGGAGTCGGGTTCTGGTAACTGTGCTGATGGCTACGAAATCCTCATAATGCCAGCGATGCAGGGTTTTCGAGGAACTTCTTCAGGTCTTGCAGGAACCGTGCTGCAACCGCGCCATCGATGATCCGGTGGTCGGAGGAGAGCGTCATCTTCATCGTGTGCCCGATGACGATGGCCCCTTTTTTCACAACCGGCTTCTCGACGATGGATCCCACCGCAAGGATCGCTCCTTCGGGTGGATTGATGATCGCGACAAAGTCTTCGACGCCGTACATGCCAAGGTTGCTGATCGTGAAGGTTGCCCCCGTGTATTCCTCCGGCTTCAGCTTGCGGTTCCGGGCTCGTTCGGCGAGATCACGCAGGTCCGCGTTGATCGCGGCGATTCCTTTCTGCTCGCAGTTGCGGATGATGGGAGTGACCAAACCTTCGTCCAGTGCCACGGCGACGGCCATGTGTACGTAGTGGTACTGCTTCATGGAATCGCCGAGATACGTCGCGTTGATCTGCGGATGCCGCATCAGCGCCGAAGCGGTCGCCTTGATGAGAATATCGGTGAAACTGATCTTCGATTCGCTCGCGGCGTTCAACTGTTCGCGGAAGGTCATGGCCGGTTCCATGTCGGCCTCAATCGTGACATAGAAATGCGGCGCGGTCGTCTTGCTCTCGGTCATCCGCTTGGCGATCGTCTTGCGGATGGGGGAGAGTGCGACGTCTTCTGATGTCCCGGCCAGATGCGTCCTTTGAGGAACCGCTGAACCGGATGAAAGAACTCCCTCAACATCCCGCTTGATCACGCGTCCCTGCGGTCCGCTTCCCTGGACCCCTGCGATATTGACATGGTGCTCTTGAGCCAAACGTTTTGCGAGGGGAGAGGCTTTTGTCCGTCCATCGCCTGGTTGTCCGGCAGGTTGGACCGGGGTTGCCGGGGTGGGAGACTGAGCCGGTGCGGCTCCTTTCGGAGCTGTTTCCTTTGGCTTCTCCGGTGGGACAGCTTTGCCGGGAGCGGGAGAGTCATCAGCAAGCATCCCTGAAATATCCTCGTTTGGATCGCCGATCACGGCAATCAATGCACCGATGGCCGCTTTACCCCCCTCGGGGACGACGATCTTGCGCAATACACCGGAATCGTACGCCTCAAGCTCCATATCAGCCTTATCCGACTCGATCTCAACCAGCGTCTCGCCTTGTTTGACTTTCTCCCCCTCTTTGCGAACCCACTTCAGAATGACACCCTCTTCCATGGTGTCGCTCAGCTTCGGCATCATTATTTTAGTCGCCATGGAAATTCCTTAGTTCTAATCGATATACAACACCTTCTTTAATCCGGTGCGGATCTTGTCGATATTCGGCAGGGAGTGCTTCTCGAGGGCTTTGGCGTACGGCAGCGGGACATCTTCCTGGTTCACGCGCTCGACAGGTGCGTCGAGGTAGTCGAAGGCACGACGGGTGATCTCGTCGGAGAGCTGTGCCCCGACACTCGCAAACGGCCATCCCTCTTCCACAATCAACAGACGGTTGGTTTTCTTCACGGACTCGACGATCAGGTCATAGTCCATGGGTTTGATCGTACGCGGGTCGATGACTTCGATGCTGATCCCGAGCTCCTCTTCGAGCTTCTCCACCGACTTCCAGACGATATGGGCAAGGACTTTCGACCAGGATACCAGGGTCACGTCCTTTCCCTCTTTTTTCACCTCGCCCACGCCGAAGGGGATGGTGTACTCGCCTTCCGGGATTTCCCCCTTGTCGCCGTACATTACTTCGCTTTCGATGAAGATCACCGGGTTCTCGTCGCGGATGGCCGTCTTCAGGAGCCCCTTGGCATCCTTGCACGTCGATGGCATGACCACTTTCAACCCCGGGATGTGCGCATAAATCGATTCAAGAGCCTGGGAGTGCGTGGCGCCGAGACCGTGGGCGGCTCCTCCCGGTCCACGGAACACCATCGGCACGTTGAAATGTCCACCGGTCATCGAGTACATTTTCGCGGCATGGTTGGCGATCTGGTCGTACGCAACGAGCGAAAAGTTCCACGTCATGAACTCGACGATGGGGCGGAGACCGCACATCGCGGCACCGATACCGATGCCCGCAAACCCCGCCTCGGCGATCGGTGTGTCGATGATTCTCCGGGGTCCCCACTTGGCGAGGAGCCCCTGGCTCACTTTATACGCCCCGTTATATTCGGCCACTTCCTCTCCCATCAGGAACACGCGTTCGTCGCGTGCCATCTCTTCATCGATAGCCTGGTTCAATGCTTCACGCAAACTGACTGTCGGCATTTCCTTACTCTCCGTTCGATTCTTTGTAGTACACATCGTACAAATTCTCCAGCGGAGGTTCCGGACTGTTCTCTGCGAATGTCACGCATTCCTCCACGATCGCCTTGATCCGCTTCTCTGCCTCATCCAGCCATTCTTCGTCCACAAGTTTCTCCGCTTTCAGAATCTCGGCAAAGACGGAGATCGGGTCGTATTTCTTCTGCTCTTCCACCTCTTCCTTTGTCCGATAGTGACCATGGATCGGGTCGGACATCGAATGCCCGCGGTAGCGGTAAGTCCTGATCTCGAGGAGGGAGGGCTCGTACGTTTCCCGGGCGTGGTCCACCGCCGCCTTCACTTTCGTGTACACCTCCAACACATTGAAGCCGTCGATCACCTCGGTCCGCAAGTCGTACCCGAGCCCCTTTTTGATCAACTCTTCCACCGCCGAGGAGCGACGGACGGAGGTCCCCATGCTGTAGCGGTTATTCTCGATGATGAACACGACCGGGAGTTTCCAGAGAGCGGCGAGGTTGAGCCCTTCGTGGAAGGCCCCGATATTGGTCGCCCCGTCTCCCATAAAACAAAGACAAACCCGCTTTTCCCCTTTGTACTTGCTGGCAAACGCGGCACCCGCCGCGATCGGGATGTGGCTGCCGACGATGGCATGTCCGCCGAGGAAGTTCGTTTCCTTGTCGAAAATGTGCATCGACCCCCCCTGGCCCCTGGTGGTGCCGGTGACCTTCCCGAGGAGCTCAGCCATAATGGGCTTCGGGTCGACCCCTTTCGAAATTGCCAGACCATGGTCGCGGTATGCTGTAATCACATAATCATCCTTGGTGATGGCCCCCTTCACGGCGCCCGTCGAGATGGCCTCCTGCCCGTTATACAAGTGGCAGAAACCCATTATTTTTCCCATTCCGTATAATTGGGCACACTTCTCCTCGAACCGACGGACAAGAAGCATATCGTCATACCAGTCCAGAAGCGTCTCTTTCGGCAGCCCGAAGAGGCGGGAGTGCTGCTTCTTGGGGGCTGCGGAGGTGGTGCTCATATTCATCTTCTTTTTGCTCACAATTCGTGGAGTAAAGAGGAAAACCGGTCGAAAAATTCGACCCGAATATACAAAGAAGTTGAACAAAATCAAAAGTAAGAGACTGATTCCTGCCTTCAATCCCTGAGATCACCTTACTTTACTAAGTCACGAATGGTGAAGATAGGTACGGCACCCTTTGGCTCCTCCCGTCCCTGTGTTCAACGGGTTGTCACCCCATCCCCGGTGCACTCGTCGCTGTCGCTCCGAGGTTTATGTGGGAAAAAGTCCCTCGTCCCCCCAGCGTCCTCTTTTAATTCGTTTCCAATCCACTCGGACTTTTTCAGGCAAGGAGGGTGAAATCTATCCCGCCCCTCCGTCCGATGATGTCCCTGCTTCGTGGAATTTCAGTCAAGTTCATGAAGGCAGTTTCTTTGGCTCTTGAAAGAGATCAATGTTATTAATGCCCTGAATTACCGTTGTCTGGAACGCTTGAATTTCGCCGAAAATCCCTTACATTGGCCAACACGCCGCACCGTCTCTCAAGAACACAGAGATCAATAAACCCAGGAGTCCCATGCAACGAATCGTCATTACAATCCTTTTCCTCGGCTTGTTTACGCTGACACTCAATTCCCTTGTCGCACAGGAACCCGAGGATCGCACCCTGCTGCCATGGAACGAGATGCGCGCCATCATTAACGAGGCATCAGGTGAACGGGCCATGCATCACGTGCTGGAACTCGTGCCGTATCCACGTGTGCGCCCGCGGTCGGAATATGAGGGGACCTTTCGTGAGAGTGATGTGATGGTGAAATTCGCCACGGAGTACGGCTTCAGCAACGTGGAGATTGAATCGTTCCCCACGCAGAACAGGCTCTGGCAACCGACCCAAGGGGAACTTTGGATGGTGGAGCCTGAAGTCCGCAAGCTTTATGATATCTATGACGTTGCCATCTCGCTTGCCGGGAACAGCGAAACGGGTGAAGTGACCGCCGAAGTGGTCGACGTCGGGGCTGGTGCGCGAAACGAAGATTACGAGGGAAACAATGTACAGGGAAAGATCGTGCTGGGATCTGCCAACCCGAACACGCTTCAGCGCCTTGGCGTGTTCGACCGGGGAGCGGTGGGGGTGGTCAGTTACAATTCCCTGAGGTCGGACGATTATCCGGACCAGATTCTCTCCGCCGGCATCTCCGCCAACGCTCCGGAAGGGAAGAAGCCCGGTTTCGGCTGGGCGATTGGTCCTCGCGTGGCACGGGAAATTTCCGCGCTGCTCGGACGCGGTCAAAAGGTGGTTCTGAAGTCGATCGTCAAAGCCGAGACCTTCCCGGGCGAGCTGGAGGTTGTCCACGCGACGATTCCCGGTGACGGAAGCACTACGCAGACGATTGGCATCTCCGCACACCTGTACGAGGGGTACATCAAACAGGGGGCGAACGACGACAACTCCGGTTGCGCACTGACGTTGGAGATAGGCCGGGCGTACATCCGACTCATCAAGGAGGGGAAACTCCCACCACCCAAACGGACCATTCACTTCCTCTGGGTGCCGGAGATCAGCGGAACCAACGCGTGGCTCAACAAGCACGAGGATATCAAGAAGACCATGATTGCGGATCTGAATTTCGACATGGAAGGAATCCGCCTCTCCGTGAACCGCGCACATTGGGTGTTGCAGCGCACTCCCGACACGTTCCCGTCGTTCCTGAACGATGTCGCACAGAGCATGATGGAGTTTGTGGCAGAGACCAACCGTGAGCGTGTCCGTTACCGCGCCAACGGCTACCGGTACACGTTGCCGGTCGTCTCTCAGAACGGGAGCATGGATGTGTTCTACATCAAGATCGATAAGCATTACGGCTCAAGCGACCACGTTACGTATATGCAGCATGGCATCCCGGCGCTGATGTTCGTGACGTGGCCCGACATGGGGTACCATTCATCCCAGGATACGCCGGATAAACTCGACCCGACGCAGTTCAAGCGCGCGGCGGTAGTGGGCATAGGTTCGATGAGTGTGCTGGCCTCGGCGGGTGACGAGATGGGGATGAAAGTCGCCGGCGAGTCGTTGACACGTGGCTCGGCGCGCATGGGGGAGTCGCATCGAAAAGGGATCGGCTACCTTGCCGATGAGACCGACGGAACGAACCTCCACCAGGCATACCGGGAGGCCATGAACGCGATTCGGCATCAGGCTGACGTGGAAAAGAGAGTCGTCCGGACCGCGGCAGTCCTGTTTGAAAATCCAGCCGACGCAGAGAAAAAACTTGCGGCGTTCGATCCTCTTGTTGATCGAAGAGCCGCGGCACTGCAGAGCGAGGTTGAAGCGTTTTATCGTCTCCGTGCAGGGCAGAAAAATGCGAGGATGATGAAGGTGGAATTATCCGTTGCCGAAAAGGAGGCCGCGCGTATCTCCGTAGAGCGCCTGCCGGGCCAGGGAGGCGGAGGTTTTGGAGGGCAGGCTGCCGCTATCGCCCGTGCGAATCTCACGGAAACCGAACGCGCCGCCCTTCGAACAATTCCCCAGCATATGAATGCCGAGTTGAATATTCTCATCGGACAAAAAAAATCCGTCCTGGAGATGCGTGATTTCCTTTCGGGGGAATTCGAGCCTTTGCCGCTGGGGGATTTGCTGGGATACCTCAGGGCGATGGAGAAGGTCGGAACGGTGAAGCTGGGAAAACAATGAAAAATGAAAAACGAAAAATTAAAAAAGGAAGTGGGGTGAGGGCAGACTATAGATTACTGAAAGCTGAACGCCGGATAAAGGTGTAGGTAAAAGGCGGTATTAAAGCAATGGCACATCGTTGTTTGAGGAGGATTCGTGGTTCCGGGATGGGTCAGTTATTTCGAGACGTTCGGGGGCGAACTTGCCGAGCTCGCCAACGGCGAACTGCGTCAGTTTTTGCAGGATGGCTTGAACGACGCGAATATCTTCCTGCGTGAGCAGATTGTGATTCTCGAGCGCTATCTTGAACAACTCGCAACCGGGGAGATCACCAAGGAAGAATTCAAAGGCGGTGTTGTCGATCTGCACCAGAACATCATGACGCACGAACATATTATGAAGCTTGCCGCCAAGGACAGAGCCCATCGGATGGCGGAGAGGATCGAACAACTGATTCTGGAAAGACTGGTTAACCTCCTGCCATAGCCGTTGGCTGAACGAATTAAGGGTTCGCGATCTGTTTACTGTTCACGGTTCACTGTCTACTATTCACGACTCCCGCTTCACCACACGGGTTATCCACCAACATCCAAAGGAGGTTCTCATGGTCCCCATCATGTCGCTCTGGCTGCCGATCCTGCTTTCGGCGGTGTTCGTGTTCATCGCAAGCTCTATCGTCCACATGGTGTTCTCCTACCATTACAAGGATTTTCAGAAGGCCCCGAATGAAGACAAGCTGATGGATTCTCTACGTGGACATGGTATTCCTGCGGGTGAGTATATGATGCCTTACGCCGGAAGTCCCAAGGAGATGAAGTCGCCGGAGTTCGAGGAGAAAAGAAAGAAGGGCCCTGGAGCGATGTTGACCGTTTGGGATAGTGCGAACCAGACGATGGGACCGATGCTTGGGCAGTGGTTCCTCTATTGTCTCATCGTGGGCATCTTCGCTGCGTACGTCGCCGGTCGTGCATTGGAGCCGGGAGCACACTACCTTGCCGTGTTCCGGTTTGCCGGAGTCACAGCGTTTGCCTGCTACACCGTTGCCCACTGGCAGGATGTCATCTGGTACAAACGGTCCATCAAGAGAACGATCGCTGGAGCATTCGACGGATTGGTTTACGCGTTGCTTACCGCTGGAACGTTCGGTTGGCTCTGGCCGGAGTAAGGTCTGAGAGAGGGAGGAAGGATCTTCTAACAATAAAAAACCCCGCCTTGTGAGCGGGGTTTTTGTTTCTCAGTGATTCAGTTACTCAGTTACACTTTCGTAACGTTCTTCGCCTGGAGACCCTTGGGTCCGGTGGTGACTTCGAACTCGACGGAATCGCCTTCGTTCAGAGTCTTGTAACCGTCGCCGGTGATCTCTTTGAAATGGACGAAAACGTCTTCGCCACTCGTGCGTGAAATGAACCCGAAGCCTTTTGCTCCGTTAAACCACTTGACTGTTCCTTTTTCCATGGAACTGTCCTTTCTGTAGTGTGCAACCCGGCTCAACCGCCGGGCAAGGTTTACGCCGATAACCAGCTCTTAAACGGCTCGCCTCATGTGTGAGACTGAGCTTCTACCGTTTGATGGCGCTTCAACCTTGAAAAGGTTTCGCTCGGTTCATCAACAGGGGTGTTAAAAGCAGACTTAATCTTTTAAGCTCTCCCAAAGGAGAATCAACGGTGTAGTGTTAATTGACGCTTCTAAGGTAGGGATTCTCACGGTCAATTCCTAACGAAATTTTGGAATAATTGCATAAATCGAATGAGCGACAATGCAAGGAATTCCAAGGGGGTGGGGATCCTCCCCCAAGTTCTTGCGCGTCAGGAGCTTATCTGCCGGATGCGGGAGGGGCTGATCTCCACCAAGGAGGTCGCAGAAGGGCCATCCTGACTGGCCTGTTCGCTCCTTGACATTGTGCCCCCCTCTGCGTACAGTTGCTCACGCACTGAGAGGCCCTTACGGGTCCCATACCGCATCTGCCTCCGCTGAAACGCACGCACCGGCATGCCAATCTCCAATCTCATCTAAAGAGTCCTATCCTCCCCGGAGGGGTCCCATGAAGAATGGAAAGTCCCGCTCATTATCTTCCTTACGTCAACGAGTTCCACCGACCAATCTCCGCACTGATCTTGATCCTGGTTCCCTTGCCAGGAGCATCATGGACAATCTTTCATACATCCAGGGACGCATCCCGCAGACTGCAACCCGTAACGATTGGTATATGGCGGTTGCCTATACCGTCCGGGACAGGGTCCTGCACCGATGGATGCAGACGATTGAAACCTATATGGAGAACAACGACAAATCGGTGAGCTATCTCTCGGCGGAATTCCTGATCGGTCCGCAACTCGGCAGCAACATGATCAGCCTGGGAATCTATGAGGCGATTCGCAGTGCCGTCAAAGAGGTGGGGCAGGACCTTGACGATCTGCTGCAACAGGAGGAAGAACCCGGACTCGGAAACGGCGGCCTGGGACGGCTCGCCGCCTGTTATCTCGAGTCCCTTGCCACGCTCGAGCATCTCGGGGTGGGGTACGGGCTCCGCTACGAGTTCGGTATTTTTAACCAGGAGATTCGCGATGGGTGGCAGGTGGAAGCTACCGACAAATGGCTCCGGCTGGGAAACCCATGGGAAGTCCCGAGACCCGAGATCGCCTTTACGATCCAGTTCGGCGGATACACCCAGCATAGGGTTGATGAAAAGGGGATCTACAGTGTCCGATGGATCCCTTCCCGCATGGTTCGGGGAGTTGCCTGTGATATAGCGGTTCCCGGGTACAAGGTCAACACGGTGAACCTCCTCCGTCTCTGGAGGGCGGAGGCGACGGAGTCGTTCGACTTCCAGACATTCAACTTCGGTGATTACTACGGCGCCGTCAACGAAAAGGTCGCCTCCGAGAACATCACCAAGGTCCTCTACCCGAACGACAACGCGATGCAGGGGAAACGTCTCCGGCTCGAACAGGAGTACTTCTTCGTGTCATGTTCGCTGCAGGATATGATCAGGGTTCACCTCCGCCGGGGAAACGACCTGACGAATTTCCACGAGCGGTACGCCATCCAGTTGAACGATACGCACCCCGCCATCGCCGTTGCCGAGCTGATGCGGCTGCTCGTGGACGAACATGCGATGGAGTGGGACGCTGCATGGAATATCACGCAACGCACCTTCGGGTACACGAACCACACACTGCTCCCCGAGGCATTGGAGAAATGGCCTCTGCCCCTGTTCTCGAGCCTCCTTCCGCGACAGCTCGAGATCATTTTCGAGATCAACCGGAGGTTCCTGGAGGAGGTCGGCACGCGGTACCCCGGCGATGAGGCACGGATGGCGCGTCTCTCCCTGATCGACGAAACGGGGGAGAAGTTCATCCGTATGGCTAATCTTGCCTGCGTCGGGAGCCATGCCATCAACGGTGTGGCGGCATTGCACACGGATCTCCTCAAGCAGGACTTGCTCCGTGATTTTTATGAACTCTTCCCGCAGAAATTTTATAATGTGACCAACGGGGTGACGATACGCCGCTGGCTCCTGCTCGCCAACCCGAAGCTTGCCCAGCTCATATCAGGGAAAATCGGTGAGCGGTGGATCTCCGGGAAGGAGGAAGACCTTCGGAAACTTAGCAAGTGGGCGGACGAAAAGGGGTTCAGGGACGCTTGGCGGGAGATCAAGTTCGAGAACAAGGTGAAACTCGCCGCCCTGATCAAGGAGCGCACGGGCGTTCTGGTGGACCCCCATTCCCTGTTCGATATTCAGGTAAAACGCCTGCACGAGTACAAACGCCAGCATTTGAACCTACTGCACGTGATGACGTTGTACCACAGGATGAAGCAGAATCCGGCGGCTGATGTCGTTCCCCGGACGATCATCCTTGCCGGCAAGGCGGCCCCAGGCTATTTCATGGCCAAGCTGATCATCAAATTGATCAATTCCGTTGCCGAAGTTGTCAACAACGATCCCGACGTGCGCGATCGGCTCAAAGTGGTCTTCCTCCCCAATTTCAACGTCAAGATCGGGCATGCCATTTATCCGGCGGCCGATCTTTCCGAACAGATCTCCACAGCCGGCAAAGAAGCGTCGGGAACGGGGAACATGAAGTTCTCGATGAATGGTGCGCTGACGATTGGAACCCTTGATGGAGCGAACATCGAGATCCGGGAGGCCGTCGGGGAGGAGAATTTCTTCCTCTTCGGACTTACCGCGGACGAGGTGCGCAAGGTGAAAGCGGAAGGGTACGAGCCTGCCCGGTACGTTGAGCAAAATAGCGGGCTGCGCTCCGTCCTCGAGTTGCTGGAAAGCGGACACTTCTCACGCAACGATGCCCGCCTCTTCAAACCGTTGGTTGATTCTCTCATGCATCATGACGAGTACTTGCTCCTTGCGGATTACCAGTCGTATGTTGAATGCCATGACCGGGTCAGCGCAGCATACCTTGACGAAGAGGAGTGGGTCAGGAAGTCGATTCTCAATGTTGCCCGCATCGGGAGATTCTCCTCCGACCGGTCGATCAGGGAATATTGTGAAAAGATCTGGGACGTGAAGCCTGTAAAGATTTCGATCGATTAGCGGTATGCCACGGTTGTGCCATGGATGAGGATTGGCCATCATCAAGAGGAGGACGCAATGGAGAAAATCATGGAGCTGTATGTGGTCGTCGAAAACAGGCCCGGCGCGCTTGGAGATCTGCTCGGATGTCTGGTGAGTGAAAAGATCAATATCGAGGCGGTGGGCCTTTTCCAGGATGTGGCGAAGCTGTCGGTCTCCGATTTCGACCGGGCCAAGCAAGCGCTGATGAAAAAGAAGTACCAGGTCGAAACCCGCGAGGTCCTCAGGGTCCACCTGGATAACAAGCCGGGTTCCTTCGCTTTTGTAGCGTCCAGACTCGGTGCCGCGGGAATGAACATCGAGTACTGCTACGGGACGGTCGGAAAGGGGCAACAGAAGGCATCGGTGATCATCGATGTGGATGATCTCGACCGGGCGATGACCGTCCTCAAGGGAGTGGAGTGATCCCTTTGCACTGGTGTGTTGATGGACCCTGACGAGGCTCCCTTCAGGATTGATGAGGGAGATTGTTACCCCGCCCTTCCTGGATCTCTATTCTCTTCTTTTGTCTTTTCATTGTTTCCTCACCCTCCCCGACCATTGTTCCTGAGCATATCCGTCGATTGCCGATCGTGACTCATAGATGCAAGTCTCGCCCATCGCAACGCTGTGCACTCTGTTTGCCGATTCTGAGAATCGGGAATCATTGGCCGCCTCTTCTCGCGGGTTCTTGTTGTCTTTGGTGTTGAAATATTCTACTTTCCGCGGGCACGACAGTGCCGAACTCCTCAACAGCCGGCAACGAACGAGTACTTCAGGAGGAACATCATGTCTCGGAAGAAAGTGTTGCACAACGACGGGGAGCTTGCGAAGCTCATCTTGACACTCGAGCAAAGGGTATCACGGCTTGAAGCGGTCGTCAAGATAGGTCAGGAGGCCGATGAAGAGCATGAGGAGGCGACGCTGGCCGACACGGTTTCTGACGAAGTGAATGAGGAGGAATTCGAATTGCGGGTGGGGCAGAATTGGTTTGCCAAGGCGGGGATCGTGCTTCTCTCGCTCGGCATGATGTTTCTGCTTGCATTTCCCTATCAGGATGTTCCCTCGGTTGTGCCGAGTCTCGTCGGTTTCGTTCTGGTTGCCGCCATGATGCGCCTCTCGTCCTATTGGCGGCGATCGTTTGAACAGGTGTCTGGATACCTCGTTGGAGGTGGGATGGTTGTTTTGTTCTTTTCCGTCCTGCGGCTCTCATACTTTACCTCCACTCCGGCGATTGAATCCAGGGAGGTGACCGTCCTGCTCCTGCTGGCTGTCGTTGCTTTTAATCTTGTCGTTGCCGCGCGGCGGGATTCCCCGCTGCAACTGGCGATGAATCTTGCTCTCGGATTTGCCGCTGGGGGAGCCACCTCGGCGCCGTACGTCGTCTTTGGAGTGGTCACGGTTGGAGTCGTTGTGTCGGTCTCCTTGTTTCAGCGCTTCGGAAAATCCTTTTTTCTCTTTACCGGTATCCTCTGCGCCCATGGCGTCCACCTCCTTTGGGGGATCGGCAACCCTGTGATCGGGAACGAATTTGCGTTTGCCGCCGGACCAGAAACGCAGTTTCTCTTTCTTGTGCTCTACGCGGTAATCTTTGGTATGTCCGGCCTCCTGAGCTCGAGAAGAAATGAATGGGAAGGCATTGAGCTTGCGGTCTCGCTGTGCCTGGGAGCGTGTTCCTATGGATTGTATCTCCTGCTCTCGCTCGCGGCATCCACGGAGACCGTCTACCTCTGGCACGCCCTCACATCGGTTGCCTATATTGGGCTCGCCATCGCGTACTGGGTGAAGGGGAGGAGCAGGTATGCGACGTTTGTTTTTGCCATGCTGGGTTACATGGCACTGAGTATCGCGATCGTGAGCCGGTTTACCATCGTCGATTCATTCGTCTGGCTCTGCTGGCAAAGTGTGATCGTCTTGAGCACGGCCGTCTGGTTCCACTCGAGATTTATCGTGGTGGCCAATTTCTTCATCTACCTTTTGATCTTTGTGGCGTACCTGGTTTCCGATGTCGCGCTCACCACGGTCAGCGTCTCTTTCGGCGTCGTGGCGTTGGTTAGCGCGCGCATTCTAAACTGGCAGCGGGATCGCCTGGAGCTCAAGACCGAGATGATGCGCAATGCCTATCTTGTCTGCGCGTTACTCTTCCTTCCGTATGCCCTCTATCACATTCTCCCGGGCGAATATGTGAGCCTGTCCTGGCTTGGGCTTGCCTTCTTCTATTATCTGTCCAGCCGGATCCTGCACGCCCGGAAGTACCGTTGGATGGCCCTGATGACGATGGTTCTTGCCATCGTCCATGTTTTTCTGGTCGATCTTGTCGGTCTCGATCCCACGCTGCGGATTATTTCCTTCGTCGTACTGGGAGTCGCCTTGCTTGGCGTTTCGATGTTCTACACGAGGGGTCGTAAGGCTGGTGGGCAATCGAGCGCGCTCGGATGAGATTAATCCGTGAGTCCATAGGCTCACACAGTATCTCGTCGCAGAAAAATCTTGACAATGAAAGAGGTCGCTCCTAACGGAGCTTATGTCAATTTTTATGTGAAATCGCGTTCTATCAACAGATTGTCCCTACGGGACGAATACAAGATACTTCCGATACGCAACACTGCCTGCGAGGTGATGGTACAAAAGCAGCAACCTGGCTGGCAACTGATTCAAAAATCCTCCTCAGCTCCTCAGGGTTAAAACCCAGAAGAATTTGCGGATCAGAACCACGCCCTAAAGGGCGTGGTTCTAACCCCAACCTTTAGGTTGGGGTTATGAAATCCAAAGACCTTTTGGGGCTTCAGCCCCATAAATACGGTCTCTGAGATTGGCTCCCAACACGCGACGTCATCTGCCACCTGTCGTCTGCCATCTGTCATCTGCCCTCAGTCATCTGCCATCTGTCACCTGCAATCTGTCGCCTGTAATCTGCTATCTGCCTTCTGACATCCTCAACTATGCCTGATCGAAAGGATATCCCCATCCTTCACCAAATATTCCTTCCCTTCGAGGCGCCACTGGCCTGCTTCTTTCGCCTTCGCAAACGAACCTCCGTGCTCGATGAAATGGTCATAGTGCACCACTTCGGCGCGGATGAATTTATTGACGAAGTCTGAATGGATTGCGCCTGCCGCTTCCTGCGCCGTCGACCCTGTCCGAACGGTCCACGCCCTGCACTCGTCCTCACCGACCGTAAAGAAGGACTGGAGGCCTAGCAGCGCGTAGGCTTCGCGGATAAGGGTGTCGAGCGCTGATTCCCTGATCCCATATTCCTCCATGAAGACTTTTGCCTCGTCGTCCGGAAGCTCGGACATTTCCATTTCAATCTTCCCGAAGAATGAAACGGCTTTGGTGTTCTTTCCCTCTTTCGCGGCTGCAATTCTTTTCGTTTCCGCTTCTGCCGTGGCTCGTTGTGTCTCGTCAAAGTTCAGAGCGATCAGCATCGGTTTGGCGGAGAGGAGCTGGTAGTTCTTCAGGACAAGCGACTCATCCCTGGTGAATGCAACCTCCCTCAGCGGATGCTCGCTGCCGAGTGCCTGGTGGCATTTTTCGAGCACAGGAAGCTCCCGTTTCAGATGGTCGTCCTGCAGCTTCATGAGTTGCTTCTTGATGCGATCGATCCTTGTCTCCACGATGGCAAGGTCGGAGAGGATGAATTCCGCTTCGAACGTCGCAAGGTCACGCACGGGATCGACGGAACCGTCCGGGTGCGGGACTGCCCCGTCCGTAAACAGTCGTACCACCTGGACCAGAGCGTCATTGGTTTTCACGCTCCCCAGGAAGTTCGTGGTAAATTGAGTGGATCCCGATTCTCCTTTTTTCAATCCGACAACGTCGACGAATTCGATCGTTGCATACACGGTGCTTTTCGGAGAGAAGAGGGCAGAGAGCCGATCGAGCCGCATGTCCGGAACTTTCACCATGGCATGGTGTGCTTCGGTCTTTGTCAGAGCGGAGGGATCCAGGTGGGTTTTCGTGATTGTTTGATAGAGGGTTGACTTTCCCGAGAAGGGAAGACCGACGATTCCGATTTGCATGGGGGGAGCTTTCTGGTGGTTGGGAATTGATAGATAGAAGGTAAAACTTTTTGATATGAATCGCTCCTGAAACCGGAACCGGGAGGTAAAGCTTGAACGATTCTCATTTCTGCCTCATTTTGGTCTTGGTGCCATCGTGGTCACACAAAGTGTTTTTCAACATCCTGTTAAGCGGGGAGCGTCCTTCGACCTGAACGAAATGTTTGACTTCGCAGAAGTCTCCGCGTACCTTCCACCGAACCGGACTGAGCTTGCTGCCAGTACCTCCAACGATACCCTATGAACCCGATGATCCCTTGAACGGATTCTCCTTGTTGTTCATCGTTTCTCTTTCTTCGGCTTGTATTGCTCAACCTTATGGAGTGAGAGCGATGCATCCGTATCAAGATCCCGACCGTCCGCTCGAAGAGCGCGTGGATGACCTCGTTGAGAGAATGACGCTGGACGAGAAGGTGAAGCAAACCCTCTACAATGCGCCGGCGATCGAACGCCTCGGCGTACCCGCCTATAACTGGTGGAATGAAGCCTTGCATGGCGTTGCAAGGGCGGGAAGGGCCACGGTTTTTCCGCAGGCGATCGGGCTCGCTGCAATGTGGGATTCCGAGCTGATGTTCCGTGTTGCCACGGCGATCTCGGATGAAGCCCGCGCAAAGCATCACGACGCCGTTAAAAAAGGGATACGAGGGATCTATGAGGGACTCACCTTCTGGTCGCCGAACATCAACATCTTCCGTGACCCGCGGTGGGGACGCGGCATGGAGACCTTCGGCGAAGACCCTTACCTGACCGGCCGGCTGGGAGTGGAGTTCGTGAAAGGGATGCAGGGGGATCATCCGTTCTATTTCAAGACGATCGCGACGCCAAAGCATTTTGCCGTCCACAGCGGACCGGAACCGGAGCGCCACGTGTTCGATGCGGTCGTCGATGAGAGGGACTTGCGGGAAACGTACCTGCCTGCGTTCAGGATGGCCGTCAAGGATGGGAGGGTTTACTCCGTGATGTGCGCCTACAACCGATTCCGGGGCGCGCCATGCTGCGGAAGCGACGAACTCCTTGAAAAGATTCTGAGGGGAGAATGGGGATTCGACGGATACGTGGTCTCCGATTGCTGGGCCATCAAGGACTTCTATGACTATCACAAGGTAGTCAGCTCGGCCCCCGAAGCGGCGGCGATGGCTCTTCAAGCCGGGACCGATCTGAATTGCGGTGTGACATACGACAGCCTGGGCGCTGCAATACAGCAGGGGCTCGTTTCCGGGGAGCTGCTTGATCGGTCCGTAAAACGACTCTTCCGTGCGCGGTTCCGGCTCGGCATGTTTGATCCGGTGGAACGTGTTCCGTTTGCCGACACGCCGATCGAGGTGAATGACTCCGAACAACACCGGCAGCTTGCTCTTGAGGCGGCGCGCAAATCGATCGTCCTTCTGAAAAATGAGAACGGGTTGCTCCCGCTGTCGCAAAACATTCGTTCCATCGCCGTCATCGGGCCAAACGCGGACGAGGTCGAAGTCCTGCTCGGCAATTACAACGGTACTCCGTCCGAGCCTGTGACCCTGCTTGAAGGGATCAGGAAAAAAGTGGACGCTTCCTCCACAGTCTTCTTTTCAAGGGGTTGCGAGATAGCAGAGAAGATTCCCTTCTTCGATGTCGTACCCCCATCGGCGTTGGCCGTCGAAATGACGGGGGTGAAGATCTCAGGATTACAAGGGGATTACTTCAACAACACGATCTTTGCCGGCGCGCCCGCATTGGTTCGCATCGATCCATCGATTGACTTCAGGTGGTGGGAGGATTCGCCGGGACCGGGCGTGCAGGCAGACAGTTTCAGCGTGCGATGGACGGGATGGCTTATCCCGCACATCTCGGGAGCCTATGAACTGGGGGTGACAGTCTTTGGAGGGTTCCGCCTCTTTCTTGATGATTCCCTCGTGACGGAGTATTCCGGTGAGCACTCAACGCACACTCAGTCGAAACGGGTGGACCTCGTGGCCGGTGTTCCGCGCAGGATCAGGGTGGAGTACTGGGATCGTCGTTCGGATAGCATTGTGAAGCTTGTCTGGTCACCCCCTTATCCTTATCCCTCCCTGGAGGAGGAGGCGCTCGCCGCGGCCCGCCAGGCCGACGTCGTCGTGCTTGCCCTCGGTCTCTCTCCCCGGCTTGAAGGAGAGGAGATGCCAATTCGTATTCCGGGATTCGCCGGTGGCGATCGAACAGACATACGGATGCCGGAAGTGCAGGAGAAGCTCATGAAGCGGATCGTCGGGCTTGGGAAGCCGGTGGTGTTGGTTCTTCTGAATGGCAGTGCCTTAGGTATTGGGTGGGCCGCCGAACACATTCCGGCTATTCTCGAAGCGTGGTATCCGGGGCAGGCAGCAGGCACTGCCCTTGCGGATGTCTTGTTTGGGGACCATAACCCGGCAGGAAGGCTCCCCGTCACGTTCTATCGCTCGGTGGATCAACTTCCTCCGTTCAACGACTATGCGATGGCAGGGAGAACGTATCGGTACTTCACGGGCGAGCCCCTCTTTCCGTTCGGATATGGGCTGAGCTACACGACGTTTGAGTATTCCAATCTTCAAATCCCCCACGTGGTTCAGGCAGGAGTCAGGGTCGAAGTCTCGGTCGATGTGCGGAACAGTGGATCGAAAGAAGGGGAAGAAGTGGTGCAACTCTATGTGACCGACGTCGCGGCGTCTGTCCCGGTGCCTGTCAGGTCGCTGCAAGGGTTCAAGCGAGTACGGCTTTCTCCAGGTGAGGGCACCAGGGTGACATTCAGCGTTGAGCCGCGGCAGTTGTCGTTGATGGATCAGGCGGGACAACGGATGTTGGAGCCAGGCTTCTTCGAGATCAGTGTCGGAGGCGGGCAACCAGGGATGCAGGTGCCCCGATGGAAGCACACCTCGGGTGTCGTCGCAGGGCGAATGGAGGTTCGAGGTGAGTCCCTGAGGATTCCGGAATGAGAGGGTAGAAATCATTTTTGTATTTTGCGGCGCACATCAAACGTCAAGACGGCATACCGTGCAACATCGGCAAGCTGCACGGCGGTCAGGATGTTTACAATTCCCAGATCATCAACCACCACATCGGAGTTCCGCCATGCGTTTGTTCATCATCTCTTTCCTGGTTTCCTTCTCCTTGTATGCTCAGCAACCGGCCCGTTTCACTGCGGCTGATCGTGCCGAGAACGTCAAGGCCACCGCGCCTGTTGTCGAACGGATGTTCAAAGAGTTTGCGGAGCGGCAGCATTTGCCGGGTCTGGTGTACGGAGTCGTGTTGGACGGGAAACTGCTCTATTCGGGCGGACTTGGCCAAGCAAATCTTGAAAAACAATATCCCGCGAATTCCAAGTCGCTGTTCCGCATTGCCTCCATGAGCAAGAGCATTACGGCGGTGGCAATCCTCCAGCTCCGCGACGAAGGAAAGCTCTCTCTTGATGAGCCCGCATCAAAGTATCTGCCGGAGATGAAAAAGCTGACGTATCTTACGTCGGACGCGCCTGTCATCACGATTCGTAACCTTCTGACCCATTCCGCGGGATTTCCCGAAGACAACCCGTGGGGAGACCGGCAGTTGGCGGATACGGACAAAGAGCTTATGCGGCTTATCGGGGAGGGTGTGTCGTTCTCCAATGTCCCCGGGATTGAGTATGAATACAGCAATCTTGGCTTTGCGCTTCTTGGACAGATCGTCCAGGTCGTGTCAGGAATGGATTTTCAGAACTATACCACGGAACATATTTTCAAACCGCTCGGCATGAGCAACACGGTCTGGGAGTATGAAAAAGTTCCACAAGAAAAGCTCGCTTTGGGATATGCCTGGATCGACAATGCCTGGGTCAATGTCCCGCTGCTGCACCATGGGTCGTACGGGGCAATGGGGGGACTCATCACCTCGATCGAAGATTTTACGGCATACGTTTCGATGCACTTATCCGCTTGGCCTCCCCGGAGTGACAAGGAGGAAGGTGTGTTGAAGCGCAGTTCACTGCGCGAAATGCACCAGCCGTGGAGATTCAGCAGGCTCGCCCCATCGTTCCGATATCCCAACGGGAGGCAGTGTGCGATCGTCTCCGCCTACGCGTACGGGCTCTCCTGGTCGAAGGATTGCGAAGGGAGAGTCTCCGTTGGGCATAGCGGCGGCTTGCCCGGTTTTGGGAGCAACTGGACGATCCTTCCCGAATACGGACTTGGGGTCATGGCGTTTGATAACCGAACCTACGGGGGCACCAGCGGTCTCAATGTGGGGGTGCTCGATACGATTTTGGCGTTGAGCGGACTCCAGCCTCGCCAGCTCGCTGCGTCGAAGATTCTGCAGCAGAGGACCAGGGAGCTTGCAAAGGTTCTTCCCGACTGGAAGGATGCGGAACGTTTGGGGTTGTTTGCGGAGAACTTTTTCCTGGATAATCGCATTCAGGATCTCCAGGCGAGGTCGAAAGAACTCTTCGAAAAAACGGGGAAGATCATAAATATCAGGGAGATTGAACCGGAGAATCAATTGCGCGGAACATTCATCATGGAAGGGGAGAAGATGAACCTCCAGGTTTTTTTCACCCTGACGCCGGAGAAGGATCCATTGATTCAGCAGGTGAGGGTGAGGGGGGTGGAGAAGTAAAGAAGAATCGTAATTGCTCAGCATGGGTTGAAAAACGGCCCACGAATCCCTTCGCTAATCCTTGGCGTTAGGAAGGCGATTTTCTTCGTGAAGATTCGTTCAGATTCCCCGCCAGCGTGCCTGCGGCAGCAGGCGGGCTGTGTGGGCAAGAAATGCTGAAAGGTCGAGACCTCGGATGAAAATGGCTCACGAAATACATGAATCACGCGAAGACCATTTCGTGTGTTTTGCCCGCCCGCCTGACTGCGTCAGCGGTCGGTCGGGCGTGTTTCGCGGTAAGAAAAAAGACAGCGCCTTTGGCGGTGGTCGTTTACTTCATTTTAACCCTGTCTTTATTGCATAAGATTCCATTACACTTTCCCCTATTGACATTACTCGTGCAGTTTTCTACCTTCTCGCACATTTTTCCCGCGCACTCGTTGTATCAATTCTGAGAAAAAACTCAAGAGTCGTTTTTAGCTTATTTTGTCCCGGGTAAGAAGGAAGGTCAGAGAGGTGATCTGGCAAAGGGCCAGGAGTCACTTTTGCGATCAGGGGGTTAACCCGATCTTTCCGTAACTTTCAAAGAATGAGTCTGTTCTTTCAACAAGTTTGAAGGATTGCAACGAATATTCTTCTAAGAGTTGGATTCCTTATGGTATCTGGCCTTCGCTCGAATTACTGTTGCTTTATCATAGCATCTTGCCTCCTCTTTGAGGAGACGATGGACAACCCCAAGTGTCTGGTCCGCAACGGGACCTCGAGCGGCACTCGGGGTTTGTTTTTTGTTCCTAGCAATTATTCAGTGCCGTGAGCGGGCGAAATATTTTGCTCCACCACCGATGCTGCCCGATGATCTCTCGGTATTAATTCCTGCCCGACTGCTGACACAGTCATGCATGCGGGGGTGTGCCATCCGTGGTTTAAAAACGGAGTATTGAGATTTTTTCCTTCGCACCAAGTTTCTGTACCATCTCATCGAAGTCTCCGTCATTCCGACAGGAGAATCTATCAGACACACAACGGGGCTCATCGCAAGTCATGATCAGAACTGAACCGATGCGGGGAAGCTATTGGCGACCCGGCAAGGTGATCATGCTTTTGCTGTGCTGCATCTTCTCAGGCTATGCACAAGATCCCGAGTATGAAGCATGGCTCAAGAAAGAACAGCAGAAGCTGCAGGAGTACAAAGATGCCCGGGACAAGGATTTTATCAACTTCCTGAAGCGTGAATGGAAGCAACGGCAGGCATTTGAGGGACTTGTCCCGGATGAGAGACCGAAGCCGAAGAGCCTGCCGACGGTGGAGCCATCCGAGACCCCGCGAGCTCCGGTCCCGTCTGCCCCCGCGAGAGTGAAGTCCGAAGCTCCTTCGGAACCCGTACCAGCCCTGGAGCCAAAAGAGGTCGCTGTTCCTCCTCCGTCGCCGACACCGAACGTGCTTGAGTTCGGATTCAACTTCTTCGATCTCCCCCTCGTCGTCCGGCATGAAAAAACGGCATGGCCTAAGCTCGAAAAAGAAGTGTCCAAAGAGACGATCAGTACGTTCTGGGCCGATCTGAGCCGGACGACGTACGAGACCGTTTTGGCTCAGGCAGGCCAGGAGAGAGCCCGACTGCGATTGAATGATTGGGGCTATACACTGCTTCTCCACCAGATCGGCCTTTCGCTTTTCAAAGGCTCGCTGAACGAGTCGACGTTGTTCACCTGGTTTATGTTGGTGAAATCAGGATTCGATGTCAGGATCGGGTATGGGGGAGAGCGCGTGCGGCTTCTGGTCCCGACGGTGACGCGGCTGTACCAGGTAATGTACTTCCAGGTGGGGAGCGATGACCGCCGGCTCTATGCAGTTCCTCTTCAGGGGGATGAGAAGAGCATTGAGGGAATGTTCTACGTGTACGAGGGGAGTTATCCGGGGGCGGACAGGCAGGCCGATTTTTCCGTCAAATCACTTCCTGCACTACGTGATGAGAGCGCGCCAAGACAGCTTCGGTTTATTTATGGCAAGCAGGATTACAGACTTGATGTTGCCGTCGACAAGGGGGCGGTGGAGTTCTTCCGTAACTATCCGCAAACGGAGTACACGGTTTACTTTGAGTCACCGGCCTCTTCACGTGCCGCCAGGTCATTGGTGGCACAACTCAAGCCGATCCTGCAGGGGAAGACAGAGTGGGAGGCGGTCAACATCCTGCTCCGGTTTGTCCAGACGGCATTCGAGTACAAGACCGACCATGACCAGTTTGGCCGGGAGAAGCCTCTTTTCGTTGATGAAGTGCTATTCTATCCGGCTTCGGACTGCGAAGACCGGTCGGTCCTCTTTGCGTACCTCGTCCGGACGCTTTTAGGGATGGATGTGGTGGCACTCGATTATCCGGCCCACATTGCCACGGCTGTGAGGTTCACCTCCGAGGTCGCGGGTGACCAGGTGACATATGAGGGGAAGAAATTTGTGATCTGCGATCCGACCTATATCGGGGCGGATGCGGGGATGTGTATGGAACAGTTTAAAGGGGTGAATCCGAAGGTGATAAGGATTGAATAACCACCGAGTCATTCCGTCGGATTTTAGCACGGAATCTAGAGATTCGGACGAAAACCTAGAACTTGCCACAAAGTCACAAAGGCACGAAGGAAAAATTCTTGTTTTTATTCCATAAAGTGATTCGCATACGATCTGTGAAACCTCTGGCAAGATTTCAGGTGCAGTTAGAATTGACGGATGGTCGGACAAAGAGAGTTGGTCTGGAATCATATTTACGGGGCCCTATCTTCGATTCGGAGTAACCGGCGCATGTTTGAAACTGTTCGGGTGGACGAAGCGCTTGGCACCATTGTGTGGGAGAACGGTGCCGATATTGATCCCGATGTGCTCATTGAAAGCCTCGTACCAGCCTGGCTCGAAAAAGAAAATCGGTTGGAAGCAGCTAAGTCTTCTGCCGTGCGTGAATTTCCACTTACGTACGCACAAAGAAGAAAAAAAACAGTGAATGGGCGTTCGTGGCTGTGCTTTCAAGCCTTGATGACGAGAGTCGGTACGATTGGCGGTGACAATCTTCCCCCAGTTCCGACTGGTGAATGCGGGGGTGATAAGGATTGAGTGAAATGCAGGAGCATTGCATAAACGCGCCACAGATTTGTCGCTCCTGGCTTTAGCAGATTTGCAAACGGAAAAATATTATGAACTCACTTCGTCTTGTTCTCATCCTTTTGGTGACTTCATTATTAAGTACGACCTTAACTTACGCTCAATGGGTATTAACGAATGGACCCTTGGGTGGGGCTATCAGCGGTTTTGCAGTCTCAAGCACAAATCTTCTTGCCGCAACCGAAAACGATGGTGTTTGGATTACAGCGGACAATGGCTCGAACTGGAATCCCGTCAACAACGGACTAGCCAACACTAATGTTCGTGCTCTTGTTGTTGGTGCTACATATATCTTCGCTGGCACTCGTGGGGGTGTTTTCCGCTCCTCGAACAACGGAACGACCTGGATTGCAGTCAATTCCGGATTGACGAATACTGCAGTGAATGCCCTATATGTTGATGGTACAACTGTATTTGCTGGCACCGAGGGGGGTGGCATTTTTCGTTCCTCTGATAGTGGCACGAATTGGACGGCTGTGACTACCGGACTAACCAACAACTTCATCCATGCATTCATTATGCCTGGGGCAATCATTCTTGCTGGCACTGAAAATGGAGTGTATCGTTCGACAGACAATGGTGCAAGCTGGAATGGAAGCGGCTTGACGGGTAACAACGTATACTCTTTTGCTGTCATGTCCTCCTCGGGGACCACTTACATCTTCGCCTCTACTCTCGGGAATGGGGTTTTTTATTCAATAAATGGTGGATCAAGTTGGTCCGATGCTAATATTGGTTTGTCAAACCCGAATGTCCGTTGTCTTGCAGTTACAGGAACAAGCATCTTTGCTGGGGCAGCATCAATTTCCCCTCCACCGGACATATTTCTCTCTACCAATAGTGGCACAAGTTGGACATCCGTCAATACTGGATTGAATTCAAATGCCCTCATCTACTCTCTTGTAATCAAAGATAGTTTTGTCTTTGCTGGAACCAATGGCAACGGCGCATGGCGACGTCCGCTGTCAGATATGGGTGTTTCGCCCCCGCCCATTCCCGTTCTGACTTTTCCCTCAGAGAACTCGGTCAATGTGAACACCCGCCCAACCTTGTCATGGAGTGCATCTTCAGGCGCAACAGGCTACCACCTGCAAGTCTCTCAAAGTGCCACCTTTTCGACAACAGTTTTTGACGACACCACTATCACAAGAACATCACGACAGGTGGGTCCGCTCCAGAACAACCGGGCTCATTACTGGCGTGTCAGGGCAAAGAACGCTTCGGGCTGGAGCGCCTATTCTTCTTCATTCAGTTTCGGCACTCTCCCGGCACCTTCAGCAACGACAGTTTCCATCCGAAGCTCGTTTACCTCTCCCGGCAGCAGACCGACGGGTCTGGCATGGGATGGCAGAAATCTTTGGATGATCGACAATCTGAACAACATTTTCAAGATGGACCCATCCGGCAATGTTTTGGCGACGTTCAAAGCACCGGGGTTTCCCGACTTAGATCTTTCGTGGGACGGAACCGGACTATGGATCGGAGGAGGTCAGGGTTATGGCTCTGGCAGAAACTATAAAGTTGATTCGCTCGGCAATCGTCTGGATTCGCTTGATGTGTCACATTGGGCATTCAGCGGTTTCGAATGGGATGGGAAATTTTTCTGGATCAGCGATTACAATAGCTCCTTGATTTACAAGCATGCCCGCAACGGATCCGTGCTTCTAAATTTTGGCGTGGATATTTCGGCGGCCAGACCGAACAGCCTCTCTTACGACGGCGCTCATCTTTGGATCGGGAGTCCCGGAAGTAATATCAATAAATATTCTACAACAGGTCAGCTTCTGGCAAGATTCAACGTCAGCCCGCTCGGCATTTCCTCCACAACATCATCGGTTATTGCCTGGGATGGTGAAAGTCTGTGGTTCGCGAAGACCGACCAGTTTACAATTTACCGGTTGAACGTTCCGTATTACCACCAGGCTCCCTCGGCGCCGGCATTGGCCTCTCCGGCAGACGGGGCCACGGACCTGGCGCTCACGCCGACATTCACCTGGAACCAATCCCAGGATGCCTTAACATATCGCCTTCAGGTTTCAACGAATGCCGCGTTTACAACCCTTGTGTTCAACGACTCAACCCTTACGGATACGTTGAAGCAGGTCGCCCCTTTGAGCGAGGGAAGGACGTACTATTGGCGCGTCAATGCGAAAAACTCGGGGGGCACAAGCGCGTTTTCAGGCACGCGGTCGTTCAGCACTGTCGGAGCCCCGAGGCCCGGGACGGGGGTCGTCCATGTCTCCACGTCAGGCAACGATGCCAATGCCGGGACGCCTGCCGCTCCATTGCGAAATATCCAAACGGCATTGAATCGTGCAGGAGCGGGCGATACCGTTAAGGTTGCGCTCGGCACCTACACGGAAAATCTTCAGACCAAAGTTCAGGTCACGTTGTGGGGTGGATATAACTACGGGTTTACCGACCGCGATTTGTTCCGAAACAAGGTCATCCTGAAGCCCGCAACAGGCACCGCCGTTTCCGACAGCACAAGTTCGTCCATTGACGGCTTCATCATAGACGGCTCCGGGGGCGCGACAAGCGGCTTGAAAGTGCTGAGGGGGCATTCGAAGGTGACGCATAATATCGTGCACGGGTTCTTCAGCGGTTTTGGACCTGGCATTCACGTCTTGAGCGGTGCGAGCGCCGTGGTGAAGAGCAACTCCCTCGCCAACAACAAACTGTCGGGTGGTGGAACCATTTTCTACGCAATTTACATCGATGGCAATAACAACAATGCGACCGTCCTGCAGAATAATATCGCCTACAACAATAATGTCGGGATTCGAATAGGGCCCGCTGGCGTACAGGCGGATTACAACTGTTCCTTCGGGAATTCATGGCGAAATCACGAAGACGGCACAACTCCCGGTGCAAATGATCTTATTGTCGACCCTCGTTTCGTGAACCCCAATGCCACCGATTTCCGTCTGAAGGCAAGCTCCCCATGCATCGATGCCGGCAATCCCTCGGATTCTCCAGGCGACGAACCACCCACGAAGGCCAATCGAATCGATATCGGAGCGTACGGTGGAACAAAAAACGCCACTTCGCCGGACTTGAGTTCGGCGACTCACGTCTCGAACCTGGGAAGCGACTCGAATCCCGGTACTGCGGCGCAGCCGATGAGAACGATTCAAAACGCCTTGAACAATGCGATCGGCGACACGGTGAAAGTTGCCGCGGGGAGGTACGCCGAGTCGATCGTCACGCCGTCCAAAGCCGTCCTGGTGGGAGGATATAGTGAATCGTTTCTTGACTCCG
>JACPUH010000041.1 GCA_016192345.1 Ignavibacteriales bacterium | reverse complement strand
CCAAAGCTTGAAAGTGGTAGATTCTCTCCGAATTTTCCAAGGAAGGAAAAGGGATGTTCGTACGTCCCGGTTGGCGCCCCTCCTTTCATCAAGGAATCTCTCTCGGTCTTTTTTTTTCCCCTTCCTACAAAGAGTTCTTTGTGTGAAGAACAAGGTCGTGGTCGGAGACAAGTAGGGAATCCGCGGCAGCCATCGAAAACAAACATCGTCGCAACCTTCCCCCCGTGAGCATAATGGGGATGGACGACACCATCGGGAAGGGCAGCGATGCCCTTCCGTTGCGAAAGGAGCGACCATACAGTGAAGCACCCCTTTTTCTCTTATTCCGTCGGATCCCGACGCCAGGCGCGTCCCGTCTGGCTTTATCTGCCGGTAGTGTTCCTGCTGGTTTCCTCGTTCTCCCCCTTGAGATCACAAGACCTTCTCAAGCATCAATTCGTTGAAAAAGTGAAGTCCATTGTTTCCTCCTCCGACGCCGTTGTCGGAGTGGCGATCAAGGATCTTTCCACCGGGGAGGAATTCTTCATCAACGAAAATGAGATCTTTCCCCAGGCCAGTTCCATTAAAATTCACATCCTGGCAGAACTCTACCGGCAAGCCGGGGAGGGGAAGTTCAAATTGTCCGACATCATCCCGTTACCGGAGTCGGCCCGTGTTGGTGGGAGTGGAGTCCTTGGCGAACTTGGCAAGAACACCGTCTCCATGAGCCTGCGCGACTATGCGGTTCTCATGATCGTGCTGAGCGACAACACCGCAACGAACCTATTGATCGAAAAGGTGGGAATGGAGAACGTGAACCGATTCCTGGTCTCTAACGGAGCGACGAAAACAAGACTCCAGCGGGTGATGATGGATATTCAGGCCGCCAAGGAGGGAAGGGAGAATATAGGCACGCCGCGCGAGGTGCTTACGGTCCTCGAGCGTCTCTACCGGGGTGAACTGGTGAGCAGGACTGCTTCGGAGGATATGCTCTCTATTCTCACGAAGCCAAAGGGGGGTGCATTGCGCGCTGGAATTCCCGATCCCGTGGAACTCGCGAACAAAGAGGGGGAAGTGGAGGGAATCCGGTGCGATGTGGGGATTGTCTTTCTCCCGGGTTCCCCTTATGCGTTGTGTGTCATGACAAAGCTGTTGCTTGAACCGGCTGACGGTCCGCGGATCATCAGGGAAATCTCCCGCGCGACGTACGGGTATTTCGAACGGAAGGCGAATTCGAATCAATACGGGCGCAGGGTTCCGCGTTGACCGGTCACGATGCTTTTTCCCAGGGGTATTCTTCTATTTTGCTCCCCCTGCTATTTTTTCGTATCTTGGAACCGTTATGAAAAGCGGATCAAAGAGAACGGTTGTGGTCGGAATGAGTGGCGGCGTCGACTCATCCGTGACGGCTGCCCTGCTGAAGGAGCAGGGGTACCAAGTCATCGGTGTCACGATGAAGACCTATGACTTCGACGAAGTCGGCGGGAATGTGGCGAACGAGACCTCCTGCTGCGGCCTCGGTGCGATGAACGATGCCCGCCTGGTCGCGGCTTCCCTGGGAATTCCTCACTACGTGGTGGATTTCCGCGAGACGTTCAACCGGGAGGTGATCGGCAACTTTGTGCGCGAATATCTTGACGGCAGGACGCCGAACCCGTGTGTCATCTGCAATCGCGATGTGAAATGGGGTGAGTTACTGCGGAAGGCAGAAGCGCTCGGTGCCGATTACATCGCGACAGGCCACTATGCCCGATTACGGTTCGACGAGATGCTTCGTCGGTACGTCATTTCCACCGCGGTGAATGAACTCAAGGATCAATCGTACGCCCTGTGGGCTGTTTCGCAGGAGGCGTTGCGCAAGACTCTGTTTCCATTGGGAGGATTATACAAGAAAGAGGTGCGGGAACTCGCGCACAAGTACGGGCTTCGAACCGCTGCAAAGGAGGAGAGTTATGAGATTTGTTTCGTCGCCGACGACAAGTACGATCGGTTCCTGAAGGAGCAAGTCCCCGAACTCGAGGGACGGGTCCATGGCGGTCCGTTGGTGCTCGAAGGAGAGGTGGTGGGGACGCATCGTGGATATCCCTTCTATACCATCGGCCAGCGGAAGGGGCTGGGTGCCTTCGGAAAGCCGGTGTATGTGACCGGTATCGAGCGCGAAACGAATACGGTTCGGATCGGTGAGGGGAAAGAGCTTCTCCGACGCACGTTGATCGCCCGGGATTGCAACATGGTCGGCAGGCAGGGTCTTGAAGATGGCATGGCGGTTCAGGCTAAAGTGCGTTATAAGGATGACGCGACCGAAGCCCGCGTGTATCGTGAAGGGGAATCCGGGTTCCGGGTTGAGTTTGTCGAGCCCAAGAGGGCGATTACTCCCGGCCAATCCGTTGTTCTTTACGATGGGAAGGATGTTATCGCCGGTGGGATCATTGATCGCGTGCTTTCTTAAGAGTTTGAAGTACGGGAGGTTCTGTGGCCCAGTCCCGTTCGGGGTTGGGCTTTCGCATTTGTGAGAGAGTGAAACTGACAGGCCTGTTCCTAAGGTCCCTCCTGGAACTGGGGGGGGTAGGAGCGGGAGAAACTTTTACAAAGGGTGTTCGTTTATTGCGCAGGTTCGCGTGAAGCGTCCGAACGACGATTTCCAGCTCGTAGAAGCATTCCGTAAAGGGGACGAAAAAGCTTTTGAGGAGCTGATTCGTCGGTACCAACGTCAGGTCGCGAACCTGATCTACCTCACCCTGGGGAGTCGTGAGGAGGTCGATGACCTGACGCAGGAAGTATTCATACGAGTCTACCGCTCCCTGCACAAGTTTGAGCATGATGCTTCCCTGTTCTCGTGGATCTACCGTATCACGATGAACCTCTGTATCGATGAGATCCGGCGCCGGAAAATCAAACGAACGCTTTCTCTGGAGTTTTTTACAGACCATACGCTGGAGCGGGAACGGCAGTCGAAAGAAACCGTTACGGTGGAAGATGAAGCACTGTTGAAGGAGAAAAAGAGGATGGTCCTGGAAGCATTGCAACACCTTTCGCCCGCCCATCGGCAAATCATTGTCCTTCGCGAGTATGAGGACCTTACCTACGACGAGATTGCCACAACCTTGAATATTTCCACGCAAGCCGTTAAATCGAGAATATTTCGTGCCCGCGAGGAATTACGTACATTGCTCAAAGACTATTTTCAGGAGCGCACATGAACCACAAGCAGATGCATCAGTGGGTCTCGTTCTTTATCGACGGCCAGGCGAGCGACGAACAACGCAGGGCGGTCCTTGTCCATCTGGAATCGTGCATCGAGTGCCGCACCCGGGTCCGTGGGGCGGCGGCTCTCCGCGAAGGGATTCGTCTCGCAGCCGACGTTGAACTGCCGGCGACATTTCCGTACGGGGTCCTTCGGACGATACGAAGAGACCAGGAACAGGCCCGGACCAACTCCGGAGTCGAACGGTTCGGGATCCGCGTGGTTTTATCGCTCATGCTTATCGTGATCTGCCTGTTCGGGCTGGGGAGCTTGTATCAACCCGAACAACCTTCGCTGGCCAGCCACATCCTGGCAGGAGAACCTTCGGATTCTCTCAGTAAGCGGGTGCTGGAGCCGCAACGGGACATTTCAAAAGACGACATCATCTACGCGGCAATTTCAAAATAGGCATGCCATGGAACTGAGAACCAAAACGTTTCTCTTTATCATCGCGAGCTTCCTGCTGGGAGCGGTCGGGGGTGGCTACACAGTGAAGACGTTTTTCACCTCCCCGAACGGCGGGTCGCGCGGTGATTATCAAAGACAATTCGCCGAACGGTTGCATCTGGACTCCGCACAGGCGGGCAAGGTGGATTCCATCTTCGATGCGCATCGTGCGAGATTCAGCGAAGTGAAGAAGACTTATTCGGAGATCCTTCGCCATAAGCGCGATACGCTTCGTCTGGAGATCCGAAAACTGTTGACACCGGAACAGAACGGTCTGTACGATGGTTACATTAAAGAGCAGGAAGAGCGGGAGAAAAAGAGGGAAAACCATAAGTAGGATCCTGCTGCCGAAATCAAAAGAGCATTCCATTATTATTGAACGCAAGGAGCGGTACGGATGAAAAAGATTTTCGTTATTGTCGGAGGTCTGGTGGTGGCAGGAGGGGCCTTCGGATATTACTTCCTCGGGAACAACCAAAACATTGAAGCAGCGCCCGCCGGACAGGTGACCAGGATTGTCACGATTGAACGGGGCGACCTGAACCTGACGGTGTCGGCGAACGGCGTGGTGCAACCCATTAACCGGATCGAAGTCAAGTCGAAGGCAAGCGGACAGATCGAGCAGTTGAATATCGAGGAAGGTCTGTTCGTCGAGAAAGGAACTCTGCTGATTGCGCTTGATCAAAAAACCGCGCAGAACGACTTTGATCAGGCCAAAGCGGATCTGGCCCTTGCGGAGGCAAGCGCCTCGCAGCAGGAAAACAATCACAGACGTGCTGAAGAATTGTTCACCAAAGCGCTTATCTCACAACAGGAACGTGACCAGATTAACGTTGAATACGTACGGGCCAAATCCCAGTTGTTGAAGGCTCGTGCTGCTCTTGCAACCATGCAAGAACGACTCCAGGATACGCGTATTGTTGCACCAAGCTCCGGGATCGTTCTCACCAAGAACGTCGAAATCGGACAGATCATTTCCTCCGGTGTGTCGAATGTCGGCGGCGGGACCGTCCTGGCCGCGATTGCCGATATGGACCAGGTGCATGTGGAGACCAATGTGGATGAAGTAGACATCGGAAAGGTCCGCGAGGGTCAGCGTGCCCGCGTCGTGGCCGACGCGTTTCCCGATGACGGTTTCAACGGCGAGGTGATCCGGATCTCCCCGCTTGGCAAATCCCAGCAAAACGTGACCACGTTCGGAGTGGTGATCCTGGTTCGCAATCTGAATGGCAAGTTGAAGGCGGGGATGAGTTGTTCTGTGGATATCGAAATCTTCCGCCGCCAGCAGGTCGTCCTGGTGCCTAATGAAGCACTGAAGGATCCCCGGAGCGAGCAGGGACGGACCTTGCTTGCCTCGCTCCGTACAGAGGGAGAGAAGGAGGCGAGGGAAAGTGTCAAAGAGGACAGTACAAAGTCTGCAGGGGCGACGACCGCCAACGGTGGGCAGTTTGATTTCCGAGCCATGCGCGAAAAGACCCAGAATATGTCCCCCGAGGAGCGGCGTAAGTTTTTCCAGGAGCAAATGGCAAAGATGACGCCGGAACAGCGTGAGCGCCTGGCTCAGATGCGCCAACGGGGTGGTGGCGGACAAGGAGGCTCGGGGGGTGGTGGTGGAGGAGGGATGATGTTCTTTGGCGGTGGAGACGGTCCGGTTCCGAGGAGCCGCCGTGCGGCCCAAGTAAGCAATGAGAACGAAGTCAGGGAACGCCTGGTGATGGTCCGGGAAGGAAAAGAATTTGTTCCCCGCCAGATTAAGGTGGGACCAAGCAATTTCGATCAGTCCGAAGTGATTGAAGGCCTGAAGGAAGGTGAAGAGATCCAGATTGTCACCATCTCCCGGGCCAAACTTGCTTCAGAACAGATGACCGAACGCATGCGGAACATGAACAGCATGGGTGGCATTGGCGGCGGTGCGGTTCGCGGTGGGGGACGGTAAGGAACGACTATGAACTTCCGGGAAAGTTTCCTGACTGCCCTGGCAGCCCTGATTGCCAACAAGCTCCGCGCCCTGCTGACCATGCTGGGTATCATCATAGGCGTGGCGGCGGTCATTACCATGATTGCAATCGGGGAAGGGGCCCAAAAGGCGGTCATTGAAAGAATTCAGTCGCTCGGTTCCAACCTTCTCTTCGTTTCACCGGGGGCTCAACGGGGAGGGGGGATCACGGTCGTGCAGTTTGGCAGCAGTGTCCGCATGAGGAACCCCGATGCGGATGCGATTCGGGCGCGGGTGAATACGGTGGAATCGATCGTCCCCGAGTTCAATCGAAATGCCCAGGTTAAGTACGAGAACAGGAATTGGAACACGCGTATCATCGGGACTACCCCCGAATATGAAACAGTCAGAAACTTCGCCGTCGTGGCCGGGCGGTATTTTACGCAGTCCGAGGTTGTAGGGGTTGCCAAGGTCTGTCTCCTGGGCAACAATATTGTGGAAAACCTGTTTCCGGATGTCAATCCGCTCGGAAAAACGATCCGGATCGCCGGGCAATCGTTTGAGGTGATCGGTGTGCTTGAGTCGAAGGGGCAGAGTGGATTTCAGAACCCGGACGACCAGATTCTCGTCCCTCTCTCCACGGCTCAGCGACGTATATTTGGAGTTGATTACCTCTCCCAGATTTCGGTCAAAGTGGCCGGCGATCATCTTATGGACCAAGCATTCCTCGATATTGAACGGGTCCTCCGACGGGAACACCGGCTGCGGGAGGATGCGGACAACGATTTCACCATCCGCAATCAGGCCGATATTATTGCCACCTTCCAGGAGACGCAGCAGACCTTCACCTTCCTCCTGGCAGGGATCGCGGCGGTATCCCTGCTCGTTGGAGGTATCGGTATCATGAATATTATGATCGTTTCCGTTACGGAAAGGACCAAGGAGATCGGCATCCGCAAGGCCATCGGCGCGCGCAGGAACGATATCATGTGGCAGTTCCTGATCGAGTCGGTGGTCATGAGTGTGGTGGGGGGGTGTATGGGGATTTTCGTGGGGCTGCTGGCGTCGTACCTCATTACCAGCTACGGAAACCTGACGCCCATCATCTCTCTGAATTCCATTGCCGTCAGTTTCTTGTTCGCATCCCTGGTCGGTGTGTTTTTCGGCATCTATCCTGCGTGGAAAGCGGCGACGTCGAATGTCATCGATGCACTGCGCTACGAGTGAAGCCGGAGGGGACCTTTGCACAGGCGCCCTTCCCTTTCTTATACCTCTTAAGAGATCGAAGCTTTATGAGAGTACCCATCTTTGTCGTTCTCGTTACAGCCTTGTTTTCGTGGGACTGTGGTAATACCCCCTCTTCAGGACAGCAACAACAGAGGCGGCCGGTGGTTCTGGTGGAAGTGGAAACCGCGAGGCGGGCCCGGATCGTTGAAACGATCGGCGCGACGGGGACGATCACGGCGAAAAACGAGATCAAGATCATTGCCCAGACGGAGGGCAAGATTGTGTTGCTCGACGTGGAGGAGGGTAGCCGGGTGAAGGCGGGAGAGGTCCTCGTAAGACTGGACGCCTCCGTCCTCGCGGCGCAAACAAAAGAGGCTGAGGCAACAAGGGACGATGCGTTGGCAAATTTCGAGAGGGCGAAAAGGCTCTTTGAGAACAAGTTGGTTTCCGAACAGGAATACGAGCAGGCGCGGTTGCGCTACAACGTTGCCCAGGCGCGCGCCGATTACCAGAAAGCCCTTTTACAGTATACGACCATCGTCTCCCCCATCTCCGGGGTCGTGACATACCGTGGTGCAAGGAAAGGGGATATTGCCGTTCCGCGACAGTTGCTCCTGACAGTCAGTGACCCCGCCACGCTCGTCATGGAGGTTCCCGTTTCCGAACTCCAGGTCCCGAGAATCCGCGTGAATGATCAGGTCAAGATCACCGTCGATGCGTATCCCCAGGTGAAGTTTGCCGGCAAGGTCCGCAGAGTCTTTCCGGCGAGTGATCCTGTCAGCCGCCTGGTCAAGGTGGAGGTGATGTTCACGGAGAGGGACGATCGTCTCATGCCGGGCATGTTCGGGAGGGCGGAGTTGACGACTTCTGCGAAGGATAGTGCCGTGGTGCTGAGTAATGATGCCGTGATGACGTCGGCGACGGGCGTGGCGACAGCATATGTCGTCGTCGACTCGATCGTCGAGCGCCGTGAACTGACGTTGGGTATTCGTGAGGCTGGCCGATCCGAGATCCTCACCGGTGTGACGGTAGGCGACAAGGTGGTAGTCGTCGGACAAAATGCCCTGAATGACAGGATGCAGGTCCAAATTACCAAGGAGCGTTCGTATGGAGAATAAGCCCGGGTACCAGGATCGTGAACTTGCGAAGAGCCGAACCTTGGCGGATTGGGCGATCAGGCATCCGATCGGTACCATGATGCTGGTCTCCGTCATCGTGGTTCTGGGGGGATATTTTTTCTCGAATCTGAAGGTTGACCTTCTTCCCAAGATCATCTATCCCCAGATCCGGGTCAATGTCTCCAACCGGGGGGTGGATCCGCTGGTGATGGAGGAGACCATCACGCGCCTCCTGGAGTCGCGGTTGGCCACGACGGAAGACGTGACGATGGTGGAATCCAGTACGTCCGAAGGACGTGCCAATGTCACCCTAAGCTTCGACTACGGAAAAGATATCGACCTGGCATTGCGGGATGCAAGCACCAAGCTGGACCAGGCCCGTTCGGGCATGCCGCGGGAAGCGGATCCGCCGACGATCTGGAAAGCGGATCCGTCGCAGGCCCCGATCTTCGAGCTCGGGGTTTCAGCCTCTACGTTGGACCTCGTCCAGTTGCGGCGCTGGGCACAGCAGGATCTTTCAAATTATTTCATGACTGTTCCTGGGGTCGCCAGTGTTGACGTTGCGGGGGGATTAGAGCGGGAAATACAGGTGATCATCGACCAGAAACGCCTGCAGGGATTCGGGCTCTCGGTTTCGCAAGTCCTGAACGCCATCCGTGATGCGAACCTCGACCAGACGGGGGGGAGGGTGACGGCCGGTCGGCGGGAATACCTGAGCAGGACTCAGGGGAAATTTTCCGAGGTTGAACAACTCCGAGAAGTCCCCATCACGGTCCGTACGGCATCAGGGTTGCAGCGCGTCAAGATCTCCGACATTGCCCGGGTGGAGGACGGTCACCGGGAACAGCGGATCTTCGTTCACCTGAACGACATTCCCAGCATCAAGGTCAGCGTACAAAAACAGCCGAATGCCAACACGGTGGATGTGAACGACGGGCTCAAAGAAAAGATCGCGTTCCTGAACGAGAACGGCATCATCCCTCCCGGGGTGAGCTTGCGAATCGTGAATGACCAGTCATACTACATCAACAACTCCATCTCGAGCGTCACAAGCTCAGCGGTGATCGGCGGATTGCTGGCGATGGTGGTGGTGGGATTTTTCCTGGGGAGTTGGCGCCGAACGTTGATCATCGCTACATCGGTCCCCATTGCCATTCTCGCCACCTTCGTGATGATGGGCATGGGGGACCTCACGCTGAATATCATCTCGCTGGGAGGCCTTGCCCTGGGTATCGGCATGCTCCTCGATAATTCTATCGTTATGCTGGAGAACATCTCGCGCCATCAGCGCGAGCATCCGGATCCCGTGGAGGCCGCCCGTTTCGGGAGCAACGAAGTGATCTCTGCCGTTGTGGCATCCACCACCACGAACTTGGCCTCCGTCCTGCCGTTCCTCTTGATCTCAGGGCTCGCTGCCCTGTTCTTCAAGGAGCTCATTCTCACGATCTCGTTTGCCATCATCGGTTCGCTGATCGTCGCCCTGACCCTCGTCCCCATGCTTTCCGCTCTCTTGTTCCGGTACGAAGAATCCCATACCCGGAAGCTTCCCCGGTATTTTCTCCTGACACAGGGTTGGGTTTTGCATCTCACCCAGGCTTATGAGCGCATGTTGAGCTGGACGTTCCGCCATAAGACGATCGTGGTGGGGGGAGTGATCCTTCTCTTCATCGGCTCGCTCACGCTCTATCAACAATTGGGTTCGGAGTTTCTTCCGTATATGGATGATGGGCGGATCACGATCCGCATCGAAATGCCGCCGAGCACCTCTGTGAACGAAACGAACATCGTGGCAGGGCGCGTGAAGCGGATTGTCGACGAAATGCCGGCAAAGTCAACCGTTTTTGCAACTGTCGGTGGGTTCATCTTCGGTCGCGGAACCGCGGAGTTCGCAAACAGGGGAGGTTTCGACATACAACTCGTTCCCTTGAACGAACGGACGATCTCGAGCAATGACTGGATTGATGAGGTTCGGAAACGCATAGGGAAGGAACAGATTCCGGAAGCCCGCATCATGGTATCGAAATCGCAAATCCGCGGAATCAGGACATCGTCGAGCGGCAGCGATGTGAGCGTCAAGGTGCAGGGACCCGACCTCAACATGCTGGTCGTGCTCGCGAACGACATCATGGCCCGCGTTCGCACGGTGGACGGCATCTCCAACGTCGAGAAATCGCTGGAAGAGGCCAAGCCGGAACTCCGCATCCAGGTGGACCGCGAGCGCGCGGCTGAACTGGGGATCTCCATTCGCGAGATCGGTGAGACGGTCAGGACCGCTATCGACGGGACGATCGCCTCGAAGTTCACTTTTGGAGATCGGGAATACGATATCCGCGTCCTCCTCGACCGGTCCGAGGTGAAGAGCCTGAAGGATGTCGAGAACCTTATTGTCTATCCCAATGCCGGACCGCCGACGATCCTGAGGAGCGTCGCTCAGGTTCGTGAGGGGCTTGGACCCGTGACCATCAACCGGGAAAACCAGAACCGCATTGTTGATGTGAGAGGAGAGGTCACTTCAACCACGCGCACGGTAGGTGAAGTGATGGCGGATATCCACGGCCGGCTTGACCGGCTTGAACTTCCGGAAGGATACTCGATCATCTACGGCGGTCAGGAAGAGACGATCCGCGAGAACAACCGCGTGCTGATCACCATTATCCTTCTTGCGATCTTTCTGGTGTATGTGGTGATGGGAATCCAGTATGAGTCCCTCCTGAATCCCTTTGTCATTCTCACGACGATCCCCTTCGCTCTCATCGGTGTGGTGTTGAGCCTGTTCATGACCAATATCCCCGTCGGAGCAACGGTGATGCTCGGCGTGATTCTCCTTGCCGGGATTGTCGTGAACAACTCCATCGTTTTGGTTGAATTCATCGAGATCTCCCGCAGGGAGGGTATGTCCAAGGAAGGGGCGGCGCTGAAGGCAGGCCCCCTCCGCCTTCGCCCGATTCTCATGACGACCTTGACCACCGTCGTCGGCATGCTGCCGCTGGCCCTCGGGATCGGAGAGGGGTCGGAGATCCTTCAACCCCTGGCGGTCTCCACCATCGGTGGATTGATTGGAGCGATGCTGATCTCCCTCTTTGTCATCCCCAATCTCTACCTCCTGTTCCATGGAGCCAAGGACGCGGTTGCCGCTCGTTTTGGCCGCGCTCGTGCCGGCAAGCTCCAAAAGGAACCGGAAGTCGGTCCCGACCGAATAGAGGTCATCGCAAAGTAACGGGTTCGTTGTCATTTTCCGGAAGGCGACGGATCGCAGTTCGTCGCCTTCTTCGTTTGTGCTCCTGTCTCAGGAGAGGAGCAGGAAGCTGGTTGATTCCCCCTCTATCCTTTCCTATATTTGCCCACACCTGAACTTTCAATAAATTCCCACCGGTAACCGAACAGGATGCTCATGGCTGACGATCGGATACAACACTTGCAGGAAATGAAAAATCGGGCGCTTGAAGGGGGAGGCACCAAGCGCATGGAGGATCAGCATAAGAAGGGGAAGCTGACGGCACGGGAAAGGATCGATGTGTTGCTCGATGAGGGGAGCTTCGAAGAAATCGGCATGTTCGTTCAGCATCGTTCGAGTGACTTTGGGTTGGAGAAGCAGAAGTACCTGGGGGATGGCGTCATTACGGGACATGGCCGGATCAACGGCCGCCCGGTGGCTGTGTTCAGTCAGGATTTTACCGTGTTCGGTGGTTCGCTGTCCGAGGCTCATGCGGAGAAAATCTGCAGGCTCATGGACCTCGCCCTCAAGCTCGGCATTCCTGTGATCGGATTGAACGACTCCGGCGGGGCACGGATTCAGGAAGGGGTGGTCAGTCTCGGTGGGTATGCGGATATTTTTCTTCGCAACACGCTCGCTTCGGGAGTTGTACCGCAACTTTCCGCAATTCTGGGGCCATGTGCGGGAGGAGCTGTTTACTCACCGGCGATCACCGATTTTGTTTTCATGGTGAAGGGGAGTTCGTACATGTTCGTAACCGGCCCCAATGTGGTCAAGACGGTCACCCATGAGGAAGTAAGCTTCGAGGATCTTGGCGGTGCGATGACGCATGCGACGAAGAGCGGTGTTGCGCATTTTGCGATGGAGAACGAGGTGGAGTGCCTTACGGCGATCCGAACCTTGCTGGGATATATTCCCTCCAATAATATGGATGACCCGCCGTTTCTCGATCGGGCTGACGACCCGGACCGGAGGGATGAATCACTCAATTCGTTGGTCCCGTTGAACCCAAACAAACCGTACGACATGAAGGATGTGATCACCCGCGTCTGTGACAAGGGGGAGTTTTTTGAGGTGCATCAGCATTATGCCGGAAACATCCTTGTCGGGTTTGCCCGGCTGGGGGGGACGTCGGTCGGGATTATCGCCAACCAGCCTGCAGTCCTGGCCGGCGTGCTCGACATCGATTCCTCGCTCAAGGGAGCGAGGTTTGTCCGATTCTGCGATGCATTCAATATTTCCCTGGTGGTGTTTGAGGATGTGCCAGGCTTTCTCCCCGGAACGGACCAGGAATGGGGAGGGATCATCAAGCATGGGGCCAAACTTCTTTACGCATTCTGTGAGGCGACCGTGCCGCGGCTGACCGTCATCACGCGCAAGGCGTACGGCGGAGCATACGATGTGATGAACTCCAAGCATATTCGGGGTGATTACAACGTCGCCTGGCCCTCCGCAGAGATCGCGGTGATGGGACCCAAGGGGGCCGTGGAGATCATCTTCAAAAAGGAGATCGAGAGCTCCCCGGACCCGGAGAAGGCGCTGGAGCAGAAAGTGACTGAATACCGCGAGAAATTCGCGAATCCGTACGTTGCCGCCGAACGGGGGTATATCGATGAAGTGATCGTACCGGCGGAAACCCGGCCAAAGCTTATTCGAGCGCTCAGCTTCCTGAAGAATAAAGTGGACTCCAACCCCAGGAAGAAGCATGGAAATCTTCCTCTGTGACCAGAAGCAGCCCTTGTGATTCTCGTCAACCGACCGCGACTTTTCGCCCCCACTTCTTGATTCTCTTCCCTCAAGGCCGTATCTTATAACCGTTCATAGATTCCCATCCATTCCATCACTGTTCCGAGGTTTGATGAAGTATTTTTTCGCGGGTGTCCTTTGCATTGTCCTGGGGGCTTGTTCCTCGGGGCCATCAACACGAACAGATGATCTCTTTGCACGGATGGGGGAGATCGCTCGCTCTTCTTCAACTCCCTTATCCGACTCGACTCTTTCCACCGTTCCTCCCCAGCTTCCTTCGGCGACTCGACCGAGCTCGTCGAGGGCGAACGACCTTCCCGTGCTGGTCGAAGGGGTGAATGCGCCTCCTGTGGATTCGCTTGCCGACGAATCCGTTCTGATTGCCCAAAAGCTCGAACTCGCGCGCCAGCACTATCTTGCCGCCCTGGGAGCCCAGGAAGCTTCGGACTCCACCCTGTCCGAACATGAATTTGAACAGGCTATCGAAATCCTGAATGAACTGAGTTATTTCCCCGAAGCGGAATCGAACAAGGATTTCACCGACCTGAGCCGGAGCGTTATTGAGGATTACGAGAAATACATCGCTGTGATCAATGACCTCGGTCCCGAGGCATCCATCTTTGCCTTGCGGGAAAAATTGAACGTTGAGATCGAGATCATCGATCCGTCGAAACTTGAGATCCCGAAGGACGATATTGTCGATGCCGAGGTCGCTCTTCCGTATAACGAATATGTCGAACGGGTGATCAGTTTCTTCATGAACAAGGGGCGCGAGCATTTCGAACGCTGGCTCTACCTCGAAGGAAGATACTTTCCGGTGATGAGGAAAATCTTCAAGGAAGAAGGGGTGCCGGAACAGCTTGTCTACCTCTCGATGCCGGAGAGCGGCCTTCGCCCCGACGCCCGCTCCTGGGCAAAGGCGGTAGGGCTCTGGCAGTTTGTAAAGGGGACCGGGGTGCTGTACGGCCTTCGCACTAATTGGTGGTAT
>JACPUH010000035.1 GCA_016192345.1 Ignavibacteriales bacterium | reverse complement strand
GTTTTCCACCGTCACCTTCATCGTCCCATAGATCTCGTTCTCATAGGCGCCGGCGTACTTCTCCATCGCGAGCGAGGGTTTCGTGTCCTTCACCCGCTCGGCAATCTTTTTTTGTTCCGCCTCCTTCGATCGCTGTTCCTGGTCCTTGACGGATTTGAGCCATTCGGCGCTCCAGTCGCGCGCTTTCACGTTGAGTAAGGCGTCAAAAATCCTGAACATCATCGCCGTCAGGATTTGCGTCCGGTTCTGGTTGGTGATGAGAACGATGCCGATCTTTTCTTCCGGCAACATCGCCACGCGCGTGCGCATGCCGTCCAGAGCGCCGTCATGTCGAACTACCTTGCGCCCCTGGTAATCCATCAGCGTCCAGCCGAAACCATAGAGAAGGAAATGTGTGGAGGGGGTCAGGGCCTGGGTCAGCGAATCGAGCCGGATGATCGTTTGCGGCGACTGCATTTCCTCAACGACCTTCTCGCTCAGGATTCGTTTCCCTTCGTACTCCCCCTTGTTCAGGTTCAACCGGACCCATTGGGCCATCTCGTAGGCGCTGGAGTTCACCGATCCCGCCGGGCCGACGTTGTCGAAATTACGCCACTTCATCGTCGTCAGAACGCCCTCGTCGTACCCATGAGGGGTGGCCACATTGTCCATGCCGGCGAGCTTCGAGGTACTCGTATTCGATCGTTTCATCCCGAGCGGCGTGAAGAGACGCTCAGCAATAAAGTCATCCCACGTCTTGCCGCTCGCACTTTCGATCACCCCGCCGGCCGCAACATACATGATGTTCTGATATCCATAGCGGCTTCGGAAGCTCCATGTCGGTTCCACGAACCGGATCCGCCGTAACACTTCCTTCCGGTCGTACTCCGAGGCATACCAGATCATGTCGCCACGTGAGAGGCCGCTCCGGTGTGTCAGGAGATCGCGCACCGTCAATTCCCTTGTCACATACGGGTCGAAGAGCTGGAAGCCGGGGAGATGTTTGGTAACGGGATCGTCCCATTTCAACTTCCCTTCATCCACCAGCATGCCGACGCAAGCGGCGGTCATGGCCTTCGTCGTGGAGGCAATGGCAAAGAGGGTATGCTCATTGACGGGATCCGGCTTACCCATCTCCCTCACGCCATACCCTTTCGCGTAGATCACCTTGTCGCCCTTCACAATCGCCAGTGCGAGGCCCGGAGCGTTCCAGTCCTTGAGCGCCTTTGTGATATAGGCATCGAGACCCTTGATGGGCTCGTTCTGGGCCCCAGCGCCGGGGGCAACGAGACACACCAGGACAAGCAGGGATAACACTAAGCGATGTATGCGCATGGTTCCTCCGATGGTTGGGTAGTGCATCAGCTGCATTGTATGGATTGAGAGAAATCCGTTTTAAACGCTGACGGCCTGTCTCACGGACGACCTTCTCAGGAAGACCAGCAATCCGAGGCAGGGAACGACCCAGAGAACGAAACCGAGGGCAATCGCGAGAATGCCGAGCTGGTCCATCCCTGACAATCCGCTCCCGTAGTGCCCCATCACGTCTCCCATCGCGTTCCGCGTGACGATCCATGAATAATAGGAGAACGCGGAATCGGCAAAGGCGTTGAGAAGACCGATCCAGCAAAGTGTCTCCAACGTCCTCCTCCCCCAAGCTTTAAGGCGGAGAAACTGGAGAGCGGCGATCAGAACGAAGGAAAAAAAGAGGATGCCGTAGAGAAGCCAGTACCGGCCGTACTGGTACACCTCCAGCGCCGCATGGAGCGAAGGAGGAACGTGCATACCAAGGAGGTTCGGAGACAGCAGCATCTCCTCCATCGCGCTGGAGGAGATCAGGCTGAAAATATTCATGACGATCATCAGGATGGAGGTGCAGGCGCTCGTCCAACCGACGATCAGGACTGCGCGCGGGATGGCGGGGGCAGAGGGGTTCATGCGGTTGCTTGGGCGGCAGCCTGCTCAAGCTGGTCGGCCACCTTGAGCAGGTCGTTGAACAAGACCGCATTCTTGACCCTGTCACACAGGATGCTCCATCCCTTTGGGGAGACATGAGCGATTGCGATCGACTCTTCGAGAGCTTTAAAGGGGAAGGAGAGGGAAAGCTTTACGATTGCCTGTTGAATCGTCTCCGGCACCCAGACTTCCCCCTGCACCCTGGAGAAGGCATGGAAGTGGTCTGCAAATTCCGGGAGCATGCCCATCTCCACTTCATGCTGTTTCTGGGCCTGTTTGAAGAGCATCTCATACGCGATGGTCCGCGGCGTGATACTGACGGGGGCTTTGATGGCCATCGGCTGCAGTTGGCTGACGATGGTCCATTCCGCTACCGAGGCGGCACTCGGGTTGACGTTCATAGTGAGGTGCAGGTCGCTGATGTACCGCACCCCCACCACCCGCTGGTTCATGGCGGCATACCGGACGGCGAACAGGTTTCCCCCGATCGGCTTCAATTGACGAACGGAAGAGAGCATGGCGACATCGCTCGGGGCCACCCGGGCATACCCCAGCTTCTCGAGGTGAGAAAAGTTCTCCTCGACTTTCTTCTTATCGGAAGAAAAAATGGAATCAAAGATACCAGCAATGATCATGGGAACGTAGGGAGAACAACCAGTGGTTATGCGGGGACGGTGACGCGCACCCTGTTTCCTTTGTCAAGATACTGAACACCCAGAGCATTCGTCGCCATGGCGATCCCGCGGCCATGGGTATCGAAGACCCGTGTTTCATCGAACGTGATATATTTGAGAAAATCAAACCCGGGTCCCTGGTCCTCGATCTCGACCAGGATTTGCCCTTGATCCCTGCGGATCCTGACCTCGACGAACTTGGCGCTGTTTGCCGACAGCACCAGGCGGCGCTCCACCTCCGCCACCCATCTCCCTTCTTCCAACAGTTTGGATTTCTCTTCATAGGTGATGCCGAGGTTCCCATGCTCCACGGCATTGGTGAACAGCTCGGCAATCGCCATGGCATCTTCCGGTTTCGACGACGCGTTGGCAATCCGGATGGCAAGATTCTCCCCCTCCGCCAACGTGCGGAAGTGAAAAGTCCCCTCTTCCAGCAATCCGAAGGCCTGTTCGCTTAAACGGAGCTTGTCATGGAGAATCTGTTTATAACGAAAATCGGTTACCGCCGCCCTGACGATGGATTTTAAAAGATCTTTCTGAATGGGCTTCGTAAGATAATAAAACGCCCCCGCCTCAATCCCCTCCTTGATCTGATCGGGATGATCCATGGCCGTCTGCATGATCACGGGGATGTGATCGTACTTCGGCTCGTTCTTCACCCAGCGCAATAATTCCATTCCGTTCATTTTCGGCATCGCCCAATCCAGCAGGACCGCGGAGAAGGAAACCGAACCGCCCAGAATGATCGACTGCGCCTCACCACCATCGGCAGCGAGGTGAACGGAATACCCCTCGTCCTCCAAGATCTTCCGGACCAACAGACGAATAATGGACTCATCATCGACAACGAGGATCGTATCGGGTGCGTGCGGAGCGGGCATCATGTTTCCTTAAGAGAACTGCGGTTCCCTAAATTCCCCGGTCGTCCGACACAAAGTTCTTGATGGACGACCCTTCAAGGACATCGAGAACATACCGAAGAAGGAGAGGAAAATCAAGCAATTGTTTTGAACCGGGTCAGGTGTGAAGACTGAGCGATGTGTTGTTTCACGGCGAAGAACGAAAGAGGAGAGAGAGGATGCTCTCCTGTCGGGAGACCCGGCATGAATGCGAGGTGTCTTTTCAAAGAATGCGTGCAACGCCGATCGAGAAGAAGGTCGTGCGCGGTTGCGCAAAGCGGTACGTCACGTCGACGCGGAAGAAACTGAGCACCCTGTTCAACCCAAAACCTGCTTCGGCATACCATCCGTCGGTTCCGCGGCCGAACGGAAGAGGAGCGCCCGACGAATTCCATGTCCGGGCCGCCCCCCCGTGCACGATCACTTCGAGACTGTTCTTGTACAGGTAGGGAATGTCGAGAAGAAGGAACGGGATGCTTCGGAAATTGTGCTCCATGGCGAGAGCGACAAAACCGTTCCCGGCATACTCCTTCACGCCTGCTCCTCGCAGAACGCCGAACGGGCCGTACCCGGAATAGCCCGCTTCGAGACTGAAGAGGCGTTGAATGGGAAGAGTGCCACGCGCAAAACCCGCGGCCCCCCGGAGGCTCAACAACGGCGGGAAGAACAGACGTTTCGAAAATGTGGGGATATGGACCTCTCCGCGACCCACGATGCGGGAGAAATCGAAATCGCTTGAAAGCAGGGAAGGTGCCGAGTGTTCCGCTTCGATCTCGACAAAATTTCGGCTGATGAGCCCGAGAGGGACAGGCGTTTCCCCGTACCGAGCACTCAAGCGCAAACTGCGGAGGTTCCCCTCATTGATGGGGGGATTGGGACGGTAGGACAAGCTCCTCGAAAAAAAACTGTAGTCGGTGGTCTGTGCTGCGGACCGATGCCGCTCGGAATGGACGGAAACCTGCAGCGAGGCGCTTTGCCATGGCCGCGCTTTCAGTGACAGGCTCACTCCCTCTGAATAATAATAATCCCTGTAGTCGTTTTTGTCGAAGAGAGCGCCGAGGGATATGGCCAGCGGCTCATAGAAGCCTTCATCGGGAATATGACCGATGGATCTGAATCCTTCGATGCCCAGGGTGTACTTCCGAAGAGAATCCAGCCCATATTCGATCCCGCCGCTGAACTTCCATCGCCGATCCGAAAATCCGTAGCCTCCTGCCAAAAAAAGACGCAAAGGCAAAAGAAGTGTGTCCACCGATAGATTTCCACCGACAAAAAGACCCTCCACCCGGTTGAAGCGGAGATCGGCGTATCGGAGATATGAAAATTCGTCTGAGCCCAGCAATGTTAACGGGCCGGAGGGTTGAAATTGCTTGGCCAACGTCTGGGTGCTGTCGAGCGATTGATAGGCGGATTGCTGTTCGCTGGTCAGCGGCAGCACTTCTCGCCGGGCCCAGAAGAGCGAATCGAACCTCGACGCATCCGCCAACTCTGTCCGCCGCGGCTTTTGGAAGATCGTATCGGGAAGATCGATGTTGATCGCATACTCGTAGATCGAAGAGGACGATTCGAATCCGATGCGCGGAAAAGAAAAGCCGGCAATCCCGATTGACGCCCATCCATCGATGCGGATGTCCACCGGCATCCAGAACCGGTCCTCGTAGAGTGAAAACTGCTGGGCATAGGTAAATGCAAATTCATTGACAAACGGAAGGGTGTAGGCCTCGTTGGGACTCACCTCGACGCCGGCGACGGCGTACCCATCGCTCACGATCTGGATCGTTCCGCGAAAGAGCGGGGTAATCCGCGAAAGAGGGATGATCCTGATGGTATGGAACGCAATACCGTCATGTTCCTTGGTTTGCTCAAGTTTGAAATCGTAATACTCGAAGGCGTCGATGGCCGTGGGGCCGACAAACCGGAAACCGGAGAGACGGACTTCATCCTGATAAAAATTGACGATCCCGCCCACTGCCGCAAAGTTCGCGCTGCCGGGGACGTTGGCCGTCTGACGTTTCTGTTTCACCACCTCCCGCAACGTGTCGCCCACCTGCCAGTAGCCGGTCGAATACGACTCCGTGATGGAGGCGATTGCCGTATCACGCCGAATGACCTGGCGTGTAAACGCTTCAAGTTGATACGACTTGAGGGCATCGACCCATCGCTTCTTGTTTTCGATGACGCGCCGCATAATGCGCCGTCCGGGGTCTTCGTCCGTGACGACGATTTCCGAGAGCTGGATCGGGTACGGCTGCAGCTTTCCATGGTACTCCATCGGCTTATCGATAGCGATGTCGAGCGTATCGGTCCGGTAGCCGATGAAGCTGATCAGCAGGCGGTGGGAGCCCTGTTCCAGTGAGAGCCGGAATGAACCCTGCGCATTGGTGATTGTTCCGCGGGTTGTGCCCGCGATGCGGATATTGGCCGCGACCAGGGGTTCGAGCGTCGTTGCATCGACGACGGTTCCGTACAGGGTATGAACCTGGGCACCGAGGAATTGGAGGAAACAACAGGAGAGCAGGAGAAACAGGGAAATCCGTCTATTCATTTGGCCCTTCAGCACGTGGCGCAACGGCGACCTGCAACGGATACGGAGATCCCGGGAGAGTGTTGCAGCAACCGTGCGCCGCTCGGGCGGAGAATCATCTTTCATACCTCTTATGGGGTCCGCACCGTCTCAAAGCGGTGGAGGACCCTGGTTTCCCCATGGGAAACAGTGCTGACGATGGCGACATCCCCCTCAAGCTCAAGCAACTTCGCCTGGGCAAGTTTCTTCGCGTCTTCTTCGGTCTTGGCCACTTCGTGGTACAGGTTCTTCGGAACGTCAAGAGTCTTGGTAATGAGAACGCGGTACGTCATGCAGCCCCTTTCTGTTATTTTGTTGTTAGAGAGGACTTCTTCTCACTCATGGGCGACCTTAGTCAATGAGAATAAACCGCCGTTTCAAGTCGTTGCAGTAACTCATCGGCAGAAGGCCGTCGTGTTGCAACCTCCCGACCACGATCCCTGGAGCGACACCAATGGATTTCGCAAACCCCCCAATCGCGGCCTTTGAAGAATACCCCTCAATCATGAGCCTCTTATGCTCTGCTGGTGGGACAAGAAAGTTTGCAGCGAAATCATCAGCCTCGTTTTCCTTGGTATTTTTGTGATCCATACCTTCGAGAAAGATTTCCTTCGAACTGTGGAGAATCACGTGTCCCGCCTCATGGAAAAACGTAAACCAGAATTGGTCATCGGACTTGTAACGGAGACTGAGTTGAATAATTGCCTTGTAGGGGTTCACCCAACGGATGGCGCCACTGACCCTTGTCTTTTGAAGCTCTGAAACGAAAACGAGAGCCACCCCAGATTTAGCACAGAGTCTCTTGAGTTCCGGTTCAAAGACCTTTGGTGGCTGCATGGTTAAAGAGCGCATAGCTGCAAGGCTCTCCTTGAACTTTTTTTCATCATATTTATCGCATTCAATGGTCTGTGCCTTCAACTCCCCCAATCGCAGCCAGGCAGCCAGTGATCCAAAACTGCTTTCAACCTTTGGCGACTTGCGATAGGAGACGGGAACGATCTCCCAGACTTCATGCCACTGTGTCTCTGAGGCTACTCCAAAAAATTTTAGGGCATGTTGCACCAACTCTGTCTTATCCTTCAGGTCGGGAATAGCACCACGGTTGATGAGTTCTCTGACCGGAATCTCTCTCAGCCATGAAACCTGACTGCCAAGACGCCCCTTATCTTCTACCCGAGCGAGGATCTCGCGAAAGTGTTGCTCACGCGTATTCCAGAAGGTTGCCTGCACGTCAAGGACTTGCTCAAGTTTGATCGCGGTCTCGGGAGTGATAGGAGCTTTACCCTTGACGATTTCGTTGATAGTCTTCGGCGTCATACCCATGCGAGCGGCAAGTTCTGCTTGCGACATTCCTCTCACCTCAAGAATCTCGGCAAGAGTTTCTCCGGGGGGAGACGCGTAGTTTGGAATAAATTCGTTTGTTTTGACTTCAGCCATGATAGTCTTCAATCCTTATAATCCTTATTTCTGTCACAAGAGACCAATCCAACCCGCCATCTTGATTGACAGGAATTGGGTCATGAGCAGCTTCAAAGAGAAGGCGATAGGGGTGGACCAAATCAAGAGCAAGGCAGCCCTTCAGATCACCTGTGAGTTCGTGGCAGCGCCCCGGTAGTGCCCTCATGATTTCAAGGTTCTGGGCCGCTGAAAGGTCTGACAGCCGTTGCTCGATTTTTTTAGCCTCGGCTGCACCATTGCGCTTTACAAGAAGGCGCAGGTCATTGGACTCCGTTGCAAGGCGTTTGTTCGCGAACAAGATAATCAATTCAAGCCACTTTGTCCAGTTTTATTTACGTATCAGGTTAATGATTGTTGGCCTACAATTCTAGGGTTCTGTAATTCCGCTCTTCTCCATTCACGGCGTAAGGGATCGTAAAACCGAGGTTTTAGTTCTTCGGTATCGAACGGCTGGAGAATCGCATCAAGCGCTTGGTGTCTCTTTCGCATTTGTCGCCTCCAGGAGAATCTCTGCAATATCCTTCACTTTCACATGGTCGCCCGCTTCCTTGGCTTTCACGCCATCGGAGATCATGGTCATGCAGAATGGGCATGCCGTGCCGATCACATCGGGCTCGAGTGCAAGGGCCTCCTCCGTCCGTTCGATGTTGACCCGTTTTCCCTCATGTTCCTCCATCCACATCCTCCCGCCGCCGGCTCCGCAACAGAACCCCTTGCTCCGCGACCGCTCCATCTCGACAACTTCAAGTCCGGGAATTGATTTCAAAACATCGCGCGGCTGGTCGTAGACGTCATTGTAGCGTCCAAGGTAACATGAATCATGGAACGTGATTCTCGCGGCCTCTTCCTTCGAAATCGAAATTTTTCCCTCATTGATCAATTTCACGAGGAAGTCGGTATGGTGAAGCACGGTATAGTTGCCGCCGAACTGCGGATACTCATTCCGGAGCGTGTTGAAACAATGGGGGCAGGAGGTCACGATCGTCCTGACCTTGTAACGGTTCATCGTCTCCACGTTCTCTTTCATGAGCATCTGGGCAAGATATTCATTGCCGATACGGCGTGCGGGATCGCCGGTGCATTTTTCCTCCGTGCCAAGGATCGCAAATTTTATCCCGGCCTGTTGCATGAGTTTGGCGAAAGCACGGGTCACTTTGGTATAGCGGGCGTCGTACGAACCGGCGCAACCGACCCAGAACAACACTTCTGCATCCTGGAGACTCGCCATGGTCGGGATATCGAGTCCCTCGGCCCAATCGGCACGGGCCGACGCCGGGAACGCCCACGGGGTGAAGTTATTCTCCAGGTTCCGGAACACGACCTGCACCTCAGGGGGAAAGTTGGACTCCATGAGAACCAGACTTCGCCGCATCTCGACGATGGTGTCGACATGCTCGATGTTCACAGGACACTCCTGCACGCATGCCATGCACGTGGTGCAGGCGAACAATTCCTCCGGCGTGATGTAGTCATGGATCAGCGTTTTTTCGAGAGGACCCTTCTGCCCCCCTGCGGCTGCCGGGGAAACACCGCCACCATCGAGAAGCACCGGACCCTTCTCTGCCAGCCGCCGTCGGACATCGACAATGATCTTCCGGGGGGAGAGTAGTTTTCCGGTAACGTTCGCCGGGCAGGAGGCCTCGCAACGACCGCACTCCGTACAGGTGTATCCATCCAGAAGCTGTTTCCATGTGAGATCCTCCACATCCGCTGCACCGAACTTCTCCACATTCTCCGCCTCGAGGTTGATCGGGCTCAGAGCTCCCCTCGGCTTCAACGAGGAGAAATAGACGTTCGGGACGGAGGTCAGGACATGAAGATGCTTTGAGTACGGAAGATAATTGAGGAACCCCAGCACCAGCAGAATGTGCGTCCACCACGAGAACTCATACCAGAGTTGCACAGTCTCAACAGCACTCCCGGCGAACAATGGGGTGAATGAGGCTGAAAGGAACCTCCCCTCCGACCCGGTTTCCTCGAGCACCATCCGTGCGGCATTCTGGACGAACATGCTCACCATGATCAGGAGGATCGTGATCAGAATGAACGTGGCATCGAGCTTGCCGTGGCGCCCCACTTCCAGCCTTTTCGGGCGAATCACGTAACGGCGATAGAGCGCATAGAGAACGGCGAGGATAACGAATCCCCCGAAAAGGTCCCCGGAGAATGCGATCACCGGGTGCAAAGGTCCGAGGAACCTCAGGGAAAAACCGCGGACCAGTCCCTCTCCAATGGATTCCAGGACAGCCGTGAGGAGCACAAGGAAGCCCCAAAAGATCAATGCGTGCATCATCCCCGCGGCCGGTTCGCGCAGGAGCTTCGATTGCCCGATGGCAACGATCAGCGTGCGTTTCAATCGCGCCACCGGGTTCTCAAACCGTCCCTCCGGTTTGCCGATGCGCAACATCCGGATCAACCGGCGCACGCTGTATGCAAAAAACGCGAATGAGGCCAGGAACACAACGGCAAAGACCAGATTCTTTACGGTCATTCAATCCTCAGGAGATCAAAAGAAAGACAGCATACTCTACGCATCAGCAATCCATCAACGAGTCCATGATGGTCACTGCTTCACCGGCGATGGAAAGATGCTCCACCCCCTCACCACTCACCCGGAGCCGGATCTTGACCCTCCCCCTTCGCCCGATCACATCCCCCTGTTCGCCGATGAACTCCACACGGCCATCGGGCAGAATGAACGACGGAATGGAGAACCCGCCAGGAACGACGTAGGTATAGAGATACCAGCCGAGCGGACCATTGGCCGAACCGGTCACGGGATCCTCGTCAATCCCCGCTGCCGGAGCGAAAAAGCGGGAATGGACCGCCGAGCTCTTTTCAATCGTCTTGAGGGAAAACACACAGATCCCCAGGGTGTGGGTGGCGCGCAGACATTCAAGGAGCTTCTTCAAATCGGGTTTCATGGCTTTCACCGTGGAAAACCTCTTGAGCGGGAGGTACAGGTACGATTGCCGGACAAAGGGTAATCGGGGCTCAACCTCCCCCGCGGAGATACCGAGCGCGTTCAGCAGCGCAGGGGAGACCTCGTTGATCCCCTTGAACTTCGGAAGCGGTATCTGGAACTCGATCATCGAGGCGGAGTATTTCTTCTCGACCACCACGCCGAGGATTCCGCTCTTCGTTTGGACACGGAAACGGTAGGTGCCGGAGGTCTTCATCCCCGCCATCCCTTCGACGGCCAATGCATGAAACGCAGCGATCGTGGCATGGCCGCACAGCGGCACTTCCACCTGCGGCGTGAACCAGCGAATCTGGATATCGGCATTCCGGACCGAGGGGGGAAGAATGAAGGCTGTTTCCGACAAGTTCATCTCCCGCGCAACTGCCTGCATCCGGGCATCGGAAAGTCCGCGCGCATCGAGGACCACCCCCGCGGGATTTCCCATGAAGGGTCGGTCGGTAAAGGCATTAACATGTTTGAGTAGGTAGGTTTTCATGGTTCTCCGGGAATTATGCCCTTCCGCGCACGGCAGGCTCTACTTTCCTATGAGTTGAACGATGAGTGTCCTCTGTCTGGGTCTGTTATCAGAATCGATCAGCACAATCTGTTGCCAGGTGCCGAGAAGCATCGCACCGTTGGAAAACGGGATGGTTAACGAAGGACCAAGAACCGCCGCCCGGACATGCGAATGTCCGTTTCCATCGTGCCACGTTTCATCATGATGATACCGAATCCCTTCGGGCGCAATCCGATTCAACGCCTCCGGGATATCCTTCCGAAGCCCCGGCTCGAACTCCGTCGTCGTCACCGATGCGGTCGAGCCGATTACGAACACCGTCACGTTTCCCTCACGGAGCCGATGCCTGGAAAGGAGCGATGCCACTTGGCCCGTAATATCCAGGATCTCCGAACCGCCCCTTGTGGCAATGGAGAACTGGTCGGTTATGACTTCCATAGCTTGACAGCAGTAAGCGTTGTTTGATCCTTGATAAAATACAGATACGGAAGCTTGGCAAAAAAGGAATCCGGGATAAACGCCTTCACGCTGTGTGCAAGCACCGCCGAAAACACGCTCTTGTTCCCCTGCATGTCGATGACCGACAGTCGGTTGGAAAACAACGGAGCCCCCGTCCCGGTGTCCGTCTCCGGGACATGGTAGTTAAAGACAAGATACCCCTGTTCCCGAACATATTCGATCTCTCCCACCACGCGCGTTCCCGCGGTCGCTTTCCGCACCATCGCTTCAATCAACGGGTCAACGCTGTTCGCGTCGAGGATCTCGGGAAACCGGAAGGCCTCCTGACGCTGTTCGTCCGTCGCCAAACTCCGAATGCGCCGAAGCTCCTCGAAGGAATCGTCAAACGTTTGCAGGATCTCGCCGCTGCGAACATTCAAGGCATACCCGACCCTTTTCTCAAAAAGGTCTTTGTACGCGTAGAGGGTTGTCCCGTACCCAAACCAATACGTCAGCTCATCATTCTTCCAGAGGAGATTCCCGGTGGAGCCGTCCAACGCTTTGATCCGTTTGTGCTCCGGGAGGTCCGGTTTCGCAAATTCATGGAGAAGCGCGACATCATCCCGAACCGCTTCGATACCGATCCACCAATGCTCCTCGAACTCCCTTCCCTCCCACAGCGGCGTGCCCGTTTGCGCATCAAGGCAAAAGAACGAAACCCGTTTTTGTTCCTGATCGCGGCTCTCCCCGAAAATCCGGCCGGAGTCTGAAAACAAAATACGCCAGATCATACCGTGCGTGGTGTACGTCCATGCAGGTGAACGCCGATCGGATTGAAAAAGGGAAAAGATCTTCATGAGTAGCGACACAGGTGTTCCAACCTACCATTTTTTCGATGGATTTTCAAGAAGAGTGTGAGGCGGGGAAGAAGAAACTCAGGGCTATTGAAGACTGATGCTGGTGGAATCCTCCGTCATCGCGCCGAAGACGCCGAAGCCCCCCTGGATGTTCGAATAGTCCGGCTGGTCGGTGCGGATCGAGAACTCATCCTGGAATCCGTTGGCAACATTGTAGTACACGTAGAGGTTCGCGTCGACCTGGGTCAGGATGAGGACGATCTTTGAGAACCGGAGGTTCTCGGAGCCATAGTCCGAGAACAGCTCCTGCAAAATCGCCTCGTACGCGGAACGCGTAAACACGACCGATTCCGCATTGAGGGACGCGGCGGAGGTTGGCACCGTCGTCCTTCGAACAAGCTGGGGGTACACAAATCGGCGTTTCTCCCCGGTATCCACAACTTCCTTGGGCACCTCCACACGCCTCGGGAACCAGGTTCCATTGAACCGCACTTCGATATCCATGTACATTCTCAGCAAGAACCCCCGCGCCGGAGGGGTAATGCGGGGACTGACAATGATGTTCTCATTGAACGACTGCGGAGACCGCAGGACGAACGGGTTCAAGACGGTAATATCCCCCTTACCGGGCATGGTGGTCGTTGCCGTCAGCGAACCATGGGAGGGCGATTCGATCGTCAGCGAATAGGTTTGAGAACCGACAATGCTGAACGGATACGCCATGTAGGCAGGGACGGTCTCCCCGTACCGTGTGGGATCGTCCCGTGCTACGACCGTATCACGGAACTGAACCGATGTCGCACCTTGACGGACTACCACGGTCGCATTGCGGATCACCCGGTCCTCGGTGATTTCGAGGGGATCAAAAGCAGGGGGATCGTAGGTGGTGTACAGCCGCACGTACTGCGTGTCGGTTCTGGTCATGAGAATCGAATAGATCACCATCCGTTCGGCGTACGGTCCCTTCGGATTGAAGTCGGAATCACACGACACCAGCATACCGGCGCCGACAAGAACTATCCAGAAGGGAACGAGACGTTTCATGGCTCAGTACTCGAGGTTCAATGTCAGGGAAGGGAAAAACGGGAGCATATTGACCTGCTGACCGGTCTTCCTATCGAAATAAAAAACATTGCGGTGATCATACACGTTGATGATATGTAACCCCAGCGATCCGCTGATGGGAGCGACCTGGAATCGGTACGAGGCGCTGAAGTCCATCCGGTGGTAGGCCGGCAACCGCGCCTTGTTTTTTTCCCCAAGGATAGAATACGGCGGGCCCGTTTCTCCGACGTATTGACCGCCGAAGATATTACCCAGGTTCAGGCGGTCGTAGTACCCGACAGATTGCGTGAACGGGAAACCGCTGCCGAGCTCCCACCGAACGGTCAGGTCGAACGCATCCGTCACATGGGCCACCGCCAGCATATTCAGGTTGTGCCTCCGGTCGTACCGCGGGTAATAGGTGAATCCCCCTGCCGTGATGGTCGTCCACCCCAGGGTGTAGGCAACGTATACATCCACCACGGGGGCGCCATAACGAATGAGCGCCTCGAAACCGAATGCCTTCCCCGTGCTGTTGACATAATCCGGATCGAGCGCATCCACTTTGTCGCGATTATAACTGACCAAACTGCTGTAGTATTTGTAGTAGGTCTGGAAACTGGTGGAGAGCGCAGGGATGATGTTCCCATCGATCCCGGCCACGTAATGGTCGGCCTGCTCCGGTTTCAACCCGATCGGCACCCTGATCCAGGCGTCAAAAATGGAGATGACATCGTCTTCATTATTGACGGTAATGATGTTCTGATTGAAACGGCCGTAGGAGAACTTCGCCCGCCAGTTATCGATCAGGAGATAACTGAGATTGAGCCGCGGCTGAAACACTTCCAAACCGGCCTCGCGGTCGAGCAGGGAACTGAGGTCGATATGAAGCCCGCCGTCAAGCAACAAGTTCCCCAGGTTCGTCTGGTAGCGTAACCACGTCGATGTTTCGACGAACGAACTGAAGAGCCGTCTCGGTACCCCGAAGTTGTTGGTAAGGTTGTATTCCAGGGACGGAAAGCTGAATTCAAAACCGAAGAAATAGAGATCATGCGTATCGGTATAGAGCGTCGCGTTGGCCTTGACCCCGACTTCCCGGACCCGGGTTGAGGCAGCCGAGAGCATACTGGTGCTTTTGGGCTCCCGTTTGGCGATGAAATTGTTTTCATACCCGACAGCATTGATGAAGACGCGGTCCTGGATAAGGCCCGCCGCGATAAAGCCGACCGCCTGGTTTCGCCAGGAATAGTCGGGCTCGTTCAGATTGTCGGAGCGCAGGTCATCACCACTGGTAAAAGCCTGCAATCCGTATTTTGAATGCTCGGAACCCTGGACCGTCACCTTGGCAAAGAGGTCGTAAAACGAGAGCGGAACGTCCTTCCGGAGAAAATTTCTGAAGGTGTTGGAGAAGAGCGATTTCCGCCCGCTGATGACCCAAGTCGCCTCCCCAATGACCGGCCCCTCCACCTGCAATTTCGTCGAGAGAAAATTGAGGTTCGCCTTGCCAAAGATCTCCTTTTGTTTGCCGTCACGGCTCGTCATATTGACGACGGAGGAAAGCCGCCCGCCAAACCCGGGGGGAAACGCTCCGGTGTAGACTTCGGTGGTTTTGATAATGTCGGAGTCGAAGATGCTGAAGATCCCAAAGGCATGGTACGGGTTATAGATCTTGATTCCGTCGAGCAGGATCAGGTTTTGGTCGCCGGCCCCGCCCCGTACATAGAATTGCGAATTGACGTCGCTGGTGGAGACAATTCCGGGGAGGATGCGGATGGAGCGGAAAATATCTTCCTGGATCGTAGTGGGAACGATGCGGACATCTTTTTGATCAAGCAGGTGAATGCTCGTGCTGATCTCGGTCAGTTCCCTCTTGGCCTGATCGGTCACGACGATCTCGGAGAACTCCACCACTTTCGGGGGAAGCTCGAAGTTGACGACAACCGGTTGGCCCGCCTCAATGACGACGTTCCTCCGTTTCGTCTCGTACCCGATGGAGCTCGCGGAGATCGTGTAGGCACCGGGAGGGACGTTGGGAACGAGGTAGAATCCCTGGATATTCGTCGCCGCGCCCCTGCTGGTGCCCACCACCACGACGTTGGCAAACGGGAGCCGTTCACCCGAAGTACTATCGGATACAACACCCCGAATGTCGGTCCCCTGAGCGAGGAGAACGAGGGGAATTCCAATAAGGAGAAGAACACCAACCCAAATGCGCAAGCAGCCCCTTTCCATACGTGATGGCGCCAAAGTAAGAATTTTCCCTCTGACATGCTATGCAAGTGCGATGAACCGCCCCAGCGAGTCGATGAATGGGCAAGGTGCGACGGTATTGCAAGTCCCTGAAGTTCTTTGTAAGTTCCTCCCGCATTTTTACATCATTGACGACGGAGTACCTTGCTGACTCGCCTCCCACTACTGGCCGCATTGTTCATCCTGCAGTACGGCGCTTGCCTTGCGACACAACAGGAATCGACACGGTTTCTCAAGACCTTCGAGGACCTGTTTGACGCAGACCAGGCCTACCGCTCGATGGAGTTCTTCACGCGCTTCTGGCGAATCGGTGGCGGCCCCGGATTTGATACATGTGTCGGATTTATTGAGCAGGAATTGGACCGACAAGGGTTTCAGTACGGTGAAATGGCCGGAGGCTCCGGGCGGTATTTTATTCAGGAGGATATGCCCCGAGGACAGGTCTGGACTCCTCGCAACGCGGTTCTGTCACTCGAAATGCCCGAGCGGCGGGTGTTGCATTCCTACGAGCAAACCCCGGTCCTTCTCTGCAAGAACTCCTTTTCCACCGACCTCATCGCACCCCTGGTGTATGTCAAAGGAGGGGAGACAGAAGCTGATTACGAGCAGGTCTTTGTTGAGGGGGCCGTGGTCATGTGCGACGCCCCTGCATCCCAGGCCTTCAGGATTGCCACGAGCAAGGGAGCGAAAGGGGTAATCTCATCCCACGTCCCAGCCCATAACAGTCCCGACCAGCACCCCGATATCATCGCAGAAGGCTCCATCCCGTACGATACGACGTACAGATCATTTGGACTAAAGATCTCCCGCCCATTGTCCGAAGAGCTCCGCTCCATGCTCAGCTATCAACAAGTGAAGGTGAGGATCCAGATTCAGACTTCGTTCGCTCTTACGCCGGTCAAAACATTGATCGCCGAAATCCCCGGCACATCCAGACCGGATGAACGGATTGTTCTCGTCGGTCACCTGGACCATTACAAACCGGGGGCGAATGACAACGCGAGCGGATCCGCAACCCTCCTGGAGATCCTCCGCTCCATCTCGAGGGGAATTGTAGAAGGGCGCATCGAGCCGCCCGCAAGGACTATCACCTTCCTCTGGGTCGACGAATACGAAGGAACGGGATTCTGGATGAACCGTCACCGGGACGCATTGGAGAAGGTGAAGGCCGCCTTCGTGCTCGACATGGTGGGTGGCAATCCGGAAAAAACGGGGGGTATCTTCCGCGTGGAGCGTATGCCCGACCCCGGAGCCGTCTGGTTTCGCTACCCCGATCAGCATTCCGGCTGGGGAACCGGATCGTGGGACCGGGAGAGGCTCTTTGGGAGCTATCTGAACGATTTCTATCTTTCGATCATCCGGGAACGTTCCAGTACAACAAACTGGAGAACGGCGCACAACGTCTGGGAGGGGGGAAGCGACCATGATCCGTTTCTCTGGAAAGGCATCCCTGCGGTTTTAAGCTGGCACTTTCCGGATTTCGCCTACCATTCCAGCATGGACGGAATCGAGAATATCAGTCCTTCCGAAATGAAAAATGCCGGCGTAAGCGTAGCGACAGCCGCCATGATGCTTGCGATTGGCTCCGAGGAGACAGCCCAAGAAGCTTTGAACACGGTTGTGGAGGCGGCGAAACTGCGCTTTCAAAGTCTGGAGAAGCTTGCACTCGTCGAATTGTCCGAGGGTCAGGTACAGGGGGGCGAAATGTTGAGCGCGGTGAAGAAACAAGAAAAGGAAATTATCCAGGCGTGGGGAACATGGTATCTGCAGGCGATCGAATCGGCAGGAACAATCCCTGCCGGAACCCTCTCCCCCGGGTTCGCCGCACTCGTCAGGAGACAGGCAGAGGAACACAAACAAAGGGTTGAGAATTTTATTACAGCGCTCGGGCTTTGAGGCGCACAAGGCACCTTGAACCGGGTTGAATTATTCCCGAAGAATGGCAAGAAGGGCATCCAGACCATCGGTCAGGGCCGCGGGGCCGGGCTGGAGAATGATCGAAGATTTGATTTCGTAGAGGCGCCGGTTCCTGACCGCGCTCACAGCATCCCAACCCGACCGACGAAGGACTTCCTCCTGCTTGAACTGTTTCCCACACCATGACCCAATGATGATCTCGGGGTCGCGCTTCACCACTTCATCAGGCTGAACGATGCGGTTCTTTGCGTCGTGATGGCGGCGCAGTTCCGGAAAACAATCCTCTCCTCCTGCTATCTCAATCAACTCGCTGACCCACCGGATCCCTGAAATGAGGGGATCCCCCCATTCTTCGAAGTATACCTTTGGCCTTCTTTTGCCGGACGCTCGAAGCCGGACTTGATGAAGCCGCTCTTCATACCTTTCGACAAGCGCTTCGGCCTCCCGCTGTTTCCCGACGATTCCCCCCAAAACCAGGATCATTTGAAGAATCTCATCGACACTGCGTTGATTGAACGAAATTACCGGAATGCCGCGCAGCACAAGCTCCCGGACGATGCCGGCCTGCAGGTCGGAAAACGTCAGGACAAGGTCCGGTTGGAGCCCGACGATCTTCTCAAAGTTCGCTTCCAGGAAGGTGGAAACTTTCGGCGTATCCAGCCTCACTTCCTTCGGACGGACGGTGAACCCCGAGATCCCGACAACCCTCTCTCCGCATCCAAGGAGATAGAGCGTTTCCGTGGTCTCTTCCGTGAGACAAATAATCCGATTCGGATAGGAGGTTTTCATGAAGTACTACCAGGACATTGAAAAAATCCTGTTCAATTTATCCACGAAGGTCACCAAGGGACACGAAGAAAAAAAACTTAAGGGAACAAATAGGCATCCCTTTGTGCTTAATGGATAAGTGCTGATCAGTTGAGGGGAAATGATTTGGAGAGATCAATCGCCTCGTCAACCATGGCAAGATAGTTTCGGGGAGGGATGTAGCTCGGAATCGAATTGCCCGACCCGATGGCATACCGCCCCCTGCCGCCGCATGTCTCGATAAGAAAGCGGGTGTGTTTACGCACGTCTTCCTCACTGGCCGCCCCAAGGATATTCAGGTCCATCCCGCCGAGGACGGCAATCCTGTCCCCATACCTCGCCTGGAAATTTTGCACCGGGATGATGTTGTCTTCGTACGAATGCTTCCCGTCGATGCGAACGTCGTCGATCAGGTCCCCCATGATTTTCTCGACATTGCCGCAGGAATGGAGAAAGTAGGGAAGCTTCCGGTCATGCGCCATCGCGGAAAATTTTTTATGCCACGGGAGAAAGTATTTTCTCAAATCGTCAGGAGAAACAAGCGTTCCGACGTTGTATCCCATATCGTCGCCGGGAAACACGGCAACCAACTTGTCGAGATCGAGCAGGTGCCGATAAAATGAAGTCATCACCCCACCCAACCTGTCCGCGATGATCCTTACGAGTTCAGGTTCGTAGAGCAAAGCATGGCAGAAGCCTTCGAACGACATGATCCAGGTGATGTGCTCGAAGATGCCTCCACCGTGCGAACTGATCAGTCCCATCCCCTCCGGCAAATGCTTGTTGAGATATTCGAACGGGAAAAAATCAAACTCCTCCACCTTCGGCCAGCGGGTATTCTCATACTCCTCCCAGGAAGTGACCGCTCCCCGGTGTTCATCGGCCCAGCCGCGTTGCTTCGTGGAACCGGGTGCAGCATCGGGGATCACCAGTTTCAACTCGTTGAATTCAAGGCTCTGCTCGAAACGGACAAAATCATACCCGAGCCGGTACCAGAATTCGATGAAGTTATCCAGGTAGGCACGCTGGGAATCCCGGTCCGTACCGTACTCAACCCATTGCCGCCCCAGAAGATTCTCGACAACCGGACGCATCACGACGTCGTCCACGATATATTCGACAAGCGGAACTCGTGTGGGTGGTTTCGTCCCCATAAGAATTTGGATGAACTCGGTCACATCGGGACGGGGTCGGGCCAGGGGAAGATGAGTCGTCATAGTCGATCATTTGGGAAAGGTACGGCTTCGTTGGAGGGGTCTTCAAGAAGGCCGACGTACAGGAAGGCCTTGCCTTGGAACTCGTTTCGATGATCGATGCAGTCGATTTCCCTGCACGTGTACTCTTTCAGACCAAATGCCTCGATCAACTGTTCCCGGGTTTCAAAAAATTGAGTATGATAATTCTCGGCATACATGCGAAACTTCTGTTGAGGCGTCAGGACAACGATCTTCTTCCGCGCGACCCGCCGTAACTCCGAGGTCGATCGCTGCAGATCCTTCACATGTTCCAGCGTGTGGCAACAGGTCACATAGTCGAACGATTGATCCGGCAGGGGGAGATGCTCTACAAAGCCTTGCCTCCATTCCACCGTGACCCCCTCCCGCCTGGCCCGCTCTTCCGCCTGCTTCAACGCTTCAGTACTGACATCAGGTCCGGTGAGCTGGAACCCCTCGTGTGCAAGACGAATCGCCAGCGTTCCGGCGCCACACCCCACCTCGAGCACGGACCCCGGACCGCCCAGGGCGGCGAGAATCATTTCCTCATCGGTCTCTTCGACGCATCGATTCCCGTGGTGCTTCCATGCTTCGTCGTACGCCCGTTGCCATTCCTCATCGGAAAAGGAACGGAACTTCTTCCGCCAGTCCACATCGAACCATCCCCCGTACTTTCGCTGAACCGTTTTCCGCGCGAAAAAACGTTGATTGACCGCGCTCAGCATTTCCCGTAACGGTTCCGGGAGCATCGACTTAAAGCGAATATAGGCTGTCCGAAGGGCCGCCATTACTTGCTCATGCTCAGGATGGCATCCCACACCGGCTTGTCGACCGGCATCACGGAAAGCCGGGCAATCCGCACCAGCGCAAACGCTGCGAACCGCGGGTCGGCCTTGATAGCAGCCAGGCTTACGGGGTTCTTCAGGAGCCCTTTCGGCTTGAGATCAACCACAACGAGTTTAGGATCACCGGCACCAGGATCGGCATACGGTCCGCTGACCACCTCCGCGATCCCGACAACCGCCTTCTCATCCCCCGTATGATAGATGAAGGCGAGATCCCCTTTCTTCATCGACCGGAGATTTTTCAGCGCTGCGTTGTTCGAGACTCCCGACCAGACCGTCTTTTTCTCCTTCACAAGATCGTCATACGAATAGACGGTCGGTTCCGTTTTGAGTAACCAGTATTGCGGCATGAGAGGGCTCCTTGGGTTTTAAAACCTACTCAGACATTGGTTGAATTTCAACTTTCACCATCCCGCGCAGAGCATTGCACAGAAAAACCTCGTCGGCTTGCGACAAGTCTTCCGGCATCAGGACGCGTTCTTCTAAAGAAAAGGAGTTCCTGTCCATGAGAAAGGTGCGGTAGGTCCCCTTCAACACGCCGCACGAAATCGGGGGCGTGTAGTAGCGGGATCCTTTCCGGATGATCACGTTGGATCGTGCTCCTTCCGTGACCTCGCCGCGCTCGTTGAGGAACACAACATCAAACCAACCGCGCTTCGTTGCCTGCGCCAACTCCTCATCATAGAGCTCCCTCGAGGTCGTCTTATGAAAATAGAGACTTTCATGAGAATCGGTCCTTCGGTTTGATATGCCAATCCTGAGAACTGCGGGGAGGTCGCTCATTACAGCGTACTCGAACTCAACGTTTCCCGATCGGTCCAGGAGGAGCTTCACCCTCATCGACCCCTTTCCCGTTGCCGCTCTCTTCAGTTCACGTTCAGCCTTCTTCACCTCCCCCAGCACCATGGATCGTTCGTAGCGGAAACCAAAATACGACGTCGAATCCCGCAGGCGTTCCAGATGGAGGCGCAGGTGGGACCAGCCATTCTCCTTCGTCCATCTCATGGTTTCAAACAGCCGGAACTCTGTTGCAGGTTGGGCGAGAAACTTCGCCTTGAGAAGACACTCCCGGTATTCCCCCTCCACGGTGGACTCGGCTGTGATACCGCTTCCGATTCCCATTTCTCCTGTTTTGTGTTTTCTGTCAAGAACGACCGTTCGGATGGCGACGTTAAACCGGCCGTTGCGATCAGGCGAGAAGAAACCGATGCTCCCGGTATAGACGCCCCGCGGTTCCCGTTCGAGCTCCCGGATAATCTGCATCGTCCTGATCTTGGGGGCTCCGGTCACTGAACCACTGGGGAAAAGACTTCGGAGAAGCTCAGGGACTCTTACCTCCTTCTTCACGGTCGCTTTGATGGTTGATGTGGCTTGAAAAACGGTCTGGTATCGTTCCACTTCAAAAAATTTCGGGACCGATACGCTTCCTGCCTTTGCCACCCTCCCTGCGTCGTTGCGCAGCAAATCGACGATCATGAGATTCTCGGCCTTGTCCTTTTCCGACCGGAGCAAGGCTTCGCGATGTTGTCGATCCTCCCCCGTTGTCCTGCCGCGCGTGCTTGTTCCTTTCATCGGCTTCAGCAGGAGTCTGGATCCTTCCAGACGAAAGAACAACTCAGGTGAAAAAGAAAGGATGGTCGCGTCCCCGGCATTGATCCAGGCTGAATAGGCAACCCTTTGAGACTTTCGCAGACGGTCGTAGATCCTTGCCACATCCTGCACCACGGGGAATCTGACCTTGAAGGTGTAATTCACTTGGTACGTGTCCCCTTCCGTAATAAACGACTGGATGGCGTGAAAGGCGTCGCGGTATTCCTCTTCCGTAACCGACGGCGAGAGCGGACCGGCGAAGAAATCCGCCGAATCTCCTCGTGGCGGGGAAAGGGGGACGGTCTTGAGGAGTGATAACCCCGACTCTATCTTGCGGGAAGCAATATCAATACAAACCGGTTTCGTGTAGATGCCGAACCAAACCAGCGGAATCGGAAGCCGGGTCTCAAACCTCAGCGATGACTCAAATGCGTATCCGGCTTCATACGCAAGATACCCTGCGGCATAATACCCCTGTTTCAACGCTCCATCCACGGCTTCAAGGCATCGATCCACCTCATTCAGGGTGTGGGCTTGAATGATTCTGATGGGCTTGAGAAATATGTACGTCCGATCGTTCCCCGCTTCCGCCCGTGTCGTCTCCAACAGGACGGCATTCCTCTGACGCCCGAACCACCGGAGAAACGTGGCGTTCAGGTGTCCTTCAGGCGTGAAGATGGTACGGCGTTTCGATGAACTCCGCGGCACGATGGATTTCTTTGAACTGTGAAGAGAGAATATAGGAAAAAGGAAGAGAAGAGGGAAGGTGCGCAGCAAGGTCGATCTGGTGAGCGGCAGGGAGATCCGGGATGTCCTGCTTCAGGCAATTACTTCAGAAGCACCATTTTCTTCCGGTCCGAGAAGGAGCCGGCCTGGATCCGGTAAATATACGTACCGGAAGGGAGCCCGTCGGCATGGAATGTCACGTGGTGCCGGCCAGCGGCCTGGTGCTCATGGACCAGCAGGACCACCTCACGCCCCATCATGTCATACACGCGCAGCGAGACATCGCCCTGGCGTGGGAGTTCATACGCAATGGTCGTTGAGGGATTGAACGGGTTGGGATAATTGGCGTAAAGTCGGTACTCCGACGGAAGCGCTGGATCATCTTCAACACTCACCGCCACACCTGGTCGGATGATAGGAAGCTGCTGAAAATTCTTGAACAGCACCGCCTGCAGGTCTGCATCGCTCACGCCGAACCATTGCTGCAGAACGGAGGCGTAGATCGCCCGAAAATCATACTGCATTTTGAGGTTGCCATTGCTGAGGTCGGAGAGGCTTGGATTCGAGCCCACAATCCCGGGCTGAACAGGCTGACCGAAGAAGAACATCGGCGCGGCGGTGCCATGGTCGGTGCCGCGGCTGGCGTTCGACTGCACACGGCGGCCGAATTCGGAAAACGTCATCCCAAGCACGCGATGCTCGACGCCGAGGAGGCGCACGTCGTCCTGAAATGCCATCATCGCGGTTGAAAGTCTTCCAAGCAGCGTGGCATGGAGACCGATCTTGGTATCGGTGGTATCGACCTGAGAAGAGTGATTATCGAATCCGCCAAGGTTCACAACGTATACCCGGGTCTTCAGTCCTCCGGCGATCAAGCGCGAAACGATCTTGAGCTGGTCGGCAAGCGTATTCTGTCCCTGGGCCGGCCAAAGCGTTGAGAGGTTGCTTGCCTTGTCGGCCGCCCCTTTGACCTGTCCCGCGTACGCCTGCGATTGAACCGACACATTTCGAATGTACGTCAGTTCCCGTCCCGCCGGCGTATCGGGAGCCGTGTCGGTTCCCCCCGAACTCCCGGCGCTCACGAGTTGATAGAACGTGTCCGGACTTTGAATGGCGATCCCCATGGACTGTGCCGTCCCCTGGAGACCGAACGAAACCACAGCCCCGATCTGAATCGCCAGCGGGTCGGGCATTACCGGATCGTTGGGATATTTGGGAAACTCTTCTTCAAGGTGGCGTCCCAGCCAACCGGAACTGAGGGTGACATTCGACTCCGAGCCAGTGAGCCAGATGTCCGTCGCCCGGAAGTGCGACAGGTTGGGATTGGGATAACTCACCCCCTGAACGATCGAGAGCTTTCCCTGATCGTACAGGTCTTTCATCCCCGTCATCGCCGGGTGCAACCCGATATCATCCCGCAGGGTCAGCACTTCGTTCAACGGGATGGCAATGTTCGGTCTCGCGTTCATATAGACGGAGTCCTGGTTGAGCGGAATAACGGTGTTGATCCCGTCATTCCCTCCTCCCAACTGTACGAGGACCAGAACCCTGTCAGTGGCACTGGCAGCCGCCACCAGCGTCTCGAGGAAAGGGGCGCGGCCGTATGCCCTGATGGGAAAGCCGTTGATCAGGAACGGTATGGCCGTCACCGGTACCGAGCGGCGTATAAACTCTCTTCGATTCATCATCTTCTCCCAGTCATCTGGTGTCCCACTCCTATCAGGCAAGCTGGAATTCAGCCAGCCGGAGCATGAATTTGATCAGGGTGTTAAGCGGACTCAGAACGTTATTTGTGTTCTGGGTCGTCGGGTTCTGGAGATAGTCATTCCAACGGGCCGTCCATTCGTACTCCGCAGTGTGCGTCAAACCAAGCACGCTGTACATGAGATAGTCTTTCTGGGTGGTCGTCAATGCGATCGGTGAAACCTCCCCGGCCAGGTCGTCCAGCAATTTGAAGGGATCGGCCGGGTTGGGGAGCGTTTTGACGAACGCGAGGACGTCAATTCTGAATGTCGTCGTCCCGGCCCGGACACCATTGACCAGCGAATCGGTAAACCCTCCGCGTGAGGGGAGTGTGGCCGTGTTGATCCACGATTGGTAGAAATCGGGATTCTGATAAAACGCCTTCCATCCCGCCACATCCGGCGGGTCAAACAGGTTCATCTGGAGATTGGCCCCCGTCGCCCGGAACGAGTTTGCCAGCGCATAGTTCTGCCATAACGAAAGATCCTGCAGCGAGGAAGAAGAGAGTTGTCGAACGGTCCCGGCAACCAGATCCATGGGTGTTTTAATAAAGCATCCCACATTGTTCCCGTCAAAGAAGTGGGCACTTTTCAAAAGGACGTCGAGCACCGGCTTTACTTCGTACCCGTTATTGATCATGATCTGGGCGAGTGGTTCGATGACGTTCTGCTCAACCTGTTCATCGATATCATAGTACACGAACCAGCGGTACAGTTTACGGCAGAGATGACGGGCCGTTTCCGGTTGGGCGAAGATCATGGAGAGGAGGGCATCAAGTTCTGTCGCGCCGTCCGCCCCGGTTTTCCCGGCGACAACCGTATTCTGAAACGCCGGGGAGAATTGCTTGTTGGTTGCATCGTGGCGCGTCGGATCAAAAAGCGACCCGAGCGGCTGGCTCAGATAGTTCCTGTCGCGGGGCGAGCCGGTCACACGATACCCTGTCAAGACTCTCGCCGCGGCCTTTACATCGGTTTCCGTGTAGTTGGTATAATTCCCTTCGGCGACCTGAGCCCCCTTGCCGATCGTGAAGAGCTCCAGCAGCTCGCGAGCATAGTTCTCATCCGGTACGTTATTCCCACCTCCGCGATTCAGGTACCCGTTCAGGTAAACAAGCATGGCGGGGTCAAGGGAGACCTCCTTGACGAGTTGTTTGAAATTCCCCAGCGCCATCCGACGAAACAGGGTATTCTGCCGGTATGCCGCCCGCGCATCCTGAATGTCGGTCGCCTCGTTCGCAAAATGGTTGTGCCAGAAGAGGACCATTTTTTCACGGAGCGAAATTCCCTGCCGCATCATCAGTCCCAGCCACCACGCTTTGAGGTAATTCCGGTAGGTTCCCTCACTTTGGCCGTACGTGGTGTCATACGTCGCATTGACCCAGGAAACGCCCCCCGGTCCTTTAGGTTCCTCGGGATCGGCTTGGTCAGCAAGCAGGGTATCAACGGCAAGAGAAAGCGATCCGGATGTGAGCAACAGTACTTCGGCTCTCCGCGGGCCGAACATCGTCCTCCGTAAGAGATGTGCAACGTGTTCCGGAGCCCATCCGCCGGTGTACGGTTCAATCCCGGTGGTGGTACGGGTCCGGGAGCGCATCACGCTGGGGGAATCGGTGAAGGGTTGGACAGGATGTTGCGGCTCACCTCCGGCAACGGCCTCAAGGAATTCTCTTCTCTTCATAGCTCCTCGGGATACAGGATTAACCTAATAAGGTTCGTCATAGACATACAAACGTTGGAAATCTGAACGGAGTGCTGCTTTGTTGACGGTCACAAAACAGGAATGAGTCTGATTACTCGTTAGTCACTCTCCATGCCGGGTGGTTTAATGGAACGGGGCTCCCTGCGTGACAGGCATCATCCAGCCAAAAGGAAAAGCCGATATCTCATTACAAGACATCGGCTTATAAGGTAAGCTCCGGAAATACTATAATTTATCGTTGAGCAAGGCTTCCAGGTGCCGTTCAACCTCTTTGTCGGTCGGCTTCACTCTTGAGGGGAACATTGCCACAACGTTCCCTCTCCGATCAACGAGGTATTTCTGGAAGTTCCACTTCACGTCCCCCGGAAAGGGAGATTCCATGGTGAGGTACCGATAGAGAGGATGCTGGTCCTCCCCCTTCACGCTGATCTTGGAGAACAGATCGAACGAAACATGGTAGTTTGTCTCGCAGAACTCCTTGATCTCTTCGTTGGTCCCGGGTTCCTGACTTCCAAAATTATTGGCGGGAAAGGCAAGGATACGGAAGCCCTGATCCTTGTATTTCTCATAGACCGCTTGAAGGTCCTTGTACTGTGGAGTATATCCGCACTGCGAAGCAACATTCACCACCAAGAGAACGTTTCCACGGTATTCGGAGAGCGGCATCTCTTTCCCGTTGATGGTTTTCATGGCAAAGCTGTACACGGTTGTTTGTCCCGTCACGGTCCGGTCCGGTGTTTGAGCGAAGACGAAGAGAGGTAGGAAGAGGATTACTGCAGCGATCCTGATGTTCCTTGAGTGGCTCATCGGCAATTCTCCTGAAGGAAATGCGGAAACGACATGGAGTGAGTTGCCTGTAGAACAGGAAGGAGGAAAAAATAATTCCCGCGTCTCCTAAGCCCGCGTGTCTGTCCCGGCTGAACTCGCCGAAGATGGCCCGGCTGAACTCGCCGAAGATGGCCCGGCTGAGCCCGCCGAAGACGGCCCGGCTGAGCCCGCCGAAGCCGGCTGACTTCCTATCGGCACCAGGAACATAGCGATGATATATCCGAAAAACAACGGGAAAAAGCCTGTGGCAAACAAAGCAACAATGGCGAGCAGGCGAATAAGGGTGGGATCGACATCGAGCATCTCCCCGATGCCCCCGCAAATGCCCGCAATCTTCTTGTTGGTCTGTGAACGATAGAGCCTTCTCATGGGTCTCTCCCTAATGTTAACACGTTCTCTGGCAGGAAATATGCTGCTTACTTAACTATTCAGCCCGCGAAACACGCGGAATTCACGAAACCGAGATATTGAAGAAAAGGGGATCTTGCATTACATGCCACACTGTTATAGGTGTATTCCTTTCGTGTGTTTGGTGTGTTTGGTGTGTTTCGTGGGAATGAAATTACGCTGAGCAGTTCCCTTCTTTTCCCTCTCACCGCTCCGCCAGCCTGATGGTCCCTTTTGAGCTCTTCATGTAAATCACCGGTCCGCCTCCGTTGACAGAACTTCGGAAATCCCGGTCACGGGATTTTCGTCCCCTGGATGGCTGTTCAATATCAAAGTCGGAATCGAACCGGGCACTTCGTCCAAGCTCGGCATCGACATCGAATCCTTTGTTGCGGGGGACGCGAAGGTCGATGGTCCCTTTGTACGTTTCCACACTGCTCCGGCCTTTCAGATCGATAAACTCTACCTGCACCTCCCCTTTGTAGGTATCGAGCTGGAGAGAACCTTCAAGATTGTGGATCTCGGCTGTTCCTTTATAGGTTTCGATCCGAACGTCCGAACGGAGGCCGGAAACCTCCAGCTCGGATTTGTAGTCCTTGATCTCCAGCCGGGCTGTGCGTGGCATCGTAATTTGGTAATGGACAAATGGAAGACTGCTGGACTCTCCGTCAAAAATATCCCAAAAGCTTCCGCCGCGATTTCGAACATGTTTGTAATCCGATTTGATCCGAAGCGTGGAGCCGGATGTTTCGATGCGAACGTCCGTATCCTCCACCTTCTCCTCGGCATAACGGCTCATGTCGTCCGCTTCGATTCTGGCGACGATCTCCACTTGCGGTTTGTCCCAGCAAGTAATCTCGACACTTCCTTTATAGGTGTCGATAAACAGACGGCCATCGGCCTTCAGAGGTTCGGTTTTGCGAATCTCCCTTGAATGTTGTGCTGCAACAATATTGAGACAGAGGACGGCAAGAAAGAGGGGGAAAAGGACTCGTTGAAGTCGAGACATGATGGGCCTTTCCAGGGAATGAGAAATGGATCGTAATGACAACCATGCCTACGTCGTTTCAAGACGGGAAGTTGCACTATCGGCCCGCTTTCAAAGGTCCAAATCCCTGATATTCCCCTTTATTCGTCCCCCGGCCGGTGGCGGGCTCGCTTCTTCTCAGACAGGAGCTTCTTCCCCTGCAAACGCCGTTCACGGGCGCTTTTTGTGGGGGCGGTCCGCTTTCTCGCCTTCCGGGGTTTGAGAGCCTCTTGCAGCAGTTGCATGAGTTTGTCGATGGCCTCCTGCTTGTTGCTCCATTGGCTCCGTGAAGCCTGAGCTACAATCCTGAGGACCCCTTCCGTATCAATTCTCGACTTGAGGCGCGCGAGGATGGTGGAACGCTGAGCATCTGTGAGCGAGGGGGATCGGGCGATGTCAAACCGGAGTTCCACCCGCGTTTCCAGCTTGTTTACATTCTGTCCCCCCGGCCCTCCGCTTCTAGACGTCGAGAATTCCAATTCCGAAATGGGTATGGAAAGGTGCGGGGCGATATGCAATCGCCGTTCGATCGCGACAGAAGATGGGGTATGTAGTGCCATAGCGCAATGATAAGAAAGTAGTGGGGGTCGGTTAACCTATTTCCCATGAGACCAGCAACTTCCCGTTTTCCATGACCTTTCTGTCATCAAACCAAACTGTCGGAGAGAGGACGAGCCCGTCCAGGTGACTCGGGACATTCACTGTTCCCCCCATCGTTACATTATCACCGAAAGCGACATGGATTGTTCCAAGAACTTTTTCATCCTCAAGAATGAGTCCCGTGATTTTTGCCCGGTCGTTGGTCCCGATGCCGAATTCGGCAACGTTTCGGGAGAGCCGGCCATGGAGTTCGAGCAGCTCTTTCAACTTCATCGATTCCTCCCCCCCGGTGATCTCCTCCGCGAACCCATCGCGCACTTCAATCCGGATCGGTGTTTTGACAATGCCGACGCCGGACATCGAACCATCCACCACAACAACTCCTTGCGATTGCCCTTCGAGCGGTGCAAGGAACGCTTCCCCGGTCGGCAAATTTCCCCCACGCCCCTTCTCGCGGAACAAACCGTGACTGGGGATCGTCTTGCGCCCCTTTACCGGCATCGTTATGTCCGTCCCGCGGGGGGCGGTCACGCGGATCACGGATGTTTGGTCCATCATGGCGGCCAGCTTGTTGGTCAGGTCGGCGATCTTGAAATAATCGGCGTTCATGCATCGAACCATCATGTCTTCCGTGACCCCCGGCAGCGTGCAGACACGAACCCCCTTCGCGGCTGCGGCGCGCTTTGCGTTTGTATGTGTCATGGACTTGCTCGTCGGACAGAGCACAAGATCCACCCGCTGCATCAAGTCAGCTACTTCCGCCGGTGGCTCTTCGCCATGGGTTCGCCGGGGGGTGATCTCGATAAGGAAGACCTCGTTTCCGAAATCCTGGGTCACCCGGAAGATAGCCTGGCCGATCGAGCGACAGGGCTCATCGGTGATGACCATGACGCGCTCCCCCGGCTGAAGGCCCATGCAATCACGGACGGCAATTTGGGAGGCAGAATACAGTTCAGGAGAAACGGCCATGGCGTACTTATGTTTTTTTGATCAGGTTCTTTAAGGGAATTCCAATCAACACCGCCGCGATGAGCGGAAACACGATCAATCCCAGAACGGGGTTCTCGCTGATGTGCGGAAGTTCCCAGTTGAGGAGGACGATCGAAGCAAGCAGCACCCCGGTCAATGCCTCGCCTGCCACAAGTCCGGAGGCAAGGAGAATGCCCCGGTTCTCCACCCGCGTCCTCTCCTCCTCGGAGAGTTTTCGACGGGCCGTGATTTTGTCAAACAGTGCTTTGATCGCCCCTCCAACAAAGATCGCAAAGGTGGTCTCGAAAGGCAAATAGATCCCGACCGAAATTAGCATCACCGAGGGGGCGCGCAGCATGATCAGGACGATGGCAAACGCCGCTCCGATCAATAACAACGGCCACGCCATCTCGCCGCCGACAATTCCTTCCGCCATGATCGCCATGAGTCCGGCTTGCGGCGCAGGGAGACTCGGTCCGCCGATGCCCCCCGGTGTCCCGGAGTGCAGAATATACATCGGGAGCGGGAGCACAAAGGCCGCAATCACAACACCGATAATCTCGGCGATCTCCATTCTCCACGGCGTCCCGCCGAGGAGCTGTCCGACTTTCAGATCCTGCAGCATGTCCCCCGCGATGCTGCACGCACAACAGACGACAGCCGCAACGCCAAGGACCGCTACTACGCCATGCAGACCGCTGACACCGAGCATCACCATCAGCACGGCTGCAACGACGAGGGATGAGAGGGTTAAGCCGGAGATGGGACTGTTCGATCCCCCCATGACGCCGACCAGATATCCGGCGATGGCGGACATAATGAACCCCATGATCAACATCACTGAGGCTGCAACGGCGGCACTAAACCAATCGCCACTGAAGTACTCGTACAGGATGGTAATGGGAATGACCATCAAAACGATTCCCGGGACGATCCATTTCATCGGCAGATCCATGGTCAAACGGGAACCCTTTGCACGATCTTCGCTTGAAAGGCGCATATCCTTGAAAGCCTTCGCCATCCCTGTGCTTAAATCTCGTCGAAGATTCCAGAGTGTGTACACTGCCCCAACAAGCATTGCACCAACGGCGATCGGTCTCACCTGACGCCGCCACACCTCGTTCAGCACATCATCCCAACTGATCCCCCCCTGCACCAGCGTTTCGAGGTTGCCGTTCATGAACAGGGCCATGGGCATCAACACGAGCCAGCCGAACACGCCGCCGGAGAAATTGATGGCGGCAAGTCGCGGTCCGATGATGTACCCAACCCCCATCAGCGCCGGCGAGGCAAGCGGTGTGGAAAGGAACACCCCGCCCCCGTAGGTTTGTGCTGTGCCGAGGGATTCTGACCCGGAATAAAATTGAATTTTGGATTTTGCAAACTGGAAAAACCCTCCCATGTTTTCGCCGATGATCTGAATCCCGCGACCGTTCTTCACGAGCTCGATCAGTGCTGCAAGACCAAGAGCTCCGAAAACGTATTTCGCCCCGGTCTCCCCTTTCTGTCCCGCCTTCACCATCTCCGCCGTGGCAACACTTTCAGGATACGGGAGATAGGTGGCTTCCTCGACAAGCGGTTTCCTGAGGAAGATGATCATCAACACTCCCAAAACACCCCCGACCAGCATGATCATGACGCTCTCCCAATAATCGAACGATTCCCAGGCTCCGACCATCAGAAAAGCCGGGAGGGTGAAAATGGCGCCGGCAACCAGCGCCTCCCCCACCGAAGCAGTCGTCCGGGCGATGTTCTCCTCAAGGATGCTCCCTTTCATCAACCGGAGAGCGGCCATGGCGACAACGGCAGCCGGAAAGGTAGCTGAAACCGTCATACCGGCCTTCAACCCCAGGTATGCATTCGCAGCCCCGAGGACGGCAGCCATAACGACGCCGAGGATCAGGGCTTTGGGAGTGAACTCTTTGAGGGATGTCTGCTCGGGAACATAAGGCGTTACCGCCTTCCCGGGGGTCGGTGGAGAGGAACCGTGTTCGTGCATATCACCTCGCCGAATGTGGTGGATGGACCAGAAAAAACGGGAGGTCGTTTCGGTGCAATCGGCGCCGGAACAATCCTCCCGTTTTCAAACAAGAACGTTAGTGCGCAAACTTCTCGCGGGCAGCCCGAATCAACATAAAGCACAGGAGGCCAAACATCGCGAGGCCGATGAGATCGGCAATGCCGCCCAGGTGCTCCCAGCCATGAATACCAACGCTGTCGAGCAACCACTGCATCAGGGAGACCTCTTTTTCCTGACCGTCGACCATCACAGTCTTGGGGATCCCGCTCAGGAGGGCGATGGCAATACCGGTCAAGGAACCGCCGGCCACCAATCCCGTGCTGTACAGCATGCCGGAACTGACCTCCGATTCATCCTTGCTCCCCGTCATTTTGTCCGCCAACGCCTTCATCATACCACCGACAAAGATCGGCATCGTGGTGGAGAGAGGAAGATACGCGCCAACAGCAAACGAAAGCGACTTCACACCACACAACTCAACGACAACCGAGATGAACATGCCGACGAAGACCAGTCCCCACGGCAAATCCTGGGCGAGCAGTCCTTTGATAATCGTCGCCATCAACGTTGCCTGAGGCGCCGCATACCGCTCCGTACCGATGGCATGTTCCACCCCTTCAAATTGCATCGAGGCATCAAGAGTCTGAAGCGTCCAACCGATCACAAACGTCGAGGCAACCACACCGATAATGAGTCCAAGTTGCATATAGAGGGGGGTTCCGCCGACGATGTAACCTGTCTTGAGATCCTGACTCGTTGCTCCGGCGTTTGCCGCCGCGATGCAGACGATGCCGCCGACCGACAAGGCCAGGGCCTGGTACATATCCCCCGTCCAGCCGAGACTGACGAAGATCAGGCACGTCGCCATCAATGTGGCGATCGTCATCCCTGAAATCGGGTTGGAGGAGGAGCCGATGATTCCGACAATACGCGAACTCACCGTTACGAAGAAGAAACCGAAGATGACAACCAGCAGCCCCATCAACAGGGTTCCGGGAAATGTGCCGGGAAGTTGCGGAAGAAGCGCTACCACCAACACCAAGAAGAGCGAACCGCCGATCACATAGGTAATCGGGATTTCACGCTCCGTGCGCGATTGCACCTTGCCTGAGCGAAGATCCTTGAGGCTCCCGAAGCTCTCCTTGAACGCGGAGACGATCGTCGGCAACGTCTTGATCAGCGTGATCACTCCCGCCGCGGCGACAGCCCCGGCGCCGATGTACCGGACATATCCACGATAGATCTCCCCGGGGGACATTTCGGAGATGAGCTTCCCGGCCCAGCCCGGTTTGAGGGTTGTCGGCAACGCATCGCCGATGAACGAGATAAGCGGAATCAACACGAGCCAGGAAAGTACACCGCCGGCGACTAGATTACCTGCAATCTTGGGCCCGATGATGTATCCAACACCGAGATACTCGGGCGTGATTTCGGCATTCACGGTGGCATTGGGAAACGAGGATGTCCGGGAGGTGACGTAGGCAGGAACATCCTTCCACAGACCGAAGATGCTCATGAGGGACTTGTAGACGAACGCGATCCCGAGCCCAGCGAACACCTTGCCGGCCATCGATCCCCCTTTTTCTCCGGCAATGAGAACCTCTGCGCACGCTGTTCCTTCGGGGTACGGTAATGTCCCATGCTCCTTGACGATCAATGACCGGCGTAACGGGACCATAAAGAGGACCCCAAGAATTCCTCCGACCAGCGCCAGGGTGAAAATGTTGAAGTAGTTGAAAAAGGCGTCTCCTCCCGCGAGGAAAATGAAGGCCGGAACAGTGAACACAACACCGGCCGCCACGGATTCTCCTGCCGATCCGATGGACTGGACGATGTTGTTCTCAAGGATCGTCGACTTGCCGATCTTCTTGAACACGGCAATGGCCAGGACGGCGATCGGGATTGAGGCAGATACCGTGAGACCGGCACGCAGGGCAAGATAGACCGTGGCCGCACCGAAGATGATCCCGAAGATCGCACCCAGCACGATCGCCTTGACGGAGAATTCCGGGATGATCTGGCTGTCCGGTATGAACGGCTGGAACTTTTTCTCGTTCGAATCAGCCATAGCTACTCCTTTCATAAATGGAACGGTGAATGAGGGTTACTGCTCAGCTATCTAACCACGGTACGCGCCTCGTTTTTTGAAATGTTGCAAACCCCCAGTCCAATGGCGATCCGAGCTTCTTGCATGTATCAGTGTACATCCGTGTGCCATCGGTGGTAAAACAAAACTCCGAGTAATCCCACCCGCTAATGGTGGTTACCACTGAACAACGCTTTGAATGCATACCCGGCAATCTGGGGATTTTCCTTCAACCTTCGGACAGAGTAGGCGTACCACTGGTCGCCGTACGGCACATAGACCCGGAGGCGATGTCCTCCCTTTTGGATCGAATCCCGCAACCCTTCCCGCACACCGAGGAGCATCTGAAACTCGTACTGTTCCGGCGTCAGCCCCCTCTTCTGGATAAGGGAAGAGGCTTGATCAACAAGCCATTCGTCATGGGTTGCAATCCCGACATAGCTCCCCTGGTCGAGCATCAACTGCAGGAGAAGCATGAAGTTGTTCCGGACTTCTTCCTTGCCTTGAAAGGCGATGGCGGCAGGCTCGACATAGATCCCCTTGCATAATCGGAAATTTGCCTTCTCCTTCACCAACGATTGGACATCCTCCTCGCTCCGGCGCATAGAGGCTTGGAGCACAACTCCGACATTCGTAAACCCCTCTGCCCTCAAACGACGGAATATCGCGAGAGTATCGGTGGTCGTCGTGGAATCCTCCATGTCGATCCGCACAAAGTTCTTCCTCGCCGCCGCTTCTTCAACGATGGACTTGAAATTCCGGTAACAGAACTCCTTGTCGATTCTCAAGCCGAGCTGGGAAGGTTTGATGGAGATATTCGAGTCGAGTTCCTGACTCCGGATTGCATCCAGCACACGCGGCCACTCGGCTCGCAGAGCTTCCGCCGCCGGCCTCTCGAACACATCCTCCCCGAGGATATCAAGAGTAGCCATCATCCCTTTGCCGTTCAGGTCTTTGATGACACGGACTGCCTGGGCAAGAGTGATTCCTGCAATATAACGTTTGGAAAATTTACCGACGATGGGCTTGGGAACAAGGGGAAGCGTTGTAACGATCAGCTTATTCAGCAAAGACATAGAATGGGCGGGTAGTCATAGGAAATGTGCGGAAAAAAGATAGACAGACAAGCCCTGAAATGCAACAAAAAAGCCCCTGCTATGGGCAGAGGCTTTAAGAAACAAAGGACAACTTCCAGGTTAATCCGGGAGAGTATAATAAATGAGAATTTGTATCTTTTCATTTGTGAACGTGGCATCAAGAGCCGAACGGCCGGCATCGCTTTTGCCCTCAAGAGTCAATTCCGGCAGCTTCGTTTCTTCCCCGATCCATTGTTGTACTGCGCTTGTGAGAAGAAACTGGGCTCTCTGTTTCCCTGCAATATCGGGGCGGGTTTTCCCAAAGCCTCCACGCGCTATCAGTTTTTGGTCCGGGGCGAGCTCGGTCGAGTTGGTGAGGGTAAACTCAACGGGTTCCGTTAGATTCAGAGAGGCGCCGTCGACAAACAACACGGCAAGATCGATATGTGCGCGATCCGGCACCTTCGATAGATCAAAGCTCAGGGAAACGGTTCCATCTTCGTTCTTTGCGACGGTCGCCTGGTCCAGGGTGAGAACATCCGCGATCAATACTACGGGGAACACTGTAAGGCTGATGAGAAGAATGATCGTTTTCATGGTTTGCTCCCTCCTCATTTTGTCAACAAGAGTTTGTGGGTCAACATCGTATTGCCTGCCTGTAATCTCAGAAGATACAGCCCTGTGCTCACGGGGGAACCGGTTCCATTCGTACCGTCCCAAATCATAGAATACTTTCCGGCCGTGCGGTATCCATCCTCGAACGTTCGAACCTGCCTGCCAAGCATGTCGTACAAAACGAGAGAGACGAGGGCATCGACGGGCAACTCATAGCTTAGCGTTGTTGAAGGATTGAAGGGGTTGGGGTAATTGGAGAGGGCGAACGTCGTCGGTGTTTCATCGGAGAGCGCGATGGCCGGAAGCTTCTGTTTTTCTTCATCCTGGACAGCTTTCCACGTCGGTCCAGCCGTGAACGGCGAGCCTGCGGGTGGATACCACGGATCGTTCCCGCAATAGGGATTATAGTATTTTGGATCGCTGGACGACGACTAGGATTCAAGGTAATTATTGGTGTGGTCTGGGCAGGAGGTTGAGACGTTCGCGATGTTGTAGGTTGTCGAGGGATTATCCCAGAAGTTATTCTCGTTGGCCGTCATCCAGCCGTCGGAGTTGTTGAAGCCGGTTCCGTTGTTGGAAAAAGTGTTCCGGCTGATGGAGCCATTCTGGAAGCCGTTGTCGACCAGGCCGATGTTATGATGATCGAGAAGGTTGAAGGTAGTGGACTTGGTCCCGGTGTTCGCAGCGAGAGAGATGCCCCAGGAGTTTGTGTTGTCGCCGTACGTTTTGTTGTTCGTCACCGTTCCGACGCCTGCAAAGACGATACCGTAGGCATTACTGGAGGCGGTGGTGTAGGTGCCGAAGGTGCCAAGTGTGTTCTGTTCCAGCTTCAGAACGGGTGCCGTTACGTCGATGCCGACAACCGATCCCTTGACGGTGTTGCCGGTGATTTCTAACGTTGAGCTGCCGAGTCCTGAATTATCAACGTAAATGCCGGTGCCAACTCTCGCAGAGCCGCTCCAGCCATTGATGGTGTTGGTGAGGATTTTGGAATTGCCGTTGATGACATAGATCCCCTGCTCGGTAAAGCTTTCAATCGTACAGTTTTGAATTGTGGGAGCAGTGCTTGTCACGCGTATTCCCTTGGAGACGTTGCGAATCGTAGCGTAACTGACGGTTCCCGAGCTCCCCGAATTGAAGATGATACCGCCCCAAACACCGCTGGAGCCGGAGCGGTTCATGACGACCGGTTGGGAGGAAGTTCCTTCGACAACGAGGTTACCATCGACGATAAGACAGGCATTGGGGGCAACGGTAATATTTGCTCCGGGTTTGATGGTGAGGGTGACGCCTGCGGAGACAGTTGTGTTGCCTGAGATGGTTATGGCACCATCCCAGATCGTGTTGACAGAAATCGTTCCGGCAAATGTTCCAACTGGTCGAAAGACGTAAAAGCCATTTTCATCGCTGACAACCAGATTGCCGCTTGGGAG
>JACPUH010000034.1 GCA_016192345.1 Ignavibacteriales bacterium | reverse complement strand
GTCCGCCGCTCCTGGTCCCCCGGCGTTTCCTTCGGAAGGCCGAACGCGGCCATGACCTCCTTGAAGACTTCCGTATCTTCATCCACCAATCTTGCCATCCCGGCACGGAGTCGTTCGGACTGTTGCAGAACGGATTCCATCTCTGCCTGCACATCCGCATATTTCTTCTTCCCGAGCGTCAGCCTGCACACCATCGAGACAAGCCCTGCACCAAGGGCGCCGGCCAGCGCCGACGCGCTTCCACCGCCTGGGGCGGGGGAGCTGGAGGCAAGTTCATCCAGGAATTCATGAAGCGTTTTCTGTATCAGCATAGTTTCTCTCTCTCGAATATTTTCATGGCTGAAGCCTGCGTCGGTTTGTGTGCCCGAGGCTGACCAAAAAGTCGTTAAATGTAGGTAGCCGCAATCTTCAGATTGCGATTGCGGGGAAAAATCGCAGACATAAAGCCCGCCCACCTGCTGCCGCAGGCAGTCGGGCGGGTCTGCGACTACCAAGATTTATTTCTTTTTGGACAGCCATTTATCAAATCATATACTCGATGATCTTTCTCGTTGGCTCGAATGGTTCAAGCTGGCTGAGTCCCAGGCGCTTGATGGCAAGGGAGACAAGCTCGTCATCGGAATGCGGCTTGGCGGTCTTTGCTTTTGCTGCGTAATGGACCCCCGCCATACGGAGGGCGGCGAGCGGAGTCAACCCAACGATCTCGCTCCCGGTCGCGTCGACGCCCAGCAATTTTGCCTGCTTCTTCACCTCCTCGAACGCCGTGTGAGGGGGGGTTACCTCAAAATCGGTCAGGTTGATAGAGACCTGGGCGATGTTGAAGCGCTGTAAAAAAACTCCCATGGCCTTCACCTCTTTCAAGGTACCGGGGATTTTGACCGATTCGCCATGCGCATCCTTGATGACGGCGCCGGTCGCGTCTTTCTTGACCCTGCCGCTCTCCCGGATCCTGAGTGCGATCTCCTGGGCGATGGCGGAATCGGCGGTATTCAGATTGACGTTATACGCGATAAGGAACTTCCGTGCACCAGTGACCGTCGCACCGGATTTTGGGTTGAACGACGGCGTTCCATAATCGGGTTTCCATCGCGGGTCCTTCAGCTTTTCAGCCAATCCTTCATACTCCCCCTTCCGGATAGCCGCCAGGTTTTTGCGGTCCGGACTTGCCGCCGCCGCTTCATAAAGGTACAACGGGATGTTGAAATCGCGCGAGACTCTCTCCCCGTACTCATGCGCGAGCCGGACACAATCCTCCATCGTCACGCCTGAGATCGGGACGAACGGGACAACATCCACAGCGCCGAGGCGGGGATGTTCCCCCTTATGAGTCCTCATGTCGATCCGTTGGGCGGCTACCTGGGTGGACCGGTAGGCCGCCTCACCAACAGCCTTCGGCTCACCCACAAATGTCACGACGCTCCGGTTGTAATCCTTGTCCGGTTCGATGCCGAGGAGTTTCACGCCCGGAACGTTCCTGATGCATTCCGCCAGGGCGTCGATGGTCTCCTGGTTTTTCCCTTCGCTGAAGTTCGGAACACATTCAACGATCTGTTTCATGCACTATCCTTTGTATTATTGCCACAAAGTCACTAAGGCACTAAGCCAACTCAAAAAATGCGGGAAGCTCGTCACGTGGTACGTTATCCGGGTAGCAGAACTTGATCCTTGTTCAAAGTCGGTCAGGGAAATTCGAGAAGAACACCCCGCTTGATGACTTTGGCGACATGGTTCACGCCAAAATGATACGCCAGGAACCGGTAGTTCGGGACATCATACAACATAATGTCAGCTTGCTTTCCCACCTCGATGCTTCCGAGGGTGTCCGATACACCGAGGGCGGCGGCACCATTTAGCGTTGTGGCGACAATCGCCTCTTCCGGTGTCATCCCCATCTGTGTGCAGGCAATGGTCATCATGAGGGGCATCGAGAACGCCATGCAAGACCCGGGGTTGAAATCCGAGGCGATAGCCACGGGGATGCCGGCATCGATCAGCCGGCGTGCTGGGGCATAAGGATTGCGCAGGAAGAAGGAGACGCCCGGGAGCAGAACGGCCACCGTGTTTCCCTTCAGCAGGGATTGAAGTCCGGCCTCGTCCACATGTTCAAGATGATCGACGGAGACGGCCTGCAAGGCCGCCGCGACCGGTGTCCCGCCAATAGATTTGAATTCATCCGCATGCAATTTCGGTTTCAGTCCAAGTGCCAGCCCCTTTTCGAGAATGTGGGCCGCCTCCTGTGCGGTGAAGTAGTTCTCCTCGCAAAAGACGTCGCAAAAGCGGGCAAGTTTTCTTTTGGCGATATAGGGGAGCATCCTTTCACAGAGCAAGTCGATGTAGGCTTGGCGGTTATGGACAAACTCCGGCGGGAGGGCGTGGGCGCCGAGGAAGGTCGGCATGATCGTCATGAAATGCTCTTCCGCGAGCTCGTTGATCGCTTCGAGCATTTTGATTTCCGATTCTTCATCCAACCCGTATCCCGATTTGATCTCCACGGTGGTCGTGCCGTGTTTCATCATCGCGTCGAGGCGTTTCGAGGCAAGCTTCTTCAGCTCCTTTTTCGATGCGCTGCGCGTCGCTTTGACGGTGCTGAGGATGCCTCCTCCTCCGGCAGCAATCTCCCGGTATGTCTTTCCTTTGGCTCGCATCGCAAACTCGTTCTCCCGGCTCCCCGCGAAAACCATATGGGTATGGGAGTCGACGAACCCGGGAAGGGCTACATACGTTGAAGCGTCGAGAACGGTGGCGTCGTCCCCGAGCGATTGGTCGAACGATGCCGCCGGTCCGATAGCGCTGATCGTATCCCCCTCAATGAGCACAGAGACACGCTCGAGGATGCCCGGATCGCGCATCTCCTTTCCTGCCAAAAAAGGCTTGCCGTCCGAGCGGACGGTCACCAACTGCCTGATATTGCGGAGGAGGAGTTGCATGGGACGTCCGGGTCACCCTTTCCGTGCTTCTAGAAAGAAGTAGGCTCCCTCCGAGAGGCGAAGCCGGAGGAGCATATTATCCGCCGACTTGAGTGATCGCGCGACGGAGTATCTGACCGCCCTGGGAAGCCGGATTTTTGGAGCAAGATAATAAAAGAATGGGGCGAACCCCTGTTGCTTGATCACGGTGAACCGTTTTTTGATGGAGTCAATCATGGACTGTTGCGAGATCTCTTCAAAAGGCGAATCGGGGTGGAGGAGTGAGGAGGCTCCTCCTGCAAGAGCGTTTCGTTTCGATTGCTCACTTGCAAAAAACGCAGGGAGCCGATGACGCAGATTCCATTTTGCCCGG
>JACPUH010000033.1 GCA_016192345.1 Ignavibacteriales bacterium | reverse complement strand
TCACTGACCGGCAGGGCGCGGGCATCCGGGCGGTCACGGATCAAGGCAAAATGACTGGTGGTGATCACCTTGTTCGCGGCGGTCCATGCATCGACGCCTTCCGCCGTCGTCATGTGGAACGCATCATCCTCAAGCCAGCCGAGGTATTTGTCGTGCGACTGAACATAGTACCATCCCCCCCGCTTCTTCAATAATTTTACGACCATGCCCATCATGACCTGGGTCGAAAGCTCCTCGGGCTGGCCCGGCGAGCTCCGGACATTGGCCACGCTGATCGTCACGATCCCATAGAGGTTCACACCCAGTTCAGGATCGGGGAGAATTTTAATGCTGTCGAGGAGCTCTTCCGAGCCAGCGGTTTTCAACGCAGCAAGGAGATCCTCTTTCGCCTTTGGGTTATCGACCTCCCCCTTCATCACCAGAGCGTTTCCGTATCGTTCCCACGTGATGTCGAAGACGGCTACGCGCCGGTCGGGTGCATACTGTTCCTTGAGGCTTTGCACAGTCGCTTTCAACATCGCATCCTGCTCATCCACAGGAGCGCACGAAGCAATGAGCAGCAGGAGAACGGGGAGAAGGAGCTTCATGGTTTTCATGGGATTTGTCGATTCATTGTTGGATTGTTCAGACGAAAAAATATACGGCATTGGGAACCTTCATTCAATATTCTTTCGGGCCAACCTGATGCGCCGGGTGGCAAGGGTTACATAGGCTTTTTTCTTCTCATATCCCACAAAATGTCTTCCTGCCTGGAGTGCTGCGATGCAGGTGGTTCCGCTCCCTGCAAAGGGATCGAGGATGATATCTCCCTGGAAGCTGTACAGTTGAATCAACCGGTTGGGGAGTTCAAGAGGAAACGGGGCCGGATGCCCGACCCTCTTGGCCGATTCCGCACCAAAGGTCCAGATGCTCTTGGTCAGTTCCAGGAACTCGTCGCGACCGATCGTACTTTTCTTGCCGGAGCCCGGCCTCCCGAAACTCTCCTTCGTGAAGACCAGAATGTATTCATGGACATCGCGCAGAGTCGGGTTGGAAGCCGACCGCCAGCTTCCCCATGCCGTCGAGGGCCCCGCGCTTCCCGCCTTATTCCAAATGATCTCGCCCCGCATCAGGAAACCAAGGTCGAGCATATCTTGCATGATGTAGGCATGGAGCGGGATGTACGGTTTGCGGCCGACGTTTGCGACATTGATGCAGGCCCGCCCTCCATCCACCAAAACACGGTGCGTTTCACGAAAGACGGAGCGGAGAAGCTCCCGATATTCGGGGAGCGTGAAGTTTTCGTCATACTCCTTGGAGACATTGTACGGAGGAGAGGTGATCATCAGGTGGACGCTTGCGTCGGGGAGCTCCTTCATGACTTCGCTGCTCGTGCAAAGGACACGGTCGAGATATTTGTCCGGCACGGGACGTTCCTCGCCGACCGGACGCCGGAGGTGAGACCGGTCCTGATACAACCTGCTGTTATAGAACAAGGAGGAATCGTGACTGATCCTGCCGCCGGTGCCAAATTTTGAGGTGGAAGTGGCGGTGCGTTTTTTTTTATTCACTGACCGTTCCGTAATGCTGGATACGCGATGAACCCGATGCGGGGTGGAATCTACCTGTTCTTGTCGGGAACATCAAGGGGAGGAGAGGAGGGGTTCAGCCTTTGCTGGAGCCAGAGGGAAAGATCCGTCAGGCTCTCTTCGCTCATGGTGTGGGGAATGGGGTACTCTTTATAGGTGAGGTCCGCTTTGGTCGCGGAAAGGAATTCTTTCGCCCGCCTGCCGTAACTGACCGGAATGACGGGGTCCTGACTGCCGTGACCGACGAAGAGGGACAGGGTATTGACGGCCTCGAGCCGGAACCTGTTCGTCATGTGCTCGGGAATGTAGCCGCTGTGTGCAATCACTCCCCGGAGGAGCTCCGGATGGGAAAGGGAAAGCGCAAACGACATTACACTCCCCATGCTGAAACCCAGCAGGAACACGCGCTGGGGATCGACAGGATACCCCTGCTTCAGATCCCCGATGAATTGGAGGAGACGTTGATAGCTTTCCTCAAACTGACTCTGTTCGGGTGTACCGACTTCGATGATTTCGTACCACGTGTGACCGCCAAAGGGGAAGGCAAAGGGAGCCCGCACACTGGCAATGAACAGCCTGGGATCAAGATACGAGGCAAGTCCCAACAGATCGTTCTCATCCGTCCCCCGACCATGGAGAAGGATAACAGCCGGATGCGGACCTGTGTTGGCAATCCCGGGGTACACTATTTTATGAAGGAGCGAGGAGGTGATGGTTTCCATTAGTTGTTTTTCGCTCCCTGGTTGATCCAAAGCCGGAACAACTCGATCTGTTCAGGGGTCAACTTGATGCGCTTTGAAGGCGGCATGGCGCGGCCAAACGGAGGGGGTGAAAGTAATTTCTGGTAGAGGATGCTCTTCCCGGCGTTTCCGGGAATCACGGCTTTGCCGTGTCTCCCCTCCCCCATCAAATCTTCATACGTTTCCATGAACAAGCCGCTCGGGTGGTCCGCCTCGCGTGAATGACACACAACGCAATACTTCTCGACGACCGGGAACAGGTCTTTCGCATAGGAAACCTCCCGTTCCTTTTTATTTTGCTGATGGTCTCCGTTGCTCGATCGGCCGATCAAGAACGCACTCAGACACACCCCCAGAATCACCGTGACCGGTCGCAGCACTCCATCTCCTTGAGCTTGGTGTTGAAAACCATCTTCGCGTGAACATTGAATCGAAAACCTGCCCCGGCCTGCCGGGAGAAACGTGCCGACTGGCGGGAGGTCAGTTTCGGTTGGAGCTAATTGTCTTTGGCCCCCTGGTTGATCCAAGTGCGAAAGACCTGGGTGATGCTATCCGGCAAATAGGGCCCCCCCTGCGGCATGCGATCACCGAACGGCGGCGTTGTTGAAGTTTTTCGGATGATGAGACTCTCGTTTGCGTTCCCCGGCGTGACGGCGGGTCCGTTCAACCCTCCTGCAAGCAACTGCGGCACGGTTCCCACAAAAAGGTTGTTCGTTCCACCGTGACAACTTAAACACCCATGACGTTGAAAGATGGGAAGAACGTCGGATCGGAACGAAATCTCGGGTTCGGGGGGAGCATCTTCCTCCGTTGCTTCCAGCGTGAAAACGGTCGCAACCCCGGGATTGGAAACCACTTCTGCTTTCACCCGATACATCCCCAATTTGCTGCCGAGAGTGAACACGGTCGATGCGCGGCCCTGAGGGTCGGTCAGGACGGACGATTCGGGCAGAGTTTGTACGATCGCGCCCGCCGGGACTTCAACAATGGAGAACTGAACCCGGACCCCCTCCAAAGCGTCAAGGCCCTGGTGCAGCACGGTGACCACCAAAGGAGCCAATTGCTGGCCCGCTTTACCTGTTTGATTGTTACCTGCTGTCGAGAGGATCGAATGGGGAAAGGGGGCGGTTCCCAGATCCTGGCATCCTCCCCCAACCAGGAGGATGGTGAGGATAAGGCCAGTAAGGATCACTGATCGGACAGTCATAGTAACTCCAAACAAATCATTGAGGACCCCGACGGTAGGGGATGGTTCACGGACGATCGCAAAGATAACGATCTGAGTTCATTTAATCTATACTAAACCCACAAAGGCCCAACCGGCGTTGACCGGTCGGGCCTTGGGAACGCGACCTTAACGACAGCCCCCTTATTTGAGCAACATCATTTTCTTCGCTTGGACAGTAGCCCCTCCAGCGGTAAGTCGATACAAGTAGATCCCACTCGGCAGGGAGCCAGCCTCGAAGGTTATGTTATGGATCCCTGCCTCCTGCAAGCCATCTACAAGCGTTGCAACTAACTGTCCAAGCGTATTGAAGACCGAAAGCGAGACCGTGCCGGTCCGGGCAAGACGGTAGGTGATCGTCGTTGCCGGATTGAACGGATTGGGGTAATTCTGATCCAGCATAAACTCCACCGGGATCACGTCGTGATCCGTCCGCTCCACGCTGGTGGCAATTCCGGTCGAGCCGGAGACCTGACCACGGATTTCTCCGCCGGGATTCGCGGATGTGTGCACGTTCATGTAGAGCCTTCCTTTAATCAACTCGCGCATCAAGAGATCGGTCAGCGGTTGTGTTGCGTCACTACTGGTCCACATGCCGGAGGAGGAGTTATCCACGAGTGTAATGTTCTTCACCACGCCCGCGTTTGTTCCGGCCGGTGCATTGTGAAAATGCGAAGCGGTTGGCGTCAGTCTGGTCACCGTCACTTCGTATCCGATGGTCCCGTTCGTGTTGAGCACCACCGACCCGGTACCGCTGGCCGAGGTGGTGATGGCCGGATTCTCCTGGCCCCCGCTGATCATCGCCATAAAACCCACACCGGAGGTCATGAGCACCTGGCCCCGGATTTCTCCCCCCGGATTCGCCGAGGTGTGAACGTTGACGTAGAGCCTGCCATTGAGCAACTCGCTGAGCAGTGCATCCGTCAGCGGTTGATTGGCATCCGAACTGCTCCATACCCCTGATGCGGTATTGTTGGTGAAGGAGAGATCCTTCACAACGCCGGCATTCGTCCCGGCGGCCGCGTTATGGAAATGAGCCGCCGTGTGCGTGAGGCGGTCGAAAACGACATGATAGTGCAACTGGGTCCCGGCCGCGTTCAGGACGAAGGAGCCCGTTCCACGGGCCGGGGTGGAAACCGATGGATTCTCCTGGGCGCCGTCAAGCTTCGCCGTGAAACTTGCCCCGGTATTGAGGAGGACCTGCCCCCGAATTTCCCCCCCGGGATTTGCGCTCGTGTGCACGTTCATGTAAAGCCGGCCCCTGACAAGCTCGCGGAGAAGCTGGTTGGTGAGCGGCTGTGTTGCATCGCTGCTCGACCATGTTCCGCTGGCTGTATTGTCGATCAACGTGAAGTTCTTGACGACCCCTGCATTCGTCCCGACCGGAGCATTATGAAAGTGCGACGCGGTCGGCGTCAGACCAGTCACGGTGACGTCGTATGTTACCGTCCCGTCCGTGTTAAGAGTCACAGAACCGGACCCACGCGCATTGGTGGTGACAGCCGGGTTCTCCTGACTCCCGTCCAACTTGGCCGAAAACCCGACTGGCACGGAGAGAAGTACCTGTCCCCGTATTTCCCCTCCTGGGTTCGCCGAGGTGTGAACGTTGACATATAACCGCCCGCGCAACAACTCGCTCAGCAAGGAATCCGTCAGCGGTTGACTCGCATCGGTGCTTCGCCACACGCCTGTTGCGGTATTGTCGATAAAGGAAAGATTCCTGACCACTCCCGCATTCGTGCCGGCGGCGCCATTGTGAAAATGCGCCGCGGTCATGGTTAAACCGTTGACCGTAATGTTGTAGGCAAGTTCGGTTCCTGCGGCATTTAGCACGAACGCACCCGTCCCGCTCGCATTGGTTGTCACCGGAGGATTTTCCTGACTGCCATCAATTTTGGCTGTGAAGAAGATTTGTGCCGAGCCGACCGTCACAAACGCGATGAGAAAAACCACAACCGAGAGAAAAGTTTTCATAGCCCCCCCTTCTGAAGGATAGAGATGAAAATGACCGTGACAGAACCCAGCGGGACTGCCCCGGGAGAGCCTGCAAACCCCCTGCCAGACCTGCTGGTTCCTTAGAGTGCAGGTTTCAACGGGATTACGAAGTTTTACAGGATTTGGATTTGGGTGGAAATGAGGGACTGTGGCAGGATTGACTGAACGGAGGCACCTGTGGGGAACAGATGCCTCACGAGGGCTCAGGGGAATTGCGGTACTTCGAGATATCGATGCCGAATTCTTCCATCTTGCGGTAAATCGTTTTGCGGTCCACTTCCATCAATTCGGCAATGACCTTGATATTCCCTTGATGGCGCTCGAGCATATCGACAAGATATTTCGATTCGGCATCGTACGTGATCTTTCTGATGTATTCTTTGAAGGGGATCTCTCCCGATTCCGCGGACCGCGGAATGTAGGGCCGCACATCCCCGGGGGCCGTCGCGGGGAGATCAATCGTCAGGATGCTTTCTCCCTCCGCCTGAATAACCGAGCGTTTGATCACGTTCTCCAGTTCTCTGATGTTTCCCCTCCAGTCGTGCGACATCATCATCGCCATGGCCGTCGGGCTGAACCGCCGCACCGACCCATTCGAAAGAGCTGCATGTTTTTGCAGGAAATGCTCGACCAGGATGGGCATGTCGTCCATCCGTTCCCGGAGAGGGGGGAGTTGCAGGGGAAACACATTCAGCCGGTAGAACAGGTCCTCGCGAAATGTCCCGGTCTTCATCATCTCGGCAAGGTTCCGGTTCGTGGCGGCGATGACCCGGACATCGACAGGGATCGGGTTGTTTCCCCCCACCCGTTCAATCTCCTTTTCCTGCAGGACTCTCAGGAGCTTGGTCTGCAGATGAAGGGGTACATCCCCCACCTCGTCGAGAAAAACGGTCCCTCCCTGCGCATCCTCGAACTTTCCGATCCTCTGTTTCTGCGCACCGGTGAAGGCTCCCTTCTCATGGCCGAACAGTTCGCTTTCCAGGAGCGTTTCGGAGAGTGCCGAACATGTGATGACAACAAACGGTTTATTCCGACGGGCGCTGTTGTAATGAATGGCCTTGGCGAGCAGTTCCTTGCCCGTGCCGGTCTCGCCAAGGACGAGCACCGTCACATCGGTTTCACACACCTGGTTCACGAGCTTGAAAATCCTGTTCATCCGCTCGTTCCTGCTGACGATACTGCCGAAGCTGTACTTTTCCCCGATCTCCTCCCGCAACCTGCGCAACTCGCGATCCTTCCCCTGTTCCTGAAGGACGCGACCAATCTTGATCAAGAGTTCATCGTTGTCGCATGGTTTGGTAATGTAGTCGTAGGCACCTAGCCTCATCGCCTCGACCGCGGTATTGATGGAACCGAAACCGGTAATCATCATGACGGGGGTCCCGGGCACGTGGGCTTTGATCCACTGCAGAAGCTCGATTCCGTTCATTCCCTCCATCACCAGGTCGGAGAGCACCAGATCAACGCGCGCCTCCGCCAGGATCTTTATCGCATCGTTCCCGTTCGTAGCCGCCATGGTCGCATAGCCGTTGTCTTTCAACAATGCAAGCGTGGCCACCCGGAAGCCTTTGTCGTCGTCAACAATGAGAATAGTTTCTTTCACCCACTTATCCTTCCATAACGGTCATGGGAACGCGCTCCGGGAGAAGGGGGAGCAAAACAACGAACGTCGTCCCCTCCCCCACTGAGCTGGAAACGGTGATGATCCCGCGATGCTGATGAACAATGCCATAGCTGACCGAAAGCCCCAAACCCACGCCGCTGACTTTCCCCTTCGTGGTAAAAAAGGCATCGAAGATCCGGCTTAAATTCTCCCTGGGGATGCCGATACCGTTATCGGCAAGGACAATCTTTACAGCATTTCCCTCGACCAGTGTGGAGATCCTCATCCTCCCCCCATGCGGCATGGCATCCCGGGCGTTGAGGATCATATTGAGGAAAACCTGCTTCAGCTTGTCGTTCGATCCATTGACTTCGGGCAGATCGGGGTCGAAGATCGTCTCCACCGTAATGCCGGCGGCCTCGAGTTCGGCTCGTGATGCGGTCAGGACGTCCTTCAGCACATCGTTGACGTTCGTCGGTCGCAGGACCTCCGGCACAAGGGACGTACGGTAGAAGTCGAGCATCTGCCGCGTGAGCTTTGACATACGTGTTACCTCATCAAAAGCCACTTCGACCAACTCCCTCCCTTCGAATTCCTCCGGCAGTCGGCCCAGCGTCGTCTTGAGACAGCTTTGAATATTGTGGATCGGGTTGTTGATCTCGTGAGCGAGCTGGGCGGTCAGTTTGCCCGTTGCGGCAAGACGTTCGCCCTTCACCAATTCCTCCTGGGCCTCCTTCAGTTTCTGGAGTGTCTCATCCAGGTCACGGTTCCGCAGGAGGAGGTCCTTGTTCAACCGGTCCAGTTCCGTGATTTTCTCCTTCAGGGACTTGCTCATCTCACCGAACTTCCGTGCAAGGAACCCGAGTTCGTCGTTCCCCTCCGCTACGATGGTATAATCATAGTTCCCTTTGCTTACCTCGCCGGTTCCACGAACAAGCTCATTGATGGGTCGGGTGATTCCCTGCGAAATGACGCGGCCGATGACCGAGGTAAGGATGAGGAACAATACCGAGACCACACCAAAGGTGCCAAGAATGGGGCCCATCGAATTGCTTAACTCCCTCTCGAACGGCTTGACAATCGCATAGGAAAGAGTGATCGGGGTGTTCGCAGAGGAATGGTCCATCCTGAACATGACCCCGAGATAGACCTCCTCCCCGGCCGGCAACGTAAACACCGCCGCCGTATCGCCGGTATCGATCGTTGATGTCGGTGGAGAAGCGCGGAACGCGAGTTGGAACTGATCTTGTTCCTCCCGGCTCAAGGTCGAAAGGACGACCCTGTCGTTCTGCATGAGAACGATATCGCTGTTCGTCGCTTGTTTCAGCGTGGCGGCTTCCGTCTTCGCGATGTCGAACCCGATCGTGAGCGTCCCGATCAGATCCCTTTCAACCATGATCGGCGTCGTGGCAACCCGGTAAATCGACCCTTTGAGCGGCCAAAGATCGGCGGCAGGGGAACGGTTAAGGGCCTGCTGAATGGAGCCGCGCCGCGCCACATCCAGGTCCTCTTCATTTCCATGGAGTGCTTGCACGAGCGGTTGACCGCGGAGATCAGTCAACACGAACAGGTCACTGAGGGTGGTCTGGATGAATTCCTGGGAAAGCTGCAAAGCCGTCCCGGGGTCGCGGAGTTCCGTCACGGCGCGCAGGCGCGGCGATTCGGCAATCACCTGGCAACCCCGCAGGAGGATTTCCGACTGGAGCCCCATAAACACGCTCAGGGTCGAGTGGTTTGATCGGAGTTCCAGGGCGAAGTTCTCTTCGATCCGGCTCCGCGTCCAGTAGTTGATGATGAAGAACGTGATCACCAACAGGCTTAGCACGACGCCCCAGATGGCGAGAAGTATTTTATTGCTGAATCTCATGAGCTTGGACCTTCGGAAAGGAAGGGAGCCGGGCAAAGGAACTACACACAGCGGGCGGCTCCCCGGTGCCGCCATCGATCAGAGGTTTCACGGGGTCAAAAAGCAACCGCAAATTGGAGCACTGTAAGGTTGTCATGGGGATCGGTGATCCCCAGTGTTCGGGTCTCCCTCCGCACCAGCTTGACGACGGCATTGCGATCAAGCGCGTAGCCAACGCCTGCTTCCACTTCAAGCATATCATAATCCCAGCGACGCTGGACACCCTCGAAATCAAGCTGGGAAAACCGCAACCCGCTGACCCGCGCAGCGGTTGAAAATCGCGGGAACCACGTATACTTCGCTTCCGCGGAATAACCGATAACGGACAACTTCTCGTCCTGCGTCTCCAACGGAACATCCCACTCGCTGTACACGGCCTGACCGAAAAACCGGAAGAGGCCCCTGCTGAACTCCAGATCCACCTCACCGATCCTTTGGCGGTAATCGTCAATCGTACCTCCACGCGGGATCGGCTTTCCATCGTCGGGGAGGTAGGCGGCCATGGAAGCCGAGGCGCCGATCGTCAAACCCAGCAAGGGGGTATAGGCAATCCTGAGGATCTTGTTGAAGTCGTCATTCGCATTGAGCGACCGGTTGTAAGTCGACGAAATGGTGCCGTTGGCAACGGCAACGGCGTAGTGGAGCGGACCCACATCGCCGAAGATCATCGCCCCCACATCGTATATGCCGAGATCGATCAGGCGCATCCCCACCCCCTTCCCACGGTTGTTCAACAACTGCGCTTTCGTCGTGAGCGACATCGGGAGCGCCATCCGGTACTCATAGAGAATCGGAAGACCAAAGAGAAAGTTCTTCCGGGGAAACCGCCGTTCCCCCAGGTTCCCGAACGGCATGTCGAACTTGCCGATTTGGAAGTTGATGCCCAGCGAGGCGAGGTCGGTCAAACGCAATGCGGCGTAATCGATAAATATATTCTCGTCCTCCGTCACCCGGAGGTTTGCCAGGGCGAATACATTCTCCGTGATCGCCCCATCCAGGAACAGGTCGAGCCTCCAGCCGAATGTCGGGATCCCCTTATTGAGGACCCGGGGATTTTGGGACCGGTCGCTTTTGGCAACATACGCTGAAACTTCACCGCTCCACTGCACTTGAGCGGAGAGCTGGAATGTTCCGAACACCAGCAACGCAAGAAACGATCGTTTCATGACGGATTCCCGGTATCAGTACGTAAGATTGATCGTGGTGATTTCACCGGATTTGATGGTCACCGACCGGGTCTCCACGGTATCCCGTCCGAACCAGAGTTTGAGCGTGTAGAGACCTTCAGGAATGTTCTTGATCGAATAATGACCTTCATCATCCGGCGTAGCAAAGTAGGGATTGTCGAGCACAAGGATCGTCGCGTTCATATGGGCATGGATATCGCAATAGACCCGCACGACGCCCGCTCGTTCGAACAACACCGACCGCGATTCCCCGGTCGGGTACCGTCCGAGGTCAAAGTCCTTGGTCTGTGAATACGAGAACACGTTGTGGAAAAGGTTGTCGCTGTTGGGAAAGTCGACGATGGTTCCGACGAGGATTGGCAGCACCCGCGGGGAGAACATGATATCCCGCTGGTCCATCACCGGCCGTGTCGAGGAGATCGGGAACTTCTGCCCTTTCCAACGATCGCTTTCCAGAAACACCACGGCCTGTTGGGAGAGTTTGTAGGCGGGGGCTTGGGGAAGCGTTGCTGCCGGCCCGGTTGAGGGTGTGTGGTGGGTACCATAGCGATCGACTTTGGGCGCGGGCCTGTTCATGTCGTTCCCCTTGGTCATCACGATCTTCCCCTGCAGCTCACCCCGTCTCGCCTGCTCTTGAGGGAGAACCGACTGAATCGGAAAACTAAGGGCAATAAGGGTGAGGGTTGCAGAGTTGTACACAAAGGAGAAGGCGCGCGCGAGGGGGTTTTTCGGATCAACCATGCCTTACATTTAACCAAATTTGGATTCATAATCAACAAACCGGTTAAGGCCGTAGTGGGGCATTTGGGATGCCCGCCTATCCCGCTTCAAAGCATGCGGGATGCCCAAAACGCAAAATCCGCGGGCATGACAAAAGAGGAGAGATCGTCATTCCCGTCCCAAAGGGATCCCTTCGGGAAATGTTTCTATCGGGAATCTATCCCCGGTCGATATGACTCCCTGCAAAATGCCCCACTACGGTTAAGGCAGGTCAAGATTAGGAAAAACACAGAGTGAAACAAAAAAGCCCACCCTGCACGGAGTCAGGGTGGGCTCGAAAGAACTTTGAACCTCGGTTCAGACTGCCTGTTTCGTTTCCGGAACACAGAAGCGATCAAACGTCTGGACAAGCGTGGCGGCAACCTGATCTGCGTTGCGCCCTTCGATTTGATAACGGTGGATCATGTGGACGAACTTCCCATCTTTCATGACCGCAAACGAGGGTGAAGAGGGGGGTTGTCCTTCGAAGTACTCGCGAGCGCGGGCCGTCGCCTCTTTATCCTGCCCGGCAAAGACCGTAACAATGGAATCCGGCGCCACCGAATGTTGCAGCGCTTTTGCGAGTGCCGGCCGGGCCGCTCCTGCGGCACAACCGCAGGTCGAGTTGACAACAACGAGGGTGGTCCCTTTGGCATTCGGGAGAACGGCATCCACCTCCTCCGGTGTTCGCAGTTCCCTTGCTCCGACCCGTTTTACCTCGTCCCGCATTTGCTGAATGAGAATATCGTACATGGGCTCCTCCTTAGTAACGTTCGTGGTGACTGCTGGAATCATACTTATAACACACTCAAGCCTTCCCTTCGTTCCCCGGCTCCTTTTCCCCGTGATCGGGATTTTTCATAGTGTGCGGCGGCCGGAATCCCCGGTACGTGTCATAGCGCGAATCATAGAAGAGCAACTGGAAACTGCTGTCCCGGATCGTCCCGCCCGAGGGGGAGAGAAAGAACCGTTCCGTGGTGTCAGTGGGGTGTTTCGACGGCTTCCCTTGTTCGGAATAGAACTCGAGGATGTAGTACCCGTTGCGGTACTCCGCCGTCTTAAGTTGTTCCAACACATTTTCGTGACTGAACACCTTGAGGTCACGCTCCACGGTCGCCCCGCCTACGATGTCATTCCCTCAAACTCGCTCCGCCGAATCAGCATAAGGATGGAGGAATGGGACACAATAAGGTACTTGGTCTCTTCGTACTCGATCTCGATGGCGGAATCTCGGAGGAACAAGGCATAGTCCCCTCCTTCCGCCTGCAGTGGGATATATTTGACAGGATCGCGGGGGGTGGTGGACCACTGCTCCTGGTCAAGGAACTGCGGGTTGGGGATCGCGTAGCCCGGCCCCACCTGGACCACGATACCGCTCTGGACCTTCTCTTTTTCCTTGACCCCCGGGGGGAGGTACAATCCGTGGGCCGTACGGTCCTTATCGCTATCGGGGGCGATGAGTACTTTATCGCCGACAAGGAAGATTTTTTTACGTGTCTTGATTTCCATCTTCATATCAATTTCAGTCCCGCAATGTTCTCATGCGGGAAACCCCACCGCGCATCATAGATCCCGATAAAAAATGTCGGGATTTCATCCTCCACCTCTCACACCGTCAAATTTTCAATCTTCAATTTACAATCTACAATGTTTGGTTGGAACGGCGGGATTTGCTGAAATTTCCCGGCAAGTGTTTTTAGCGAGCCGTGGACAATTTCAGTCCCGCAATGTTTTCACGCGGGAAACCTCCACAGCCTTTGATGGATCCCGACGTTTTGCGTCGGGACACCTATTCAGCTTTCGTCGGAACGGCGGGATTTGAACCCGCGACCCCTTGTCCCAAAATCACCCACGAACGTTTTATGTGAGTGGAAGTGATTTTGAGGATCCCGACGTTTTGCGTCGGGACACCTCTTCAGCCTTCGTCGGAACGGCGGGATTTGAACCCGCGACCCCTTGCACCCCAAGCAAGTGCGCTACCGGGCTGCGCTACGTTCCGAATTCGTTTTTTCTTCGATCTGTTGCTTTAACTTTTTCCAGTCTTGCCAACCAGCCGGGGATTTCAAATATTGTTCTCTTCTAACCGCTTCACTCCGGGTACTGAATTCCTCAACATACACAAGTCTCCATGGACGCTTGCTCTTTGTCGATTGGGATTCACCGTCATTGTGTTTCTTAACCCTGGATTTCAAATCCCCGGACTGACCGCGATAATAACTCCCATCAACTTCACTTCGCATAACGTAAAAGAAGCACGCCATTCCCCCCACTTTCCCTTCTCCCGAAGGGACTCCTCGAGCACCCCAAGTCCCAAAGGGATCACTTCGTGACAAGTGCGCTACCGGGCTGCGCTACGTTCCGATTGTTACTCTTTGGTCAAACGTCAAATCAATGGAACCTTTTGTATCCTCTGACGATTCTTCCGGGTGCAACTCAAACAAGCTGACAAAAATGTAGCGAAAAGGAGGCTAAGAAACAAGGAGCGGGCGGAAACCTGATAGAAGACACATTTACTGAGCGTGTAGTATTCTCAATCCTCACGATCTCTTCCATGAACTTGAAGTCGGATTACGCATGGAATCCGCGTGACCAAAATAACCATAGCCTGCAAGCCTCAGTTACCTCAGAAGCACCAACTTCTTGGTCTCTTGAAAAGGACCGACCCGCAAGGTGTAGAAGTACACTCCGCTTGTAAGCCTTGATGCATTCCAGACAACCGTATGCGTGCCGGCAAGACGGAAGTCCTTTGTCAACACTTCAATTTCCCTTCCGAGCAAGTCCACAATCTTCAGTGAGACGAATTGCGATTCGGGGATTGAAAACTCAATCTGTGTGTTCGAATTGAATGGATTGGGAAAGTTCTGCGCGAGGATATACTCGTTTGGTCGCCCACGTTCCGTGATGGCACTCTGAACTGTGTTCAGGGCCCATGTTCCCCGAACGACCACACCATTGCTCCCCACGGCGAGCGCCGCCTGATACGAGCCAAAAAAACGGAGCGAGGAGATGGTATCCGGGTATACAGAAAGAGACCTCTCCCAGGCTATCCCATCGTTTGAGGTGTGCCAGATTCCCGTCGACGTCGCGGCCCACGCATCTTCGCCACCCGGAAAGTACTCAATCGTCATGACCTCACCGAGTCCTGCAACAACAAGGTCGGTCCAGGTGAGTCCGCCATCGGTCGTTCGCTGAATGGTGTCGCGACACCCGGCATGAGCCAAGAGCCCGGCGCCGCTTGGCGAACTGAATCCGAGTGCAGAGACCTCCTTTCTCCGCGTTGAGGAGAAACTCCACGGTCCGTTCGGACCGAAGAGGGACTTGTAGACACGGCCCCCCTCTCCCAGGGTTGCGCTCGTGCCAAACCAGAGTGTCGATCCTATGCGACAGTAAGCAGCCCGACTGACACGCATTCCAGATGGTACCTTGAGAGAATTCGACATCTTCATCCATGACCCACCCCCATTAAAGGAATTCAAGATGAAAATCGTGTCATGGGGGGCGTCAAGGATACCCCATATCTGATTGGCCGAGAGGTTGTCGAGGATTTTCATCATCGATGGCCCGGCGTCGTATACTTGCGACCAGGTGATTCCGCCATCGCTCGTTTTGAAGATCCCCCGGGATCCGGAATCGGAGTCTGTCGTCACGAGGGCTGTGTTATTTGTCAAGCCTACGATTCCGGTCGTTGGGACCGAAAGCTCTCCGGCAAGATGCCATGTTGCCCCTCGATTTGTCGTTAGGTAGACGTTCTGCGTTGATGAACATACCCAGCCCGTACTGTCATTCACCACATCGAGGGACCGAAGCCGTTCCCGCGTCCCGCTGGCAAGCGGGACCCACTGAAACGGTGGAAACGGAAATCCTATACGCATCACTGGACGAAAGTCGGATACATCGCCTAGAACCTCTGGTGCAGAAGTTTCGGAGAACCCGGTGCGGGCGGATGAGCGCAATGCGGTATTTGCTGCAAATACTGCATTGCGGGTTGTGAAGGGTCCTGGACTCTGAAATTCGTAGGCGAAGGTGAGACCGTTGCCGAGATAGATAAACGATTCGGTAAGGCTGCACGCTATAGTGCCGGCGGTATCGGGAATCGTAAAGGTCCCATCATAAACCTTCTGCATACCGGAAACAAGGGTTCCCCAGGACGGCTCAAGGTTACCGGCCTGCGACGCGGAATTTGCCAGGTACAGTTTCAACGTACCGGTGACTTTCGCGCCAGCCCCCTCGACCACGACAAATCCCAGGGACTCAATCTTCGTCCCGGAGGGGATCAGGAAGAGTTCGGATGCTCCGACAAGTATCGCGGTCCGATGGTGTGCATGTTCCTTCAGACCACTCGGGACTCTCAGTGACGTTGAGGTTCCATCGTCGGTAGGCGCCGAGAAAGTGTACATCGATTGCGCACAAGACAGGCTGGCGCCCATCTGTGTCAGCGAAGCCAGGAATACGACCAGCGTCAAGAGCCCGCCAATCATCGGCGGGCGTTTGGGCTTACCGGTATCGGTAGCCGAACGATCGAACATAATCCGGATTAAAGTCAAAGTATGCCTTGTTGGTGAAGTACGACCCGAAGATTCCGGTCCCACCATTGATATTGGAGTACACCGTTTGGTTGACCCGAATGGAGAACGGATCGAGCGATCCCCCCATACTTGAGAAGTACTTTGAGAGCGGTGCGTCGAATTCAATGACTTCCAGCAGCGCACTACTGACTGCGTAACTTATCTTCTTGGGGTCATCCGCGGAAATGGAAGCCATGGCGGAATCGATCGCGGGGAAATCAAAGGAACAGAATTTCTGTGTCGAATAGGTATGATAGACGGGGACCGGTCCGTCCTTGCTTTGGATATAACGGGCGGGTACCGTGATGGTGTAACCTTGCTCCGCATCTCCCACTGACTTGGTATACCCAATCATCAGCCGGGGAAAGAACAGGTGACCTTCCGTCGGCTCATAGTCCTCCCAGTCGATCGTCCAGTCCCGGGTTCCCGGGGGAAGATTCACCCCGGTTGTGATTCCTCGTGCGAACGGATAGGAGCTGTTGAAGGCACGGGCTTTGGGCACGGTGGTTTGCGCTCTCAGCACTTTTCCCGTCGGCAGCTTGGCCACAACGGTAAGAACATTATACGGCTCCGGTTTCGGGATTCGGGCCACATAATACCGCTCTTCAGGACCATAGCGGGTCGAATCCTTACTGGGGCGAACCGCCATTGCCAGTGAGTATGCCTTCTCGTTGATGCTGAAACTCACTTCCGCACCGAGGACTGATGGATCGTTCGTGTTCAACCATGGGTTGAGCCCCTCGACATCATAGACCTTCGCCAGCAGGAGGTTCACGGGAGTCACAACTCTTCCAAAGTCGCCTTCCACGAAACACTGGAGTACATATTCGTCGTTCAGCGCAACTTTCGGACTGAACGGCTCCTCACATCCGATAACGGAGAAGACAAGCAGGAGCAGCGATAAGGAAATTGATGATCTCAAAGTTCGACCTTGAGGGAGACCGAGGGCAGAATTCGTAGCATGTACACTTCCTCCCCCGTATCACGGTTAAAGTAGAAGATGTTTTTCTGATCGTACGCATTCACCACGTTGGCACCGAATGCCACAGCGGCTCCGCCAAGATGAAATTGTTTGATCAAACTGAGATCCAGGCGGTGGTAGTAAGGAAGCCGCGATGAATTCCTTTTCCCCCAAAGCGTCACCGCTTCCGGCACAACGTAGTCATAAGGCTCAGACCATGGATTGACCGTCACCCGATCATAAAACCCGGCAATCGGCGTGAATGGCATACCGGACCGTAACACCCAGGTTGCGCTCGCTTGCCAACCGGATCCCAGGTCGACACCCATAAGCGCATTGACGGCGTGACGCGCATCGTAACGCGGATAGTAGCGCACTCCATCCTTCATCTTGTGAGCCCAGGTCAAGGCATAGCCGAATTTCATGTGCAGCCGTTGGGGTTCGTATTGCGACAGGAATTCCACACCATACGATTCGCCGTCAACATTGATGAAATCCCGATCCGTCGCCATGAACTTTTCTTCATTTTCGTCGATTAGATCCCGGATCGGCTTGTAGTATACTTCAAACTCCGTCGTACAATCATCCACCCAGTACACTTTTGCGCCGAGGGAAAGGTGGGTCGCCTGGGCCGAATTGAGGTAGGTGGGGGTGATAATCCACGGCTCAAAGACCGAAATCAGTTCGTTCTCGTCGGACAGTGTCAATAATTCCTGTGAGTACCAACCAAATGCCGCCTTGAGGGAAATCGACGGCGTCATCCGGTACGTAAAACTTGCCCTTGGTTCATAGAGCAATGGTCGATACTCGGAAATCGCCTCGAATTTAAAACGGATGCCGATCGTTATCCCTATTGATTCCCATCGGTAGAACCTGTAATCAACGTACGCGTTAACATCCCAACCGCTTTGGTCGAAGCTGATACGGTTCCCGAATGTATTCTCCAATTCCAGCGTCGTCGAAAGGAACTTGTTCTGGAGCCCAAAGTTCAATTCGTCCCGACTGTCATAGACATAGGTAAAATCCCAATCAGCCGTGAAATCGGAAAGTTTGTTCTTTCTCGGTTTCGTGGGGCTCAGCTTGGGCATAACCTCCGCATCAAAGCCGCTGATCGAAACCGAAACAATCGAATACAGCGGGTTCGACCAGATCTTGTGCCAGTTGAGCCCGAGAATTCTGTTCCGGACAAGGTAGTCCTCACGAAACGGATCATCGTTCTTCACCTGATCACCGCTGAAGAATCCATGAAAAGCAAAACGGCTGTTCCGATCAATGGAAGGTTCTGCTGAGCTTATTTTCCATGAGAAATCGTAGAAATCAAAAGGGGCATCCCGATTGTTGAGGTACTTCTTCATCACATCGGCATACCAACTCTTGCGTCCGGTGACGAGGAAGGACCCACTGGGAATGGGCCCTTCGACAGCGACTTTGCCGGAAAGCAGGCTCGCACTTCCAACCCCGTGAAACTCGTTGCGATTCCCATCCCTCGTCACGACATTGAGAATGGATGAGAGCCGCCCTCCATAGGAAGGCGGGAACCCTCCCTTGTGAAATTCCAGGAGAGAAACCATCTCCGGATCAACAACGCTGAAAATGCCGAGGGTGTGGAAGGGGCTGTACAGCGTTGCACCGTTGAGCAACACCAGGTTTTGATCGCTCCCGCCCCCGCGGACAAAATAACGTGCGCTGATATCGCTGGTCGCTCCCACGCTTGGACTCATCTGGAGTGTACGGAAGATGTCCGGTTCCACGCCCGGGGGCACGATCGCGATGTCTTGAGCGGAGATTTTCTGCATGCCCAGGTCGGGTTCGTTCAGGCGTTCAGGCCGTTCCCCGACCACAATCATTTCCTGTGTCTCGATCACACTCGGCGCAAGACGAATATTCACCTGCACCGTCTTCCCTCCCTCAATGGTCAAGGGGATCAATTGAGTATGATACCCCAAATAAGACACGACAAGGGTGTACCTCCCCGAGGGTATGGAGGCGATATGAAAGTAGCCGACAGAGTTCGTCGACGCCCCGAGCGAAGTTCCGCGTAGAACGACGTTTGCATACGCCATGGGTTGACCATTGGAGGAATCCGTCACGATACCGCGGACTCTCCCGGGATCAGCATCATGAAACGACGCCGTGGGAAAAAGAGGCTGGGTGAGGAGAAGGAGGAGTACCGGAAAAGCAACCAAACGGTAGAGAGAGGTCCCGGAGATTTTCCCACGACGTGGGAGATGGTTTATCGTTCTCTGCGACCACGAACACGGCTTGTCTGATTCCATTTCATGTACCGCGGAAACCAGGGCCTGTTGCGCCGGGTGCCCGACAACAACGAGGGGAGTTCAGGGTTCTCGGAATGACTCTGCGCTGGAGGGGATCCGAACAACCGTCGATAGTACTTCGGAATGACGCGTACGGTGGGACAACGGAAGTCATGGAGAGAGGCAAACGCACGTTCTAAATCTGCTTTACTGAGAAGTGCTGAATCCAAGTTCGGTAGCTGCCTGCCGAACTTCACAACATAGGCTTACGAAAATCGTCCCGACAGCTCCTCCAGAAACTGTTTTACCTCCAACATCTCCCCACGGATTTCCTCGTCCTGAATTTTCTTCTTTGGAGGCATATTCAACAGCTCGAGCTGCTCCGCCCCCTCCGCATCCGGCACGTACTCTTCCAACACCTTCTTTGCCCCCTCGATCGTGTACCGCTCATCGCGCAACAGCTTCTTGATATAGAGAATCAGCTTGATATCCTTGTTCGTGTAGATCCTGTTCCCCGCGCGGTTCTTCGCCGGCTTGAGCTGGGGAAACTCGGATTCCCAGTACCGCAACACGTATTGCTCCAGCGCCGTAATGGTGCTGACCTCGCTGATCGAGTAATACAACTTCTTGATGCCGATGTGCTTCATAAGACATCTCGCAAAGTTGGTGGTGGGTGCACGACGAACGGTTCCAAGGTAGTCAAAAATGAAACGAGTTGCAACGCTTCCCACGGGCTCTCCTCCTCCTTCGCGTTTTTCACTTCATAATATTGAGCGATCATGGAGGGACGATCAAAAAAACTCTCAGTCCATTCTTTTTCCGGGGCCGGCTTGAGGAATTGGTCCGACAATATTCCTATTTCCGGCTCAAAGATCTTCTCATGAAGAGAGATTCCGCTTGAACTTCTCTTGCTCTTTTGGTAGACTTTAAGCGTCTCTGTACGTTTGCACCTGAGATCCTATTCTGCGATTTCCTCCGGAATCGAAATCCGCCCCAAACCCGGAGCGCGTTTTTTTCCTTGCCCCCTTTCACTCATTGACAATTCGCACGTATGCCGTTTGAAAAACTTTCAGAACAACAGGTCAACCAGCTCGCGCGTCAGGGATGCAGCGCAACGGACTGGCATACCATCACCATCGCGTCAGGCTGCGACCTTTCCCGGATCAACAACGTTCAATTTTCCGGAACGGTCCGCATCGGCAGCACGGACGGCTCCCGGACTGTTGACGGAGTCGAACTGCCATGCGGCCTCTCCCATGCGACCATCGCAGACTGCACCATCGGCGATAACGTCCGGATCGCCAACATCGGTTCGGTCGTTGCACACTATGTCATTGAAAACGGAGCGGTGATCCAGGATGTCGGCTGTCTCTCGGTGACGCCGGGGACAACCTTCGGCAACGGCACCGAAATCGAGGCCCTCAACGAGGCGGGAGGACGCGGGATCAGGATCGTCAACGACCTTTCCGCCCAGGCGGCGTACGTTCAGGGAGTGCTACGGCATAATCCGGAATTCGTGAAACGACTTTCCGTTCTCATCGACGAAAAAGTTTCCCGCGCAAAAGCGGAGAAGGGAATCGTCGGGAAGGACGCGCAGATCCTTCACTGCGGAACGATTCAGAATGTCATGATCGGTCCCTCCACGCTCATCCGTGGTGCACAGAGCCTCCGGGATGGGACGATCGCCAGTTGCCCCGAGCATCCCACGGAAATCGGAGAAGGGGTCAACGCACGATCATTCATGGTGGCGGAAGGAGCACGGATCGAGAACGGCGTGATCCTGGATAAAGTCTTTGTCGGCCAGGGCGTCAAGATGGGGAAACAGTTTTCCGCGGAGAACTCTCTCCTGTTCGCCAACTGCGAAGCTTTCCATGGTGAGGCCGTTGCCGTGTTTGCCGGACCGTACACCGTGACGCACCACAAGTCCACGCTCCTCATCGCCGGAATGTTTTCGTTCTACAACGCCGGGAGCGGCACCAATCAAAGCAATCATATGTACAAGCTCGGTCCCGTGCACCAGGGAGTTCTTGAGCGCGGGTGCAAGACGGGGTCGTTTTCGTACTTGCTCCTCGAAAGCCATATCCCCGCCTTCAGCGTCGTGATCGGCAAGCATTTCACCAACATCAACATTCCCCACCTTCCATTTTCCTATATTCATGAGGAAGGGGGAGTCTCGAAAGTCATTCCCGGCATGAACCTCTTCTCCGTCGGAACGGTACGGGATGGGGAGAAGTGGCCGAAGCGCGACAACCGGAAGGGACCGATCAAGCGGGACTTGATGATCTTCGACGTGTTCTCCCCGTACACCGTCGAGAAAATGCGCCGGGGGCGGGATGAACTCCTTGCCCTGAGCGAGAGCGTGCCAAAGGAAAAATCGTTCATCGCCTATGGCGGACTTCAGCTCAACCGGCTCCTGCTGAAGAAGGGGGCCAAGTATTACTCGCTCGCCATCACGCGGTACCTGAACGGCAAGGTGACTGAACGGTTGAAGGTGAACCTCACACGCGATCGGAACTGGAGCCGCGCCGTCGCTTCCCTCGTCCCATCGGTGTCCCTTACGAATTCCTCCGAGTGGACGGATATTGCCGGTCTCTTGATGCCCCGCGAGCGATTGGCCGGCGTGGAAGAGCAGGTTGTCAACGGCCGGATCGCAACCTACGATCAACTCCTCGCCGCCTTTGCGGCTTCGTACGAGCTCTATGCTGAAGACGCATGGCGCTATATCTACGACGCCTACGCGCAAGAGTACGGCATTCGACTTGAAGACATCACGGTGGAACAGGCCCTCAAGGCAATCGACGAGTGGGAGCAGGCTTCCTCCTCGCTGCACGGGATGATCCTGGAGGATTCGAAGAAGGAATTTGCCGCGTTCGCCCGCATCGGCTACGGCATCGATCAGCCGGAAGAGGAACGCGTGAAGGATTTCGAGGCTGTCCGGGGGACGATCGAGACGAACGGCGTCGTCCAGAAACTTGTGAAGGAAGGGGCAGCGATACCGCGTCTGCGGGCAGAATTTGAGTCATTGGTAGCATCATTTTCAACAACGTAAGAACCTTTCACAAAGGACCGCATTATGACAAGAGAAGAAGTAGCCGCACGTGTCGTCGGGGTTACCGCACAACAGTTCGCCATGAAGACGTCCGACATCAAAGAGTCCGATCAATTTACGGTTGATCTTGGCGCGGATTCGCTCAAATCAATCGAGCTTGTTGCCGCGTATGAAGAGGCGTTCGGCCTGAGCGTCAAGGAAGAGGAAGCGCTGAAGGTTCAAGACGTTGGCGGTGCCATCGATTTCTTTTTTCGACTATTGCAATAATGTCCAGGAGAACCAACCATGAAACCATATGAATTACAGGATGTTCCGACCCCGAATCTGCTTGAAGACACCTTTCCCTATTCGCTTCCCCCGCTGATCAAATTCGAAGGGAAGATCAAAGAAACGATCGACGGCAAGGAGGTCGAGTTCGATCCGAATGAAGTCAGGACACGCGATATTCACATCACCGATACGACATTCCGCGACGGCCAGCAAGCCCGTCCTCCGTACAAACGGGAGCACATGGTCACACTGTTCGAGATGATGTCCCGGCTCGGCGGCCCCAAAGGTGTTATCCGGCAATCGGAATTTTTCCTCTACACCAAGAACGACCGCGACACCATCGACGCGTGCCGGGCTCTGAACCTGAAGTACCCCGAAATCACCGGATGGATCCGCGCCAATAAAGGGGACTTCCGCCTCGTGAAGGAAATGGGGTTGAAGGAAACCGGCATGCTGACCTCCTCCTCCGACTATCACATCTTCCACAAGCAAAAGCAGACACGCAAGGAAGCAATGCAGCAATATATCGAAGTCGTGGAGGCAGCCTTCGAAGCGGGCGTGCGCCCGCGCTGCCACCTGGAGGACATCACCCGCGCCGACCTTCCCGGGTTCGTCTTCCCGTTCGTGCAAAAGCTCGAACGGTTGAGCGAGCAAGTGCCGCAACACATGAAGGTGAAGATCCGGTTGTGCGACACGATGGGCTTTGGACTTTCCTATCCGAACGCGGCCGAGCCCCGATCCATCCCGAAAATGATCTGGCGGCTGCGCAATGAGTGCGGTGTCTCCGCCGACCGCCTCGAGTGGCACGGTCATAACGACTTCCACAAGGTTCACATCAACGGTGCGAGTTCATGGATCTACGGCCTGAACGCTCTCAACGGCACGCTCTTCGGATTCGGTGAGCGGACCGGCAACCCGCCTCTCGAAGGGGCTGTCATCGAGTACGTTGCGTTGAAGGGGGGGCTCAACGGGGTCAACCTCCCCGTGATCACCGAAATGGCGGAGTACTATGAACGGGTGATTGGAACGACGCTCGCCTCGAATTATCCCTTTGTCGGAAAGGACTTCAATACGACGCGGGCCGGGATTCACGCGGGCGGTTTGCGCAAGTTCGAGCAGATTTACAACATCTTTGACACGACGGCGCTGCTCAACAGGCCTCCACGCGTTGCGATCACCGACAAATCCGGGACCGACGGCGTGGCGCTCTGGGTGAACGATTTCCTCGGACTCCAGGGAGAAGAGCGGCTCACCGTGATGAAGGTCGCCAGGATCCAGCGTTGGGTGATGGATCAGTATGAAAAGGAGGGCCGTATGTCCTCGATCACAGACCAGGAGATGGAGGAGCAGGTCAAAACCTGCCTTCCGGAATATTACCAGGCACACAGAAAAAACTAATCGAACAAAGGAGCTTTTATGAGAGTTATCATTCAACCGGACAATGATCTCGTCAGCAAGTGGGTGGCATCATATGTCGTACGGAAAATCCGGGATTTCAAGCCGACACCGAAGAAGCCGTTTGTGCTTGGCCTGCCGACGGGCTCATCCCCCATCGGCACGTACCAGGAACTGGTCCGGATGCACAAGAGAGGATTGGTTTCGTTTCAGAACGTCGTCACGTTCAACATGGATGAGTACGTCGCACTCCCGAAGGATCATCCTGAAAGCTACCATTCATTCATGTGGAACAATCTCTTCCAGCATATCGACGTCCGGAAGGAAAATGTCAACATCCTGAACGGCAATGCAAAAGACCTTGAGAAGGAATGCACGGATTATGAGAAGAAGATCAAGAAGATCGGCGGCATCCACCTGTTCCTCGGCGGCATCGGTCCGGACGGTCACATTGCATTTAACGAGCCCGGCTCTTCGCTTTCCTCACGAACCAGGATCAAAACGCTGACCTATGACACCATCATGGCCAATGCGCGCTTTTTTGATAACGACACCCGTAAAGTGCCAAAGACCGCCTTGACCGTCGGGGTTGCCACGGTGCTCGATGCGAACGAAGTGCTCATCATCATAAACAGTTACAAGAAGGCCCGGGCGCTGGCCAATGTGGTGGAAGGAAGCGTCAACCATATGTGGACCGTCAGCGCTCTGCAGCTTCACCCTCACGGCATCATCGTCTGCGACGATGAATCCACGGCTGAGCTTCGTGTGGGAACGGTGAAGTATTTCAAGGATATTGAAGCCCCGCACCTGGATCCGGCAACGTTACTGCGCTGAGGGTGGAATACAGGAACAGAAGCGGCATCGATAGAACGCCAACGGGCGAGCCTCGGCTCGCCCGTTTTCATGTACAGCAACTCGATCCCGCTAAATCCTACCGCTTCTTTTCGATGATGACAAAGGCAATCACCGTCGTTTCCGTGTGGGAAAGGGAGAGGTGGACGTGGTTCTTTGCAAGGTGTTTGGCGACACCGTGGTAAAAGACAAGTTTGGGTGCGCCCGAGCGCTCGTTGACCACTTCAACATCCTTCCAGCGAAACGCGCCGCTCCACCCCGTCTCCATCGCTTTACTGACCGCCTCCTTTGCCGCGAACCGGGCGGCAAAATGCTGATGGGAGTTCTTCCTCGACTCGCAGTACTTGATCTCTTTTTCCGAGAAAATTTTCTTCTTTAAAGCAGGGCCCCATGACCCAAGGGCCTTCTTCATCCTTTTCATGTCCACGACATCAACGCCGATTCCTACAATCGATCCCATCAGGTTTTACGCTTCCCCGTTTTCCTGTTTGACAATTTCCACAATCTGCGCAACGTCATCCACTTCGTAATCGGCATTGGAGACGAGGGTTCCAAACGTATCGCCGTACCGCGCAAACACGGTTTTCATCCCAACCTGCTTGGCTCCAAGGACGTCTCTCTCCGCCCAATCACCGACCATCAAGGAATCCCTGGGGTCGACGCCGAGTCGCTTCAAGACCTCCCGGAATGGTTCCGGCGCCGGCTTGCGGACCTGCGTGTCCTCATACGTCACCACGGCGTCGAAGATATGGTGGAAATCGAGGTAGCACAGCCTCAACCACGCCTCGCGCCCGGGGGCATCGGAAACAACCCCCAGCTTCAGGTTCATCTTCGCGAGTTGGATGAGCGTCATGTACGCGTGGGGATAAGGGACAAGCGCCGCTTCCCGCGCGCGCCGGTAGGCAATCACTCCCGACGCGAGAATCTTGAAATCCACTTTGCTGAATTCGTCAAAGAGCAGCTGGTCGAAAACACTCTGGAACTCGATCCCCCGCTCGGCGTAGATCACGTCGATCCGCTTCCGGATCTCCTCGGGCGAAAGCTTGAGTCCCGCGTCGCGCATAGCGTGGATCGCGGCATCGATCGCCTGGCGCTTCATGGCCATGAAATCCACCAGCGTGTTGTCAAGATCGAAGATGACGGCTTTGACCATAGCTCAGGCTCGGGGAGTTGACATGCAACAGAATGCCGATGGCAGAAAACAGTGAGCAGACTTCAGAATTGGAATTTGGGTTTTGAGATTTGGAATTTCGTTTACGCTTATTGTTCCACCAAAAATCTTACCGCAAGCTCATACCCCTTCGCACCAAGACCGGCGATGATACCCTTGCAGACCGGAGCGGTCACCGAGGTGTGCCGGAATTCCTCCCGCGCGTGAATATTAGTCAGGTGCACTTCCACGGCAGGGATCTTCAGCATGGAGAGGGCATCACGGATAGCGTACGAGGTATGGGAATAGGCACCAGCGTTGATGATCACTGCATCGAACGCTCCCCCGACCGCCTTGTGGAGTGTGTCGATGATCGCGCCTTCACTGTTCGACTGATAGAATTCGAATGCAATCTTCGGGAACACTTCCTTCAACTTCTTCTCGATATCCCACAGGGTGGTCGCCCCGTACAACTCCGGCTCCCTGGTACCGAGCAGGTTCAGGTTCGGTCCGTTCACTACGAGTATTCTCATACAGGCTCCACGGCAATGGTCGTTCCGGCGTTCGGATTAAATCCTTGACAGCCAGAGGAAAATCGGCTATTTTGACACGCTCAGAATACGATAAATTTGGCATCTTTTAAAGAGAAAAATTGACAAGCCGCACCAACCGCTCTCCCCATTCAGCGTAACGCAGAAGGATCGTACAACTCCTGATGATTCCGCTCAAGACCGACTGTCGTTTCTTTCGTGGAGATATCCCCTGCAAACCGCACAAACAGCATGGGGTGCATTGCGTTGATCGCGATGGCAGGGATTGTTCCCACTACGATCCGATCGACAAAAAGATCCTCATCATCAAACTGGGGGCGATCGGCGATGTCATCCGCACCACGCCTCTTCTCCACAAACTGAAAGCAACCTTTCCTCACGCAAAGATCTTCTGGCTGACGCTGACGCCGGAGGTCCTTCCTTCTTCCGTTGACGAGAAGCTCGATTTCTCTCTGAAGAATATTGTCGCGCTCCGGTCCATCCAGTTTGATCTTCTCTATAATCTGGATAAAGACCGCGAGGCGTGTGCGCTCGCAGCGCAAATCTCCGCCACGACGAAAAAAGGGTTCATCCTAAAGGAAGGAATTATCTCCCCCATCGACGGGGCGGCGGAAGCAAAGTATGCCACGGGAGTCTTCGACGATCTCAGCCAGTCGAATAGAAAAAGTTACCCGGAGGAGATTTTCGAGATCTGTGGATTCACGTTTGCCGGTGAACGCTACATTCTTGAACGCCCTACCGATCATGGTTTGAAATGGAACATCAACCGTAAAAAGAAAGTCATCGGACTCAATACGGGCTGCGGCGATCGCTGGACCTCCCGGCTGTGGGACGACAAGAATTGGGTCGCCCTTGCGAAGACCTTGAAGAAAAAAGGATATGAGGTTGTTTTGCTGGGGGGAGAGCAGGAACATAAGAAGAACCTGAAGCTCGCGCGCGCGTCCGGAACAAAATACCTTGGACATTTTCCCTTGCGGCAATTCACGGCGCTGGTCGACCAATGCGACCTCGTCGTAACCTCCGTAACGATGGCGATGCACATTACGATCGGCCTGGACAAAAGGATCGTCCTGTTCAATAATATTTTCAACAAACACGAGTTCGAACTGTACGGTCTCGGCGTGACCCTGGAGCCGGAACAACCATGCCGTTGCTTTTACCAGGCCACCTGCACGAATCCGGAGTACCGGTGCATGGACTTTTTCCCTGTGAAGCGCGTCGTCGATGCGTGCATGAAGCTCCTCCCCCATTAAGCGGAGCGTGACTTGTGAGCGTTTGCCCTCTCTGCACGAACGACCGTTCCACTGACTTCCCGATCCGGTATACCTTCCACCGAAAAGATTTTCAGGCACAACAGTGCACCGCTTGCTTGTTCGTGTACCTCGACCCGCGCCCGACGGATCAGGAACTTGCGCTGCTCTACAGCGACGAGTACTTTCTCCATGACGGCACCGACTGCGGCGCACACTCGGCCACCGATTACGAAACGGCGGCGGTCAAAGGATCGGTCAAGTTCCCGGAGATCCTGAGAGCGATACAGAAGTTCAGACCTTCAGGCGACTTTTTCGAGATCGGATGTGGCATGGGGTATTTTTTGGACTATGCGCGCCAAAAAGGGTATCACGTGAGTGGGATCGAGTACGCCGCGATGGGAACGAAGATCTGCCGCGAACGGTTCGGGCTGGACGTCCGGCAAGGCTCCTTCGAGGAGTTCCCCCTCCAACCCGGACGGTACGATGTCATTTTCATGGGGGATGTCCTTGAGCATTTGATCGATCCGCGTTCGATGCTCGAAAAGGCCCGTCAGATGTTGAAGCCTTCCGGCATCGTCGCCATTGAAGTCCCTTCAATGTTCAACAGCATCGTGGGGCGCCTTGCCGTCGTCGGCTATAGGACCATGCGAACGCACAAGCAGATGCCCATGCCGCCGTATCACGTGAACGAGTTCACACCGGTGACGCTCAGGGCGATGCTCCTCCGTGCGGGATTCGAACAGGCGGTCATCCTGCAGCGGATCAAATCACCAGGAAGTATTACCTTGCGGGGGAATATGTTCGAAAAAGCGGTCAAGAAAGCACTCCACTACCCGAACTATCTTATCACCAAATCGTTCGGAGTTTTGGGGGACCGTTTATTGGGGATCGGGAGAACCTAATCAGCCATCTCTATCATGGCTAAAGCCCGCCCTTGGTTTGGACTCCGGTTGCCCCGACATAAATGTCGGGGTTATTGTCACATATTTCAGGGCGTGAGCACTTCAGCAGGTTTTTAGGAGTCTTAACCCTTTAACGATAAACAGCCAAAATTTTCTCTGAGATGGGGATTAGGATTTCCTCAGTACCATGGCCAAACAAAAACAACCATCGATTTCCTCCACTTCCCTCTTTCCGTTCTTCCCGGATATGGTGGGGCACCGGCTCGCGGGCGTTGCTCTTGCGGCACTCTATTTCCTGGTCATGGCGTTCATTGCGCTGAAGTACCATGTCGTCGGGGATTACAATGTCGAAACGGATTTTTACTGGAGTTACGTCCCCCAGGCAAAGCATATCCTTCAAGGGACCCTTCCCATTGAAGATTTTCACGGCCCTGCGTACCCGATCATTCTTGCCCTCATCGGAGTGTTCACGCGGGATCTTTTTCATGCAGGCGTTCTCCTCTCAACGCTTGCCGCGACAACGGCTCTTTTCTTCATCTTCGAACTTTTTAAAAGACTTTTCCGTGCCGACATCGCGCTGATCGGAACGCTCCTCGTCGCGGTGAACACAACGTTTGTCCAGTATTCGTACACGGCCGGGACCGATATGTTCTTCCTGGCGCTTGCCCTGGCTTCCACCTTCTTTCTTTTCAAAGACGATGTGCTCAACCGGCGCAGCATTGCCTTCGCAGGCATTCTCTCCGGCGTCGCCTACCTGACTCGCTACAACGGCATCTTCATCGTTGCTGCAGTACCGGCCGCCTTTCTGCTGGCAAACCCGTTGCAGCAGGAAATGAAGGAGCGGATCCGAACATCCGCCCTATTCCTCGGTTTCTTCTTTCTTACGATTGCCCCCTGGGGTGTCTATTGCCTGGTCGAAAAAGGAAGCTTCTTCTACAGTAAGAACTATTTGAACATCGCCTACGAGATGTTCGCCAAGGGGCGGATCGGGTGGGATCAGTACTGGAGCGTCGAGGCAAAACAGTTCACTTCTTTGACGCAGGTGATCTTTGCAGACCCGGGATTGTTCATCACGACACTTTTCCGGAATGTCGTCGAGCATGCCTCAAGCGACCTCGGCAAGCTTTTGGGCTGGCACACGGGGATCTTCTCCCTGGGAGGGATCATCCTTTTTATGAAAGAGCGCCCCTCCGCCCGCGTGTTGAGTTACTTTCTCTTCGCGTTCGTGTTCTTCGGAGTGCTGCTGCTGGTTTTCTATGGCGAGCGCTTCTCCCTCTACCTGCTCCCTGCCTATATCGCCCTGGCCCTCAGAACGCTGACATGGCAGCGGCTGGCCGAGTACCGTTTTTGGAAGACCCTGCAGATCGGAGGGCTTGTGGGATTCGTCCTGCTCCTCTGGTCCGGATTGAACTCGTGGGAATTCAACCGGCTCAATATAGACTCCGGCCCGCAGGAGGTTGCCGTGATCGGGAAATGGTTCGATGAGAACATCGGAAGAGGCGAGAGCGGAAAGGTCATTATCGCGCGCAAGCCGCACATCGCGTACTACCTCGACATGCAGATGCAACTGTTTCCCTATGTGGAGACGTACGAAGAGCTTGTCGCGGAGATGAAGAAGACCAACGCCTCGTATTTGTATTTCAGCGTGATGGAGGCCGGGATGCGCCCCCAATTCCGGAATTTGCTCGACCCGCGGAACGCGCCGCCGGAACTTCGTCCCCTCACCTACATCACCTATCCCCCCACCGTGCTTTACAAAGTACAACTCGGGGAAACACCATGAGGATCGTTATCGTCAGCACCGCGTATCCGCTTCGGGGGGGGATTGCCCACTATATTGCCCTGTTGTACAAGCATCTTTCGAAGGGCCATGAGGTGTCGATCGTTACCTTCTCAAGACAATATCCGGCGTTCCTGTTTCCGGGCAAAAGCCAGGAGGAGCAGGCGGGCAGCGGGACCGTCGTGCCAAGCGAACAGCTGATCGATTCGATTAACCCTTTCACGTGGTACTCGGCGGCAAGAGCGATCGCTCGCAAGAAACCGGACCTGTTGATCTTCAAATACTGGCTCCCGTTTTTCGGACCCTGTTTC
>JACPUH010000045.1 GCA_016192345.1 Ignavibacteriales bacterium | reverse complement strand
CTTCCACCACCCAGGGGAATGTCACCGACGAACACTTTCAACAGCGTTGCACCCGGATTATTGAGTTCAGTGTGGAGCCCAACTTACAAAAAAAAGCGACAACAATCAAAAGCCCGGTTGCAAAGGGGTTGGTTGCATCTCCTTCGTTATTCACGTATTTTGAGCGGTGCCCAATGGACTCCATCCCATGACACTGCGAGCATACGCGAAGATTAATATCGGTTTGCATGTGATCGGCAAACGTCCGGATAACTACCATGCCATCGAAACGATTTTCCATCAAGTCGACCTCTTCGATGAAATCGATCTCGTGCATCACGACGAACCCATCCATTTCAGCACAAACCGATCCGACCTCCCATCAGACACGAGCAACCTGTGTGTGCAAGCCGCACAGTTGATCCAGAATGTGACCGGCATCCCTACCGGGGTGAAAATCACGCTCCGGAAGAATATTCCCATCGGAGCAGGCCTGGGGGGTGGCAGTGCAGACGCAGCCGCCGTTCTCAAGGGATTGATCCACCTCTGGTCGCTGGAGATTACCACGGACGAGCTGGAAACCATGGCCGCTTCCCTGGGATCGGATGTTCCTTTTTTTATCCGCGGGGGAACGGCGTATGCCACGGGGCGGGGCGAAATCCTGGAGCCGATGCCGGTTTCCCTTCCCTACACAATCGCGGTCGTCACACCCCCCATTCGCGTTTCCACCGGATGGGCGTACACCCATATCCATCCAACAGCGGGACGGAAGGGACAAAGCCTGAAAGATTTGATCATGGGGCCGCGCGTCTCCAGCGAGGAGCTGCAGGCCCGGTTTCGAAATGACTTTGAGGAGACCGTTTTCGCTGCACACCCTCAAATTCAGTCCATCAAGGAAACGCTCCTCCAGCGCGGCGCCTGCCTGGCATTGATGAGCGGGAGCGGCTCCTCGGTGTTTGGCTTCTTCGAGGAAATGCACGCCCTCGACAGCCTTCAAAGGGAATTTCCCCCCTCCTATCATTGCTCGATCACCAAACCGTTCTTCAAGCCGATACAGGACTGAAACACTCTTGGCACATCGTCGCCGCTCAATTTCCGCAACAACGCTTTTCCTGATCCTGCTCACTCTGCTCGTTGCGCGAACCCATGGTGCCCAAGCCATTCCAGTGTACGCCCCCGGTGACACAACCATGGCATCACAGCAGGACTCGACGCGGATCGAAGAACATCGCCCCCGGTTCATCCTGAATATCGGGAGCCTGACTCATTCATCGGACTCTTCCTCCCTTCTCCACAGCTCGCAATTCATCTGGACCTACTCACAATTCGCGGGCGAGGTGCTGCAGTACTCGCCCGGGGTATTCACACGCGAGCTTGGTGAGCCTGGACAACCGATGCAACTCACGATAAATGGGATCGACGGTCGCGGGGTCGCGATCAAGCTGGACGGTCGCCCCCTGAACGATCCGTTGACAGGCACCTACGATCTCAACCTCCTTCCCCTGGAGTATGTCGATCAGCTTGAACTGCTGAGTGAAAGCCAATCAGGATATTTTGGGAATAATGCCCCCGGTGGAGCCATCAACGCGGTCACGCACCAGTACAACTCGAACCGCCCCATCACCAAGATACGGTACATGCAAGGGCCCTTCGAACAGATCCTGACGGACGGCCTCTACACGCAGCACGTCGCCCGGGGTGTCAACGTCATGTTCGGATTCCAACGGAGCGTGAGCGACGGGCGGTACCCGAACTCCGCGTACGACGCCTGGAACATCCGGACGCGGGTCCGGTACGACCATTCCGACCGGTGGAATTTCTGGATCAGCGACCTCTACACGCGCTCTGCGACGGAAATAAACGGCGGGATCGACCCAACGCGAAGTCCTTCCCTCTTCGATGAAGTCACGGCGGTCGTCCGAACCGAAGAGGCCTCGCAAACCACAGCCCGACGGGATATAACAGTGGGGGGGATTGCAAAGCTCCTCCCCGATACGACGGCCAGGACAAGAGCCTGGCTTTATTACTCGAACATCGACCGAGAATACCGGGAAGGAATTGAGCCGTTCGACTCCGCAAGGATCGTTGACAACACGCTCCTCTCTTTTTGGGGAGCGCAACTGGAACAGCAGTTCGAGGGAGAGTTCGCCCGGCTCGCTGTGGGAGGAGAGTACGAACGCCGCTCCCTGGAGAAGAATCTCCAGATCGGCGCCACGGCCGAGAATTACCTGGCCTTCAAAGCAAACGGAACCGTCTTCCCACTCCGGCTTTTGACCATGTCCGTCTTCGTCAGAGAGGAATTTTTAAGGGGAGGGAATGCAATTTCGTTCGGAGGCTTGGCTGCGTTAAGCCTCACGGATTGGCTCTCAATCACGGCAGGATACTCCTCGGTGAACCGGTTCGCGACCATGCAGGAGTATTACTGGCGAACCCCCTCCGCTGACGGAGAGAGAGCTGAGAAGGAACTGCACCGACAGGCTGAAGCGGGAGTTCGGTTCCATGCCGGACCGGCGATCGATTTCTCCCTCACCGGGTTCCGCCGAACCATCGATGATGCGATAATCTTCCAACCCCTTGGAACAACGGGGACCTTTCCAACAGCCACAATCCTGGTCATCCAGGAGACCGAACTCCGGGGCCTCCGTGCCGATTTACTTTTTCGTGCATGGAATGTTGAAGGTCGGGCAGCCGCCACCTTCATGGACTATACCCAGGATGAGATGGAGGCACGACCCGTTCCGAGGATGAACATCCATGCCGAACTCTCGTACCGGGAACAGTTCTTCGATGAAGCCCTTGAAGCAAAGGTGGGAATACGTGTTCGTTCGCAGAGCGCCCACGATGGTCTCCAGTTCATCCCTCAACATCTGCTCTTCACGCGGCAATCCACCATCCGGCTGGGGGCCTGGAGTTCTCTCGACCTCTATACCGTCGTTACGTTGGGAGACGCATTCCTTACGCTGGCATGGGAGAACGTTGCCGATGTGCACTACATGATCACCCCATCCTATCCCATGCCGGGAAGAAATATCAAGTTCGGGGTCAATTGGATGTTTCTGGATTAAGAACATTCCATGAACAAGGTGATAACGGTATTCGGCAGTTCAAGGCCTGTTGAAGGGGATCCGGAGTACGCGCAGGCGATTGCTGTCGGCGAATCGCTCGCAGATGCAGGCTTCACCCTCTGCAACGGCGGATACGGCGGAACCATGGAAGCGGGCGCCCGCGGGGCAAAGATGGCCCGCGGGAGAACGATCGGCGTTACGGTCGAGTTGTTCCCGCGCAAAGCAAACCAGTGGGTCGACCAGGAAATCCGCATGCCGTCGCTTGTCCAACGGATTCAAACGCTGACGGAGCTTGGGAGTGGTTATGTTGTGTTAAAGGGGGGAACGGGTACGTTGCTGGAACTTGCCTATGTCTGGGAGTTCATCAACAAACGGTTCATGGAGGAGAGACCCATCGTGGTGGTGGGGAGTTTCTGGAGCGGGGTCATTGCAACGCTGCGGGATGAGTTGATGTGGGAAGGGATGGGGGATTGTACAAAGTTCATACGCGAGGTTCCTACGCCTGAAGAGTGCGGCCCCTACCTGCGTACCATCCTCTCGAAAACATCATAATACCCTGGCTGAGCACACCACCCGAATTTCATCTCCCCTTCCCTTTCTGTTGCTTCGTGGCGATCGCCCGCTCCAAGACGGCAATCATCTTCTCCGCCGAGTCCTCCCAATCGAATGAACGGGCCCACCCAAGGGCTTCCCCCCGCAAGCGTGTGCGCAAGTGTTGATCCCTCAGCACCAGGAGAATTTTCTGCGCCAGCTGCTCAATGTTGCCATACTCGTACAGCAAGCCCGTTTTCTCATCCAGCACGGAATCCCGTAACCCGGGGACATCGCTGGCAATGACCGGTACGCCGCACGCATTCGCTTCCAGGACGGTCAGGCCCCACCCCTCCTTTGCCGAGCAATTCACGGCAACGTGCATGCGTTGCATGATCCGAACGGTTTCCGCTGTTCCCACATATCCGGTAAACTCCACGGCATCCTTCAGGGCAAGTTCATCGGCGAGCTTCTCAAGGGCTGGTCGGAAATCCCCCTCCCCCACAATCCTGAGCCGCGCTTCCGGAATTTCCACCCTGACAATCTGAAATGCCCTGAGGAGATGATCGACCCCTTTGTACTTTTTCAACCTACCAAGATGGCCGACCACGGGAGGGCCGGTGGGGATCTCCATGGAAGGCCGGTACACGGAATGATCGACACAGTTGTGAACAATGCTGATGGCGTCCTCCCGAAACCCAAGCCCGATCAGCTCCCGCCGTGTGCTTTCAGACACGACGGCCATCGGCGTATTGCGGTACACCCTGGCAGCCAGTCGCTCCGCGATCGCGACGTACGAGGCAGCCACGAAGGAGGCTTCGAGAAAGATACTCCCGCCAAAGAGGTGATGGACGATTCCTACGAGAGGCTCCGGGACGTACCAGGGAGTATAGAAGGGAATTTTGTTCAGATCATCCACGACCACGTCGAACCCTTCCCGGGAAAACCGGCTGTGGTAGCGGTACGGGACGATGAAGTTGAACACATTCCTCCCCCCCTGCCGGATCACGCGAATGCCGTCGACCTGTTCCTCATCCGCCGCTCCAGGGAAGGAAGAGCAAAAAAGGGTCACGGCATGCCCCCGCCGAACGACCCTTTTGAAAATTTCGTGGAGATGAACCTCCGCACCGCCCCCCCATGGGTTCCTGATATCCTGCCAGTTCACGACAAGGATCTTCATGCGGACTTACCTCTTCTGACCGACGACGCCGATCGAAATGCCAGTGTAGAGCGGGAGAAAGGTCGGCAGGAGAAGCTGCCTGATGCGTGCGCGGATCAGCGAGAAGGGCTTGAGGTCGAGGTACAACGGAAGTGTGACGCCGGCTTTTTTCAGAACTTCGCGCAGAGCACGGTAGAAGAAACTCGGCATCATCCATTCACCGTAGGAATATACCGGAACGAGGCCGAGGGAACGCAGGACACCCCGGAGTTCCGGTGCCGAGAACGAGCGTTCCCACCCTGCGAACCAAACGTTCATCGTAATGAGGAGATGCTTCACAAGGGTGTAAAGATGGTACCGTTGCGGGACATCAACCAGCAAATAACCGCCGGGTTTGATAACGCGGATATTTTCGCGGAGAAGCAATTCGGCTTGCGGGACACGGAAGTGCTCCAACAACCCCTGGTGAAAAACAACGTCAAAGGAGCCGTCGCGAAAAGGAAGGCGGAACGTGTCGCCCCCGAGAATGATGACATCATATCCCGCCCCGGCTGCCATGCGCTTGAGAATGCGGAGTGAGTTCTCCGCATAATCGAGCTGGTACACGATGGCTCCCCGCTCCACGAGAGGGAAGCTGTCCCTCCCCGTCCCGGCCCCGATCTCCAGGATCCGTTTTCCCCGGAGGTCCGTCACCTCCGACAGGTTGCGCACAATCCGGTCGGCGTTCGAGTACACATCCTGGACATCCTGCTTCTCATCCCAAAAGGACTCCCAGTGCTCACGACGGGATTCCCTGAGACCCGATTGCGCTCCGGGATTCATTTATCGGCCCTGGGGCAAGGGCTTCACGGAGGTAAGACTGTCCCGCCGGCGGGTGTTGGCTTGTTCCATTTCAATCTGTCCACGGAGCTGGCTGATCACCTGGTCGATTCCCTGTTCCCTCGCATAAACGGCTCGGATCACCTCCACCAGCTTCAACGCTTCGTCGTACATCGCAAGGCTTTGATACGTCTGCAACAGAACGATGTAGGGATTATCGAAAGAAAGGGGATCGGCGACACCGCTTTCCACGATCGGCTTCAGATCGCCCACGATCTCCATCGACAGTTCCCGGGACTTTGCGGTATCTCCTGCCATCACGTAGAAATTCGCAATATAGGCTTTGGTCCGGTAATCCATCGAGATAACCTTGCGGGGGATAACCTCCTCCAAACGGTCCATCACCTCCGCGACTTTCGAAGGCATGTTCCGGGCGTTCATATAATGGAGGCCGAGAATAATAAACGCCTGGCGGTAGTTGGCCATCAGCCGCCGGACGTCTTCATCAAAATAGGTGGAAGGATTCTGCAATCCGCGCCAGAGGTACCCGGAGGCCGGGGTCAATAAAGGTTCCTCCACAGTCGAGAAGAGATTCGCCCGCATCTTGTTCTCATCGACGTTGGCCCAGTAGGCCGTTCCCCGTAGCGGCGTAAGCTTGAAAGCCAGCCCTTCGAGGCGCATATAATCCCGCAAGCCGATCTGGCCGTCGGGCGCAACCGTCATGGCAAAATAAATCGGCCGCTGCCAGCCGGAGGTACGGACGATATCGTACACCATAATGTCCTGGGTCCGGATGGCTTTCGTGGAGCCGAACTCGAGCGTGTGCGGCATCGTGAAGCGCAGTACGCCCGACCGCTGCACCGAGGAGTCCAGCATGGTTCCGGCGGTTCCTTCGATGCTGTACATTTGAGCCACTTCCCGCGGAACCGGCAGTTCGATGACCTGCGATTCAAACGGCACGGGAGCAATCCGGGCGATATCGGCATCCGAGATGCTGATCGGCACCTTCTTCGCTCCGTAGGGCTCGTTGTGCTTCAATTGGCGGATATACCAGTCGGTGTTGAGCAGGCTGAGGTTCACGACGCGGATATCGCGGCGCACCCCCTCGACATCCTGCAAGTACCAGAGGGGGAAGGTATCGTTATCACCGTTGGTGAACAGGATGGCGTCCTGGTCGCAACTCTGCAACAAGTTGTATGAGTAATCCCAGGCGACATAGTTGCCCGCCCTGTTAGCCTCGTGGAAGTTCGTCCGCGCCATATTAAACGGGACGAACAGGAAAGCAAGTGCGAGGACCGCATAGCTGGTGAATGTCTGGTTTCCCGATCCACGGAAGGTCTCCCGGAAAAGGTCGATCATACCCAGGATCCCCATGCCGATCCACATTGCGAAGATGAAAAACGATCCGACATAAAAATAATCGCGCTCCCGGGGCTGCGGCTCCTGCATATTGAAATACACCACGAGGGCGAACCCCAGCACAAGGAAAAACGTTGACGCAACAAAGGCCATCTTCGGATCCCGTTTCCAATGGGTGTAGGCTCCGAACAAGCCCAGAAACAATGGGATCCCGTAGAGCTGGTTCCACCGCACGCCGGCTTCCTTCCAGTCCCCCTCCACGCCGACGAAATTCCATCCAAAGTACCGAAAGTACATATGGGTCAACTGGTAACGCCAGAAGTAATCGAAATCGCTGGTATAGCGCTGATGGGCCGCGCGCTGCTCCGGCTCATTCACATTCCACCGACGGTCCATTAACGGAGCCGTGCCGTATTGTTCGCGGTTCAAGTACGAGACCAGTCTTCCCATCTTGCTGGGGTCGTTCTCGTTCATCGGCGGGTTGGCGTTCGCACGGATAAAGACCATCGTGTAGGTGGAGTACCCCAAAACGATAAAGAGGAAGGAAAGCATCGCGACATTCAACACCCTGTTATGGGTTTTGATGGAATGATAGACACCGAACGCGGCCCCCAGCAACAGGGCGATGGGGATAAAGCTGATCAGGTTGTTCCGCGTCCCGCCGAACTCGCCATCGAGCAGCGAGGGGAATTCCTTGACAATGCCGGGATAGATGATGGCAAATACGACCACCGCCACCGCTCCAAATTTGAGGAAGGAGTTCATGGAAAATTCGTAACGCCGGAAATACACCAGGAGCATGACGCCGAACAAGGCAAGGATGGCCAGAAGGTGAACCCCCACGGCAAGACCCAGCAGGTAGGCGATAAAAATCAGGTAAACATCGCTCCGCTCCCAATCAGCCCTCTCGTACCAGCGTAATCCGAGCCAGAGGATCGAGCTTACAAACAACATGCTCAAACCGTACACCTCGGCCTCCACCGCGTTGAACCAGAACGTCTTGCTGAACGTCAACGAGAGCGCTCCGATCACCGACGACCCGTACAGGACGATGCGGTCGTAGGTTGTCTCGGGCTTACCCCGCCACAGGATCATGAACCTTGTACCGATCAGGTACAGGAACAGGATGGCCAGCGCGCTCGACAGGGCGGAAATAAAGTGCATCCTGACCGCAATATCAGCCACGAAGGGGACCATGCCGAAGATCCGCGCAATAAGCAGGAACAGGGGCGCACCGGGGGGATGAGGAACCTGGAGCAGATACGCCGCGGCCGCGAACTCACCGACATCCCAGAAAACCACGGTGGGCGAAAGCGTAATGCTGTATGTCAGGATTGCAATCCCAAACACCGATAAGGCAACAATCCGGTTGATCTTCTTATGTTCCATTCGTTCCTCAGTTCTTGATGAAAAACCTGCACAATCTAAAATGAAAAGGGGTGAACTGCAATATGAATCAAAATCCGGTTGGGTTGTACGCTCAAGAGGGCACCGGGAGGGGAACTCCGAACGTCAACAAAACGTACGCCCCACCCGGAATTACCGAAATGACAGACAGATCTCGTCGCACAGGAGGTATCCCTTGGGGGTAAGGCGCAATCGTTCTCCCTCAAGAACAGCGAGGCTATCCCGTTCCAATTCCGCAATGCGGTCGCGATGGTCTGCCAGGAAATCGCTCGCATAACGCTTGCGGAAACCCGCGACATCGATCCCATCGCTCCGCAACCCGAGCATGATCGCTTCGTCAATGAGTTGGGAGCAACCCAGCGCTTCATCACCGGCGAGGGGAAGCGTTCCGCGCTCCAGCCTCTCGGAATACCCAACGACGTTCGAGATGTTCCACCAGCGCTTTGCGTTCCGGAGCTCTTGATCGTCCGACCAGAATGAATGCGCCGACGGCCCGAAGCCGAGATAGTTCGAATGGTTCCAGTAGTTACCGTTATGGCGCGAACGGAATCCGGGTTGCGCAAAATTAGAAACTTCATACTGCTCAAACCCATGCCGGGTCAGAACCTCCATGGTCATTTCATACAGAGCGGCATCATCGTCGGCATTGAGCGTGGAGACCTGCTTGCTCTCGACCATGCGGAACAAGGGGGTATTCGGCTCCACGATCAGGCTGTAGCAGGAGATATGGGTTGGGTGCAACGCCACCGCCTGTTCAAGATTCGATCGCCATCGTGCCGGTGTCTGCGATGGCAGGGCGAAGATCAGGTCGAAGCTGACATTCTCGAACCCCGCCTCGTACGCGTTCCGGACACAATGCTTGGCCTGGTCCGACGAATGAATGCGGCTCAGGAATTTCAGATCGTCGTCATGGAACGATTGTATTCCCATGCTGAGCCTGTTGACCCCGGCCGCGCGGAAATCCCTCAGCTTCTGAATGTCCACGGTGCCGGGGTTCGTCTCGAGAGTGATTTCCGCCCCCGGGTCGATGGTGAACGAACGGGATAAGAGGTTCAGGACATCCGCAATATTGGACGGAGAAAGCAGCGATGGGGTTCCACCTCCGAAAAAGACCGTCTCATACGAAACGTGAAAACGCTCCTCTCCGGCCCTGTGGACAATTTCAGATTTGAGGGCACGCAGAAAGCGTTCGACAAGGGCGTGATGTTCATTCGGACTGTCTTTGGGAGCGATCGAATAAAAATCACAATAAATGCACTTATGCTCGCAGAACGGGATATGGAGGTAGAGACTTGCCATAGGATGTTGTTTGATTCTCAACTCGACGTTGGGGGAAAAAGATCCGGCGTCGAACCAACAACGGTTCATCCCCCTTCAACCATCACCGGATAAGTGTTCCAATCCTTCCCCAACGGATGCTCCCTGTCTTGTCCACTAAATTCGAAAGGACGATATCGGGATCCCAGGACCAATACACGACCAGCGCTTCACCGATGAGATTGCTCTCCGGCACAAAGCCCCAGTAGCGGCTGTCCAGGCTGTTCTCCCTGTTGTCCCCCAGGACAAAGAAATAATTGCGTTCGACCGTATAGGTGGATATTTCCCTCTCGTCGAGAAGAACCTTCTTTTCCTGGGTAAGGCGGGGGGTATGCCCCTCCCGGGTGATGAATGTCCGCCAGCGATCAAACGTGGAAGCGTCCAACGTGATGATGTCCCCTTGACGAGGGACAACGAGGGGACCGTACCGAGCTTCGGTAAATCCCGCTCCCGGAGGGAACAAACGATAGCTTCGCTGCCAGTGTGGAGACTTGAACCCGTTGGTGGCTTTTGCGTTCACCGGCACCGTCAGCTCTCTTCCGTTGACGAACACACGGCCGGTCAGAATTTCCAACGTATCCCCCGGCAACGCAATGCACCGCTTGATGTAATTGACCGACTCCTGGCTCTCTCTCCGGCCCCTCTCTCCGGGAAATTCAAACACGATCACATCGCCGCGCTGGACAGATTTGAGAGCCGGAAGAGCGATCGACGGGATCGCGACATTCGTCAAGGGGACATAGCGCGGCGTGCGCAATCCGTAGACGAGCTTGTTCACCAGGAGAAAATCGCCGACAAGCAGGGTATTCTCCATCGAACCCGAGGGGATCCGGAACGCCTCCACCACAAATGTCTTGAGCATCAACGCAATGAGAAGCGTGAACAAGATGGTCTTGATATAGTCAAGGACCCTCCTCCAACGCGCATTCCGGGGGACGGGGAGGGACGTCGTCCCTGTTGGGACGGAAAGCTCCTGCTCCTCAGATGGCCCGGGCGCGGTATGGTTCAACTCTTCCTGCATGGCTAACGGATCAACGTGCCGATTCTTCCGAAGCGAATGGAGCCCAGCTTTGCGAAGATGTTATAGATCGGGATATCAGTGTCCCACGACCAGTAGACGATGAGTGGAGTCCCAACGAGATTCTCCTTAGGGATGAACCCCCAATAGCGGCTGTCGAGACTGTTGTCCCGATGATCGCCCATGCCGAACAGGTAGTCCCTCTGCACAACGTATTCCGTGGCAGGCTGTCCATCAATTTCGACGGCACCGTTATCCAGCCGGGCGGTATGCCCCTCCCGGCGAATGAAGGTTTCCCACACGTCGAAATTCCGGGCTGAGAGAGAAACCACCATCCCCTTTTTTGGCACGACGATCGGCCCGTAGTTGTCCTCGTTCCAGGGCGCCCCTTGGGGGAATACCCGGTCGTCAATGAGCCGGGGATTTGCCATGCCCGAGAAACTGAATTTCATGTTCCGTGGCAGAGGTGCAACTTTGCCATTGACGGAAAGAACCCGCCCGCTCACCTGGATGGTGTCCCCCGGCAACCCGACACACCGTTTGAGATAGAACGTAAACTCCTCCGGATTCACTTCATCACGGTACCCCGGAAACACGAACACGATCACATCGCCGCGCTCAACATCGCTGATCGCCGGAACACGGAACCAGGGGAGGCGGAGATTGGTAAAGGGGATGTTCCTCGGCGAAGTGCCGCCGTAGATAAACTTGTTCACGAACAGGAGGTCCCCCGTCATGACTTCGTTCTCCATGGAACCGGTCGGTACGAGAAACGACGCGACGACAAAGTTGTTCAGGACGAGGAAAGCGCCAAAAACGATCCCGAACTCCTTGAGGAAGGCTTTCGTCTTGTCCTTCCAAGAGGAGAGCTTCGGCTCCGCCTGCTGGTGTTTCTGCTCTTCTGTTTTTTTCACGATTGTTCCTCTCTAGATATGTCAGTCTTCCATCGAAAGCACGGCGAGAAACGCCTCCTGCGGAACCTCCACCCTACCCACCTGTTTCATCCGCTTTTTCCCCTCTTTTTGCTTTTCCAGGAGCTTCCGCTTCCGGGAGATATCCCCGCCGTAACACTTTGCCAACACATTCTTTCGGATGGCACTAAGGGTCTCCCGGGCAATAACCTTGCTGCCGATGGCCGCCTGAATGGCGACTTCGAACATTTGACGTGGGATCAGCTCGCGAAGTTTCGAGCAGAGTTTTCGGCCCCAATCATACGATTTATTCCTGTGGACGATCGTCGAGAGCGCATCGACGGGTTCACCGTTCAGAAGGATATCGAGTTTGACGAGGTCGGATTCCCGGTACTCCAAAAAATCGTAATCGAAGGAAGCATACCCGCGGGAGACCGATTTTAATTTGTCATAAAAGTCAAAGATGATCTCAGCCAGAGGAAGTTCAAAGTGAATATCGGCCCGCTCCGGCGTCAGGTAGGTCGTATTTCTATGTATGCCTCGCCGGTCCATGCACAACTTCATGATGGTCCCGATATATTCCGTCGGGGCAATGATCTGGGCTTTGATGAACGGCTCTTCAACACGCTCGATGTTCCCCGGGGAGGGCATGAAGGCCGGGTTATCGACCAGGAGCATCTCCCCGTCGGTCTTGATCACTTTGTATTCGACGTTCGGGACGGTGTTGATGAGGGACTGGTTGTATTCGCGTTCAAGCCGTTCCCGGATGATTTCCATGTGCAACAGTCCGAGGAATCCGCACCGAAATCCGAACCCCAGCGCCAGTGACGTCTCCGGCTCGAAGATAAGGGAGGCATCGTTGATTTTCAGCTTTTCCAGCGCGTCGCGCAGTTCCCCAAAATCGTCGCTGTTGGAAGGATACATGCCGCTAAAGACCATCGGCTTTACTTCCTTGTATCCGGGCAACGGGGCTACAGCGGGGTGATCAGCGTTCGTGATCGTATCTCCCACCTTCGTGTCGTGCACATCCTTCACGTTGGCGATGACATACCCCACGTCCCCCGAAAGAAGGGCGCCCACACGTTTTCGCTGCATTTCCAGCACGCCAATATCGTCCGCATGGAACTCCTTGCCGTTCGAGAAGAACCGGATCCTGTCCTTCTCATGGATGGTCCCATCCACCACCCGGATGTAGGCGATGGCCCCGCGGTACTCGTCGAATACGGAGTCGAAGATCAGCGCCCGCAACGGGGCCTTCGGATCACCTTGCGGATGGGGGACGCGCCGGACAATCGCCTCCAGTACTTCGTCCGTACCAATTCCCGATTTGGCGCTTCCCATCAGAATCTCGTCCTCCGTGCAACCGATGAGATCGATAACCTGCCGCTTCACCGTATCGATCATCGTCTTCGCACTTGGGAGATCGATCTTGTTGATGAAGGGGATGATCTCCAGGCCGGCATCGATGGCAAGGTAGAGGTTGGAGATGGTCTGAGCCTCGACCCCCTGTGTGGCATCGACAACGAGGATCGCTCCTTCACAGGCGGCGAGGGAGCGGGAAACCTCATAGGTGAAGTCCACGTGCCCCGGTGTGTCGATGAGGTTGAGGATATAATCCTCGCCGCTCTTCGCCTTGTATTTCATCTGGATGGCGTGGAGCTTGATCGTGATCCCCCGCTCCTGTTCCAGCTCCATGTCGTCCAGCACCTGCTTGGTCATATTTCGGGAAGCGATGGTGCCCGTCTGCTCCAGCAAACGGTCGGCCAGCGTCGATTTCCCATGATCGATGTGGGCAACAATGCAAAAATTTCGTATATGCTTCATAGGATCCTGCAAGAAATCCGGCTAGAAGGTCTCACCGCAGAGGCGCTGAGGGCACAGAGGAAGAGAAAAATAATGACCAAAAAATCACTTCTTTCCTTGATTTTTCTCCGTGATCTCCGTGTCTCGGCGGTGAATTTGTTCTGGTTGCGTTTTTGGCCAGATTTCCAAAATGAGTGGCTTGTTCCTTTGTTGGAACGAAGATTTTCGCACTCCGGTAACGCGGTCAAAAATAGCAAAGAGTAAAGAGGTGGAAGTGAAATCGGTCACCCTTTACTCCCTGAAAGTGGACAAAATATAGAGCAAAATGGCGAGAAGAGCAAGAAATTCAAGGGTTTATCATATAAGGTCGGAGAACAACCCTATGATAAATGCCCGACATCGCGATCGTGAAGTTTTTTTACCCGAGGATCAACAAAACCGAACACAACGTAGACGATGAGGGAGGATGCGAGGGAGAGAAGATAGCTGAACTCGAAATCGTAAAAATAATGTCCCACCAGCCATACAGCGGCTCCGACGCTTAATGCGGCAACCGCGCTCCACTTCCCTCCAAAAGAAGAAAACAACCCAAAGAGAAAAACGATACAGATCCCGGCACTGCCAAACGAGGAAGCATCTTTGACGAGACCGTAGACTCCCTCGGCGTACAGAGCCAGCACATAGGCGAGCAATCCGAGAACGGCCACTCCCCACCGCTCCAGACGGACTTTTTGAACATCGGTCATCCCGGGTTTCAGAGGGATCAGGATGTTGTGGGAGAGCAGTCCGGACGCGGCGAGCAACGCGCTATCAACCGTCGACAAAATTGCAGAAACGAGCGCACCGGCGAACACGGCATACAAAAATGTCGTGAGATGTCGCTGCGCCATCAAGGGGAGAATTTGCTCAGGATATTCAAGTCCGGGAGCTACCCCGGCTCCCAAAAGTCCGATGGAGAGGGGTATCAAACCAACGAGGATATACATGCCGCCGGCGACCAACGAAGACCGCCGGGCGACCTTCGGCGATCGGGAGGCTATGACCCGGGAGACGAGCTCCTGTGCAATCAGTGAACCACAGATCGGGATCGCCCATGCTTCGGCGATCCGCAACCCCTGCCATCCGCCGGCCTGCGATTCCGATGGAACGAAACTCAACGCTTCCTTTCCAATCGTCGAGAACGCTTGAGAAATTCCTCCCAGGTCATTGATCACGATGGGGAACAACATCGCCAGGCCAAGAACGAGAATCGATCCCTGCACAACATCGGTAATCGCGTCGGCAAGCATGCCGCCAGAAACAGTGTACGCGATGACAACTGCGGCGGCGATCGTCACGGCAATGGTGACACTGAGCTCGGAGGATGCGGAAAGCACCTGGCCAAAGGCGCGAATTTGCGCGGCCGCCCACAGGAGCGAGGTGGGTACCATGAGGATTGCCGTTATCCGTTCCGCCGATCCGGAGAAACGTACGCGGAAGAAATCGGCGATCGTCGTCAGGTTCATCTTCCAGAGCGGTATGGCAAAGAGAAGTCCCATCAGGATCAGGCACACCCCGTACCCAAACGGATCGGCGGAGACACCGGCGAGTCCGTTTGAGTACGCCGCTCCCGCGGTGCCGATACACGACTCGGCGCCGAACCAGGTGGCAAAGATCGAGAAGGTCGCCAGTCCATATCCCAACCGTCGCCCTGCAAGCAGGTAGTCATCCTCCGTCCGGATGTTCCTGGAGACAAAATACCCCAGGAGGAGTTGGAACAGGATATAGCCCAGAATACCAAAGAGAACAACGTTCATGTTGTTATTTTAGCAGGCTGAAGGAAAAGAAAAACATTTAGTACCTTTGTGGCAATCAATCCAATCTCCCGATAAAGCCGCAGTAATATAACAACTTGATGTAGATTTTCAAGACGAAATTCGCGAAGATTAAGAGGCCGTCCAAAAAAGTAGGGCGAGAAGTCTTCTCGCCTACGTTGGAATTCTGAGGGCATTTTGAATTCCACATCTCTTGAAGTTATTCTCCTCGTCAATCGTACTTTTTGGACGGCCTCCCGGAAAAACGAGCAACCCACGAGGTGACCGATGAACATTGTCCTTGCAGGCGCGACCGGATTTATCGGGCAAAGGCTGGTTCGCAAACTTCAACACGAGGGGCATTCACTTACACTCCTGAGTCGGCGTCATTCCGCACCAGAGGAATCGGACCTTCCCGGAATTGCCTTTGCCCATTGGGATGGGAAAACGACCGGGGACTGGGCAAAGCACATTGACGGCTCCGATGCCGTCATCAACTTGGCCGGCGAGCCGATCGCGGCGAAACGATGGACACGAACACAGAAAGAGCGGATCCTCTCCAGCCGGCTCAATGCGACCGGCGCCATTGTCGATGCCATTGCAAAAGCGGCGAAGAGACCAGAAGTCCTGATCAACGCATCCGCTGTGGGTTATTACGGCGATGTTAATGAGGGAGAGGTGACGGAGTCTCATTCCCCGGCAGACGATTTCCTTGGTACTACCTGCGCCCGGTGGGAGCAAACTGCCCGGGAGGCGGAACGATCGGGCGTGCGGGTGGTTATGGTACGGACCGGCATTGTCCTTGAGAAAAGCGGAGGAGCGTTGAAAAAACTGCTTCTCCCTTTCAGGTTGTTTGCCGGAGGACCGCTCGGCTCCGGGAACCAGTGGTTCCCCTGGATTCACATCGACGATGAAGTCGGTGCAATCGTTTTTGCACTTG
>JACPUH010000037.1 GCA_016192345.1 Ignavibacteriales bacterium | reverse complement strand
GTATTCCGCGTCTCCCAATTTCACCTTTTCGGTTGATCCCATCTTCCGCTTGATTTGGTCTATACTTTTCATCTCTTCGGCTTCGCCTGAGCGAAAATTCTTGCCGACTCCCATAATTCGAGTTTTTGTGTCAATCCCAACTATTGATAGAATGATTTCGTCTCCTCGCTCATCCCGAATCATTTGAGGAGCTTGTTTTCTGAAGATCGCAATTTCTGATGTTGTTGTGCCGAGGTCGATTCCAACGATATCCATGGCTTCTCCTTAGTATGTACTATTTTCCAACGACTACGTCCGCTTTGCGAACGACGGACCCATTCCACGTAAAACCTCCCCTCACAACTTCCACCACGAGCCCTTTCTTTGAATGATCGTCAACCTCCTTGTGGGACAGTACGTAGTGGTACTGAGAATCCGGTTCTTCCCCCTCAGATGGAATTTCCACAATCCCCAACTTCTGCATCAGTACGGATGAAGCACTGGTGAGAGTCAGACTCATGCTCATGAGTTCCTCGTTATGTGTAGCCTTGGCCGAATCACTGAATGCGCCAATGAGGTCTGCCGAATCCATGACGAAGGAAAGAAGTCTAGCCTGCTCTCCAAGAAGTTTGGCGTTTTCCCTTCGCAAGTCGGCCATGAGGTCCGTGACCTCCTCAATGTGTTTTTCCACCTCCTCTTTCAAGGAATTGGCGGTCAGGTTCGTTTTGAACTGTTCCTTCGCAAGTTTCACGTAGAGAGCTAGGAACTCCTCGGCGACGTCCGGCACGAGATCCATTCCATCGGCGGTGACCGGATTCAGTGAATCCAATCGATCCTTTATGCTTGAAGGTGATGCTTTCATTGTCATCTCCATGATAAGCTGACTTCGTTGGAAACCCTCCCGGTTTGACTGTGGCCCAACCCCGAATCAAAACTACTTTCTGACGCTTTTGGTGATTTCTTCTATCTAAACTATTTCTTCATGGATTTGTTAGATTCATTTCTGGTGCCCTACGATTGTGAACCCTACGATTGCTGACTAGCCGGCATACCGGAACCAACAGCGACCAACATTGCAATTACAATGAACACAACGGCGACTATAATAAGCCAGAATTGCATAGTATAGAGGCTGAGCAAGGAGCCGTTTGCCAGCATCAAATGGTCAATATCGTTTCCTTCAGTTTGTACCACCCTTTCAAAGGCTTTCCCAGCTCTGAATGTCCACATCCCCATCAGGATGTAGATCGTGCCGGTCACGACGCTGAAGATCAAATTACCGCCATACATCATGTCTTGGATGCCTGACACGATAGTCAAGCCACCTGCGATGAAAAGAAAGATACCAACTGATTTCATTTTCTTGCTGAGTTGGCGAAGTGTGTTATTTTGCTCCGTTGTAAATTCATATGATTTTGTTTCCATGTGGCCCTCCCTGATTGATGAGCTCAGAAAAAGAGGATCAACAAAAAGACCGTATATGAGGTTGGAAATACGATCCTGCAGGCTTTGTCAATCTTTCTTGAGACTTTCTCTTTTCCTTTTGTATACAGCACATGTGTAAAGACACTTTCGCAAAGTGCAAGGAACACAATGAGATAACTGCCTATGAGGAGAATATCCGCGTTCGTGAGATAATCGACGTCTGGCAAACCGTCCGCAATGACAAATTTCAATGCAATGACCGTCAAGAGTGCTGTTGCACCCAAAGCAACCTGCGTCTCGATCTCCTTTGCTGGAATGAAAAATGTCAGCATAGACATAAGCACGACAATTATTATCGGGATGAGTATCTTGACAATAAAGGGAGCTAAAGACCGTGTTGCTTCGACTTTTGCCTGGAACGATGAATAATATTCTTTGTCTGATGGAAAAAGGTTCGACGTTACAACTGGCTCGATAAATTTCAATCGCCATTCGCCGGCATTTTGTCTTATTGCCATGCTGGTAGATGCGGAGTCTATTTCGTAGCGTAGTCGTGTTTGAATCCAATTGTAATCTTCAATGACGATTGACAGAGTATGCCTATCTTGAGGATATTGGGAAACATCCATGTGATTCAAAAAGACTCCCCGGATTTTGACGGAGAGATACTTGAGCCCATGATCGTCTTCTTCAAGAACTTCGTAGAGCCGTTCAATACTTTTTGCATTGACAAATTCATATTTCTCCGCGGAATATTTACCCTTCCACCTCAACCAAAGGTAGAATTCAGCCTCGAACGATTGCGCGCGAGTATCAAGGTTTATTATCCTGGTGATAAACATTCCAACCTTGACGACTGTTGTGGAATCGCCTAGATCTTGAGCGAGAAGGGAAGTTGAGAATAGTTGTAGAAACAATGCTAGGAGTCGAAGAGACAAATGCCCAGATTTCATTTGTGTACTCCGATGTTTTATGTGAGATTACAGCCTCGCAACTGCCAATTAAACTTCAGTATCTCTTCTTTCGAAGTGCGCTATTCGCCGGCCTCTCATACTGCTCGTTAAGGAACTTTTCAATCTCGGAAGGATAAAGGTTGTTCTCGCTTCCCACAACTTTGGTAGGCAGTTCTTTGGCAACGCGACTGCCTTTTTCGTATCGAATAACACAATCAGTCCGAGCTTTAGTTTGAAATCCTTTCAAATAATATCGAGGATATGTAATGAGTGTTCAATTAACAATCCTTCGAAAATTGGCAATGCCTAAAAAGTAAACTTGGAAAGTCGTACCTAATTTATTTGACCGCCTCCTTCACCATCAAGCCGTCATATATCTATCCAACGCAATCCGCCGCCGCCCTCGTCGCCTCAAACGCAATAAGATCGAGCCTCCGGTGTTGTTCCTTCGTCAGCTTCTTGAACAGTTTTCGTCTCCGCCGTCTATTCTCTTGCAGAGACTGCCAATGAGCCTCATCGGCATTGAAGGCATCGACGAGCCGCTGGGTTTGTCGCTGCTGCGGGGGCAAATTTGCGTAAGGGAACATTCTTTTGGGCTGGTTTACACGGTGCGATGACGCTAAAGCTACAATATTTTCAGCGAAAATCAACGCAAACCACCCTTTGGAAACGGTGCTTCATGAACCAGGACTTCATTGCATCCCCCATCCGAAATTTCTATATTCTCCTCACTGAGAAACCAAAAACCATTATGGCCGTCAAAGAAATCCTTCTTCTGGGGAACCCGATCCTGCGCCGGCGCTGCAAGACGGTGCGCGATGTCCGCGCAAATGATGTCGAGGCAACCATCGCCGATCTGCGCGAAACGCTCGCCGACTTCCGGGCAAGGAGCGGTTTCGGACGTGGCATTGCGGCCCCCCAAATCGGCATAGCGCAACAGATCATCTATATCAATTTCGAATACACCGGAGCGCTGATCAATCCCAGGATCACGAAACGCAGCCGCACAAAGTTCAGGCTGTGGGACGATTGTTTCTCCTTCCCCGACATCCTTGTGTTCCTTGAGCGGAACATGGCAATCGAGGTGGCCTTCCTGGATGAGCTCGGAACAAAACGGACGCTGAAGGCGCGTGGAGGCCTTGCCGAACTGCTTCAACACGAAATCGATCATCTGAACGGCGTCCTGGCCATTGATCGTGCCATCGACTCAAAGCACATCATCCTTCGCAAAGAGTACGAACGGCGTTCCCAAATGGCGTCCGTCACCATGTAACTTCGGCACGGAAAGGAGTTTACCATGCCCCCCACACTCTTGTCGGCAGATCAGGTTCAGGCAAGGCTTCACGAACTGAAGGGTTGGAGCTTTCAGGGGAGCGCCATTTCCAAGAAAGTGGAACTGAAAGATTTTGTTCGCGCCATGGGGTTCGTCAACTCCGTCGCCCTGCTCGCCGAGGGAATGGACCATCATCCCGACATCGATATCCGCTGGAACAGGGTGGTGTTGACCCTCTCCACCCACAGCGCCGGAGGTGTCACGGAGAACGATTTCAAGCTTGCGAAAGCCATCGACGGTTTATAAGAAACTATGATAGCTTATGAAAGAGCAGCGTATCGCCAAACTTCAATCCCTCCTGGCAGCCGATCCCAACGACAGTTTCGCCCGCTACGCACTGGCACTTGAGTATGGGGGGATGAACGATACGGAGCAGGCTGTTCGCCTCCTCGAGGAGGTCCTCCGGCGCGATCCTCACTACGTTCCCGCCTACCAGCAACTCGGCTATTGCTATCAACGGACCGGCCGGAGAGACGATGCCGTCGCCATCTTCAAACAAGGGATGGAGCAGGCTTCGCAACAGGGGGATTCCCATGCGCGCGGGGAAATGCAGGAAGCGCTCGATGAAATCCTGGGTTGACGCAAACTCGATCCTCAAGAGACAAATGATCCACGAAGTTCGCGAAGAACACCAAGGAGTTTGGAATCATCCCGGAGCGTTGCGGCTCAAGAGAGTTCTTGCTATCTTGAAACCGCTCGTCATCTAGCAACCGAACCATTACTCACCGGCCATCGGCATGAAGCTCCCCAAAGACCAAATCCTCGATATTTTCCGGGAAACCAAGGCACTGCTGGAGGGGCATTTCCAGCTCACCTCCGGGCTGCACAGCCCACAATATTTTCAGTGTGCGCGGGTACTGCAATATCCGAAATACCTCCACCTCTTTGCCGGAGAAATTGCCAAACATTTTGAGTACGCCGAAGTCGAGGTGGTGATCTCCCCCGCGATCGGAGGGATCGTGGTGGGGACGGAAGTGGGACGAATGATGGGTGCAAGGACGATCTTCACGGAACGGAAAGAGGGGCGCATGGAGCTCCGCCGCGGCTTCGAGTTGCACGCCGGTGAACGAGCCCTGATCGTGGAGGATGTCGTCACCACCGGCGGGTCCGTCTTCGAAGTGGTCGACCTGGTGAAGCAGGCGGGAGCGCAACTTGCCGGGGTCGGGTACATCGTGGACCGCAGCAACGGGAAGATCAAATTTGCTTCGAAGTACTTCTCCGTGCTCCAGATGGATGTGGTCACCTACCAACCGGAGGAATGCCCCCTCTGCAAGGCAGGCGATCAGGCCATCAAGCCGGGGAGCCGGGGGAACTATTGACGGACCAGCATCGTATGACTCTCTTGGAGCAACTCCGCTCCTTTCTGGGAAGCGACCTCCTGTTTCATCTCGTCGTCGCCGCTCTCCTGCTCCTGGCGACCATGATCGTCGGGTGGATCGTCAAGCGATTCCTGAACGGGATCGGCCGTAAGCTCATCGCACGCACCACGACCGATCTGGACGATCTCCTCCTGAACATCGTTGTCGACAGGATCAAGTGGGTCGCCGTCGTTGCGGGGGCCTACCTCGCCACCGAGGAGGTCGCGAAAGCAATACCGGCCGGTGATCTGATGGCGCTCCAGTTCCTCGGCTTTGCCGAGGGGATCATCTTTGTGAGTTACGCCATCGTCATCACGGCCGTGCTCATACGGATCTCCGATACGGCCGTCAAGCACACCATGGAGATGCATGCCCGGCGGACCTCGTCGGGATTCAACGACGCCCTCCTCCCCCTGATCAACAGGGTCATCAACATTGTTCTTGTCCTCATTGCCATCATCATCACCCTCGACCATTTCGGACAGGACGTCAGCAGCCTTGTTGTTTCCCTCGGTGTGGGATCCCTTGCCATAGCCCTCGCCGCTCAGGATACGCTGGCGAATATGATCGGAGGGTTTGTGATCATGCTGGATCGGCCCTTCAGGGTGGGGGATCGCATCCAACTCCCCTCCGGCGACATGGGGGATGTCTATGAAATCGGCGTCCGGAGCACCAAAATCCAGGATTTTGACAATAACCTGATCATCCTGCCGAACGCGGAGCTCGTGAAAGGCCGTATCGTCAACTATTCCTACCCGCAACAGGCGATACGTGTCATGGTCGATGTGGGGGTCGCCTACGGAACGAACCTGGATGACGCCAAGAAGATCATAACGGACCTCGCCAAGCAACATCCGGATCTGCTTGCCGATCCGATCCCCGAGACATTTACCGTTGCCCTGGCCGATTCGTCGGTGAACCTTCGCCTGATCGCCCGCACGATAGACTACCGGAAAAAGTTTTTGATCGAAACCTCCCTCCGGGAGCAAATTTACAAATCCTTCAACGAGGAGGGAATTGAAATCCCCTTCCCGCAACGGACCGTCCATCTTGTCAATCCTTCCTCGAAGCCGTGAAGCTCATCGAAACTCCCCATGGCTGACCTAAAGACCCTCACTAGTGAGAAGCGATACAGCGGGAATGTGTTCAACCTTGTTGTCGATACCATCGAATATCCTTCCGGCAACCGCGGCGTTCGGGAGATCGCCGATCATCCCGGCGGCGCTGTTGCGGTCCCGATGTTTGAGAACGGCGATCTGCTGTTGATCCACCACTTCCGCTACCCGGTCAAGCAACGGTTGTTTGAGCTCCCCGCCGGCAAGCTCGATCCCGGCGAGGACCCGCGCCGGTGTGCCGCGCGGGAGTTGGAAGAGGAAACCGGGTACCTTGCCGGTTCGATGAAGGAACTGACAACCATCTACACAACACCCGGTTTCTGCAACGAACGATTGCATCTCTTCCTTGCGAGCGATCTCAAAAAATCACCCACCGGACAAAAATTGGAAGAAGGGGAAATTGGCTTGACGCTTCACCGAACCCCATTCCGGGAGGCGCTCAGGATGATCGGGGCGGGAGAGATCGTGGACGCAAAGACCATCTGCGGAATTCTTCTGGCAGAAAAAGTTCTGATGAAGCTCGAAACAAAACGATCGTCCGGAATGGACCCGCATGTGCAACCATAACCTTGAACATCGGCCATGAGCGAGGAGCATGAGGATGAGTATCCGAAGGACCGCGCGTATCGGCTCGACCTGAAGCGGTGTCTCGTCCGCGCGTGCGACGGGGAGCTTGCGGAGCTGAGTTACTACGAACGGAACAACTGGGTCACCATCGAATGCAAGTGCAATACGTGCGGGAGAGAGTTTACCGTAAAAGTGGAAGTATGATCACTGAACGGGAACATGCAAAGGGAGACCTCCATGGTCACATCGCAGGCACGCATGGAGCATGTTCCATGAACCAATCGATGGTGAGGACCCCTTGAACGTCGTCGAACTCATTCGAAAGAAACGCGAAGGCAAGTCGTTGACCGAAGAGGAATTTCGTTTTCTCCTCTCCGGCTATGTGAAAGGCCGTGTCCCCGACTACCAGATTTCCTCCTTCCTGATGGCATGTTATTTCCGGGGCATGAGTGAAGAGGAAACGTTCGTCTTCACCGAAGTCATGCTGCACTCCGGTGAAACGGTCGATCTTTCCGATGTCCCCGGAGTCAAGGTGGACAAACACTCCACGGGTGGAGTCGGAGACAAGATCTCTCTCCTCGTTGCCCCCATCGTTGCCGCATGCGGTGTCCCCGTCCCGATGATCTCCGGTCGCGGTCTCGGCCACACCGGGGGAACCCTCGATAAACTGGACTCCATCCCCGGATTCAGGACCAATCTCTCGATTGCGGAATATCGCAGGATCATCGGGGAAATCGGGGTTGTCATGATCGGCCAAACCAGCGAGATCGCTCCGGCCGATAAGAAAATTTATGCCTTGCGCGATGTAACGGGAACCATCGAAAGTATTCCTCTCATTGCCAGCAGCATCATGAGCAAGAAGCTCGCGACGGGAATTAACGGGTTGGTTCTGGATGTCAAGACCGGTCGCGGCGCCTTTATGCAAACTCCCGAAGATTCGACCCGCCTCGCCGAGATGATGGTCCGAATCGGAAACCACTTTGGGCTGGAGACCATGGCATTCATCACCGACATGAATCAGCCGCTTGGGATGACGATCGGCAACTGGCTGGAGATGGTTGAATCGGTCGAGTGCCTGAGGGGCACCCGCGGGATCGGCGACGCATCCTCCGATCTGATGGAGTTGACTCACCTCCTCGCCGCCCATATGCTCCTCCTCGGCAAACGAGTCAAACGATACGAAGAAGGAATCGCCCTCTCGAAGCAATCCGTCAAGGATGGATCTGCCTACAGGAAATTCCTTGAACTGGTCGCGATCCAGGGAGGGGACGTGTCGGCGATCGAGAACCTGGACCAATATCTTCTTCCCCGCCATATCATTGAAATTCGCGTCCGGGAAGGTGGGTTCGTCGCAGGAATCGATCCACTCGAGCTCGGCATGACCTCCATCCTTCTCGGGGCGGGACGTCAGCGCGCAGAAGACCTCATCGATCACAAAGCCGGCATCATCCTGAAGAAGCGTGTGGGGGAACGAGTGGAAGACCGCGAGGTTGTGGCGCTCTTTCATACGGACCGTGAAGAAGTGATCCCGGCTGCCCGCGAGCGCATCACAAACGCCTTTCTGGTCACAGCAACGGAACCGACAAGACCTCCGCTGATTCGGACCATGATCGACAAGGAGGGGGTCCACGACTGGCCTTGATAGTCCAGAAGGTCGTTGTTGCGTCCCTTCCGAAAACTTCTTATTTTGCTCCCCCACGATTCAACAGTTCCGCGCGGTTCTTCAACATCCATCCACACCATGCAGGAGGACGTATGAAACCGATGAGCGAACTTGTCCATGATCGGCCGTTGTTTTCCCTCACGCCCCAGAAGACCGTGACGGAAGCGGCAAGGTTTATGGCTGAAAAGAAGGTCGGTGCATTGCCCGTGGTGAACGAGGAGAGCAAGCTGGTGGGGATCTTCTCCGAACGGGATGTCATCACCCGTGTGATCGCACAAGGACTGGATCCCGCTGCGACGCCGGTGAACGATGTGATGACCACGAAGATCGTGGTGGCGGAGGCGGAGGAAGGGTACGAATCGTGCCTGAAGAAAATGCAGAAGGTCCATTGCCGACATCTTCCGGTCGTCGCGGGAGACCGGCTGATCGGGATGGTATCGCTCCGTGACCTTCTCTTGATGGACCTGGATGTGAAGGAACAAAACATCGATTACCTGCACAGCTACATCTATACCGTACCGCCCGGGACCACCAAGCGGTATGGCGAGAACCCGTAACCACTGAATCGTACAACGAGGGAGCACATACCGGAATGTCCGCAGTTTCCTTTGAGAAAGAATTCGTTTCGCTCGATCTGTTACCCGGATCCAATCTTCGCCAGGCCGCTCTCAGGAGCGGCATTCATTTGTACGCCCCCCTGTGGCGAGTCCTGCATGCCCATATCGAGTTGGGCCCTCTCAAATTCCCATGCGCGGGAGATGTGGTGGAGATTGAAGGAAAGGGGGTCAATGCCCGCACGGAGGAGGAGGAATTGCTGATCGCAGGACGGTACCTGATCAAACGGAGGGTCACCCCCAACCTCAGACTTGCCTGCCAGGTGAATGTGACCGGCGATATCAAAGTGAAGACCCTTCCGACGCGGGAACTGGATTCGCTCGAAACGAAACGCGCCGTTCAGTATGCCGCCGTGGTTTCCGCCTTTCTGTTGGGCATGGCCGTGATCATGGTGATGATCGCACTCGACTTGGTGCAGAAAATCTAACGGGAGGAGCCCTTCAACCTCTACCGCACGGGAGGTGGCAAAGGCTCCGCCGTGTTCTCTTATGGCCTTTTGATGGAAAATGCCGCAAAGAACACAGAGAGCGCAAAATTATTTTGAAGAAATCCTTCACCTTGTTCTTTCAAAAACCTTCTCTGTGCGTTCCTTGTGTTCTTTGTGGCAAAGAGAAAAGGTTTTTTGACAACCAGCTACGCCTGCCCCCTTTTTAACACATCGACCATCTGATCGTGTATCACGCCGTTGCTCACCAGCAATTGTTTGTGGTAGATCGTTGTGGGGAATCCGCGGAAATCAGTGTACTTTCCCCCCGCTTCTTCAAGGATCAAAACCCCTCCCGCCATATCCCATGGGTGGAGAGCAACCTCCCAGAACCCGTCAAACCTGCCTGCGGCAACATAACACAAATCGAGCGCGGCGGATCCCAGGCGCCGGATGGCCTGCGCTTCCATGAGGAAGTTATTGAAGTGTTGGACGGCGTTGTCCGGATTACTCTTGATGCTGTACGGAAACCCGGTCACCAGCATGCTCTCGATGAGCTTTCGCGTGGTTGAGACATGGATCGGCTTGTTGTTGAGAAGTGCACCCCTTCCTTTCTCTGCACGATAGAGTTCATCCCCGTTCGGATCGTACACAACGCCGAGCACGATCTCCCCTTTGACCTCCAAGGCGAGGGAAACACAGAAGACCGGAAAGCCGTGCGTGAAGTTCAGCGTCCCATCCAGCGGGTCGATGATCCAACGATACTCCGATGACACTTCGTGGCTCCCCGACTCCTCCGCGAGAAAATCGTGATGAGGGTAGCGTCGTTTGATTTTCGTGATGATGATCTCTTCCGATTTCCTATCGATCTCCGTCACAAGGTTGGTTTCCTGTCCTTGTTTTTGTTCAACATGCTTGAACTTCCCGACGCTCATTTTCTGGAACCGCCCCGCCTCCACGGCAGCTTCAATCGCTGTCTTGATCATGGTGTCTCCTTTCGTGGAGTCAAAATACAAAAATTAGCCCGCGACTCAAAGGAGCGCTCCCGGGGATGATCTTCTGAAATACGCGATGTGTATTGACCGGTTCCATGGATAAGAATGCGCTTCAATCCAGCCCTCCGGACCGCTCCTGTTTTCATTGCTCCCCAACCCAAAAAACAGTAAGTTAACCACGTCTCCGGCATTGCTCAAAGTCAGAAGAACAGCAATCCCAGTTCCCACACTTCTCTCCCGGCGGTCGGGCGATCCAATGGAAGGGGAGAGAAATCGGACAGTGCTTGTCCTTCACCGACTCGTCAAAGACTTTCCATCACCGCATGACCCCGTCCATCGGGGTTTGCACAATCAAAGGAGGAGCTTATGGTATTTCTACTTGCTCTGTTTATCGCCATCGGCGCGATCGTTGTTTGGAACACCGCGCGCAAACGCGCGAACTTCGGCACGCCGCTCGGCCGTTCGTCGTCCACATTCGCCGGGATGCTGGCTGGCGTGTTCCTGCTCATCGCGCTATCCCAGATCTTCACGGTCGTTCCGGCGGGAAATGTCGGTGTCGTGGATTTCTTCGGAACGGTTTCGGACAATACCCTCAAAGCCGGCATCAACCTTGTCAATCCGCTCGCGCGCGTGATCAAGTTTTCCGTGAAAACGCAAGAGATCAAGGAGGTCATGGATGTTCCGTCGAAGGAGGGATTGACCGTGCAGCTCGAGCTAAGCGCACTCTTTCATTTGAATCCCGATAAGGCTGCAGAAACGTATAAAACCATCGGGGAGAATTACGTTCAAATTATTCTTGAGCCCAACTTCCGATCCGTCGCACGCGGCGTCACGGCAGCCTTCGATGCGAGGGCCCTGTACACCTCGGAACGCGAGCTTCTCACACTGGCTATTTTGAACGATCTTGAAAAGATGGTCGAGCCCAGGGGAATTACGGTTGAGGCAACACCGCTTCGCCGCGTGGGCCTCCCCCCCGACCTCTCGAGGGCGATCGAGGAGAAACTCCGTGCCGACCAGGAAAGCCAGCGCATGCAGTTTGTTCTGTTGAAGGAAAAACAGGAAGCCGAGCGGAAACGGATCGAGGCGCAGGGCATCTCCGACTTTCAGAACATCGTAGCCAAGGGAATCAGTGAACAACTCTTGCGGTGGAAAGGGATCGAAGCCACGGAGAAGCTTGCCAGTTCTCCGAATGCCAAAATTGTCGTTATCGGCGCCGGGAAAGATGGCCTGCCGTTGATCCTCGACACCAAGTAGAGGGGGTCTTTTCCCTTATCCAAACCGGGAGCCACTGATCTCATGTTCTCGCTCGATCAAATAGGGCAAATCTCCATCATCGTTCATGATATCGACAGGGCGGTCGCGTTCTATCGCGATGTGCTCGGCATGCACTTTCTGTTTCAGGCCCCGAAGATGGCGTTCTTTAATTGCGGCGGGATCAGGCTCTATCTCGGTATTCCCGAAGGGCCGGAGTTCGATCATCCATCATCCGTTGTCTATTACAGTGTGACGGATCTGCCATCAGCGCACGAAACCCTGGCTCAACGAGGAGTGCACTTCATCGCCCCTCCACACATGGTGGCAGACCTCGGGGACCGCGAGGTGTGGATGGCGTTCTTTAAAGATCCGGATCAGAATGTGCTTGCCTTAATGAGCGAGAGAGCAAAGAAGGGATGAACCAGGATCAAGGTACAGGCGAAGAGGCATTTCTTCGCCTGTACTGTTTTCTACGCCGTTTCCTTCCTCCCCCACATCCGCCCGGCTCCCCAGATACTCAATGATACAAGCAGTCCGGGATACATCGGTTCCATGCCGAACAGATACTCCGGGGTGCCGCTGCTCGTATTGAGCATGCCAACGATCAGGCTCACGGTTGAGGTCAGCCAGCCGAACAACATCGCTGCAAACGCATATGGTGCGGAGATCCGCAGCCGCTCGAAATAACCCGCGATCACGGGGACGAGGAGGCCGGGAATAATGCATGTGCCGACCGTGTACCAAATGCTCACTACAGAGGGGATCGCGAGCGCGAGCACAATGGCGAACGCGGAACTGATAAACAGGCCGATCTTCGTCCACCGGTTGACGGCACCATGCTCAGGCACCGCATAAGCCGTCAATTCCTTTGTATCCAACCGTAACCTTCCCACAATATCCTTCCCGATCGTCGTTGCCGAAAGAAACATAAGACTGCTGAGAGAGGACATGATCGTCGCCAGCATGCCGATGTAAAAGAGCCCTTTTGCCACCGTTGGCAGGGTCAATTCCGCAAGCATCGGGTAGGCAAAGAGCGGTTTTTCCAGTTCCGGCAGCGCTGCCCGGGCATACAATCCCGCCGTGCTTGTCATGAAGTCGAAGCAGAACCAGAAGAGAATCGATACCAAAATCCCGCGTTGTGCCGTCGCGCCATCCTTTGCGGCGTAACAACGCTGGTGAAAAGCCGGGTCAACGAGCGTCCACAAGGCGATGAAAAACCAGACGGTCATGTACTGCCACGTGTTGCCGCCATGCCATGTCAGGTGGAGGGGCGGGACGTGAGAGGCGATGAAATCGAACCCTCCGAATTGGGCATAGGCAAACGGCAGAATCATCGCAAAGCCTAGGAACATCATGACGAACTCGAAAGCATTTGCCCAGACATCGGACCGGAATCCGCCCGCATAGAGATAACACACGGTGAGAGACGTGGAGAGCAGGATGCTTGTTGCCAGGTCGAGACCCACCATCAACTGCACAAGGATGCCCAGCATCAATACATAGGCCGCGGGGGTCACCAGAATGAAGGTGAGTACACCTCCGAGGAGTGCCGTCTTCCGGTCGTACGAGGCTTCGAGCTTGTCGGGAATCGTGTACAGGTTTGTGGCGCGGATGCGTTTGGCAAGCACGAGCGCAAAGAGGAGCGCAAAGAAGTAGTACGGCAGGCCAAACACGACCCAGTTGGAGAGGCCGAAGTTGTAGGAGAATTCCCCGACCCCGAGAATCCCTCCGTACCAAGTGGAGACAAGCGTCGCGACAAACATCGGGAGCGTCAGTGTTCGCCCGGCGAGCAAAAAATCATCCGTGCCCGTTTTCCGCCTGTGCGCGGCACGGAATCCGACAGACACGACCGCCACGCAATAGAGGCCGATCAGCAGGGAATCAACAAGCGAGAGGGAAACCATCGTGGAAGCTCAGTGAGGTCCGGTGTGCAGCCGAAACAGGAGAAGGTGCCCTTTTTTAACGACAATCAGGACGGGATTGGAAATCACTTCATTACTGGTGCCATCGCGAAACCCGAGCTCCAGCCGTTCGTTCGTCAGGGGATACTTCAATCCGGCCGTGGTGATTCCTTCGCAGCGGTTGAGAGGAATGAGTGAAACCGTTGAACCGATCTCGGCCTCGAATTCGGTCTTGCTGCCGACGTAAGAGAGTTCTCCGAGGTCATCGACAAAACGAATAACGGCGTCGGGATAAAACTTCGCCATGACCCCGAGGTTCCCGACGGTGTGGTCCATGCGTTTTCCCAATCCTGCCGCGACCGTGATGTGATCGTACTGTTCCCTGATGGTCCACGTTACCACTTTCTCAAGGTCCGTCGATTCCTGGTCGGTGTCGGCATATTGCGGCACGGTGCGAAACTTCGAGAGCGTCTCGGCATGGATGGAATCCATGTCTCCCACGATTGCGTGGGGAATGATACCGAACTTGAGCGCCGTGTTGGCCCCGCCGTCCGCACAAACGATGAAGTCCGATTCCCGGGCGAGGGTCTGCAGCAGGCTCTTCTTCGGCGGCTCGCCGTTGGCTATGATGAGTGCGCGTTTGACCATGCCGGGAACTTTGTCATAGAAGTTGTGGAGCGGTGGATCCCTTCGCGGTCGCCCCCCTTGCGTCGGGCACTGCCGTTCAATCTACATCTTCAAACGGATCGAAGCAAAGATATTCCGCTCTGCCGCGGGGAAAAAATCATCCCCCTCACCATGGCCTGCATAGATCTTGTTCAAGAGGTTGTTGATCTGGAGCCTCAACTCCAGTTCCTGTGCGAACGAAACCGGGATCTGGTATGACAGCCACGCATGGAGGACGGTATACGCATCGACCGTACGGCCGGGATCGGTTGCACCGGTCCCCGGGTTCTGAAAATTATCCGTCGAAAAAGCCCCGACATGCTGAAACGAAAGTGTTGATATCCAGGCTCCTGCGCGATACGTTGCGCGGCCATTGGCAAGGAAATCGGGGAAGCCTGCGATCGCGTTGCCGTTCAGGGCAACCGGCGTGCCGCCGTCGTACACTGTGTACTTTGTCAGTCGGTTCCGACTCACCGTCATGGTTCCGGAGAGTTCGAGTCCGTCAAGGAGGTGCGTCGCCGCTGTAAGTTCAATCCCCTGATGAAGGGTCTTTTCGGCATTCCCGGTGACGGGCTGGCCAAAACGGTCCAGTTGTCCACTCTTGATGATCTCATCGGTAAAGTCCATATAATAGACGTTGGCTCCGACACGAAGACTGCCGGCGGTGTAGCCCGCCCCGATCTCCATGCTGGTCAGCTTTTCGGGTTTCACCAAGGGGCGACTGAAATCATGCTGACCACCGGGAGTCGTTTCGAACTGCGGTGTCACCGCGCCCCATGACGCGGGCGTGCTCGCTTCAGCGGCGTCATAGAGGTTCTTCAACCGCGGCTCGCGTGAGGTCCGGGAGACCTGGGTGTAAAAATTCAGCTTCTCTGTAATGTTGTAATTCAAACCAAAGCGCGGGTTCAGAAAGTGGTACGGGACAGAAAATTCCGTACCGAGGTACTTCTCACTTCGCAGGTGATATCGGTTGAAAACATATTGAAGATCCAGCTGCGCTATCAAGCCGGGTGAGAGTGGAACCATTTCATGGGCGTACACCGAAACGATATCCTTCGCCCCTTCATATTCATAATAATGATAGTCGGGGGTAACCCCCGGGGGGAGTTGTTCACCCCAGCGCAAAGCTCCCCAATGAACGGAACGATGACTACGGAATTCGGCACCGACCGTCAACGCACCACCGTTGTGTTCGATCGTCGCCCGCGGCAACCAGCCGTACTGGGTATTGCGGACGTAGGCACGGATCAGCGCATTCGGGATATACTGATCCTCCGGATCGCCGACAACGTTGAACCCATTTTCCCTGGTGATCCGGTAATAGGAATACGGTGCCCACGATCCGTCGTAATCAAAAAACCCTTCACCGGTGACGAGAAAGATCGCATTGTTCAGCGTGATCCTCTCATCCACGCGCCATTCATGGAGGAGTTCGTAATGCGGCTGGCTGAAGTTCTCGATCTCCTCCGGCCTGGCGATCGGATTGCGCCGGCGAATCCCGGGGTCGGAGGAATAGGCCTCCGATTTTGAGATTCCGTAGTAGGCCAGGTGGTCGGCTACCGGTCCGCCATAAAAGTTGAACTGCGTGGTCATGGACTCATCGTACCGAACCGCACCCAGGAAGTAACTCGAGAAATCGGCCCACGAGCGTTCGCGGTATCCCTCCGTTGTGATGCGTGAGAGGCGCCCGTACACCTGGTACTTGTTTTGCACGAGTCCGGACTGGACCGCAACGGAATATTTGCGAGTAGTAAAGCTTCCGGATCCGAGCGAAAGTTCGATGCCGGGAGTCCGGGCAAAGGTCGAAGTGATCAAATTCACGGAGCCGCCGATTGCGGGGGGGCCATGAAAGGCGCTCCCCGCTCCGCGCTGCACCTGCATATCCTCCAGGTTCGCCGCAAGGTCGGGAAAATCCAGCCAGTACACGTTATGATCCTCAGGGTCGTTCTGGGGGATCCCGTTGATCATGACGGAAATCCGTCGCTGGTCGAAACCGCGGATATTGAGATAGTTATAGCCGATCCCGTTTCCATTCTCGGAATAAAACGTGGTGGAAGGAAGCTCCGAGAGAAGTTGCGGGATGTCCTGCGTCGAGTACCGCTCTTTCAGGTCGGCGGCCGTCAGGGTGGCAAACGCCACCGGGTTCTCCCTCTCCCTCGCCCGCGTGGCCGAAATCACGATCGTCTGGCCGGGCAGAACCGTCGGCTCCAGTCCCAGCTCCAACGAAACCGTTTCTCCCGCTCCCACGATCACGTCGAGCCTCCTGGTCCGATAGCCGACGAAACTCACCTGCACCCGGTAGCCTCCCGGTTGGAGATGATCGATCCGGAATTGTCCTGCGCTGTCGGAGGTTGTTCCCAAGGAAGTTCCCTGAAGCAGGATGTTTGCCGATTCCAGCGGACGTTTGGTCCCTCCTTCGAACACGCTCCCGGTAATACTCCCCGGTTGCGCCGCACCGAAGGAAAATCCGAAAAGACACAACGCAGCGATGCATGATATTTTTCTCATGGTTCTCTCCCTCCATCCGTTTGAAATAAAAAAAGCCGTTTTCCGAAGGAGCATGGAAAACGGCTTTGATACACCATTTTCCGTTTTCCTTCGCTGGTATGACCCAGTTCAGGTTCGAAGGGTTTGCTCTCAGCCGCGTCACTCTGAAGCGACGCGACACCCCTAACGGAAAAACAACAACTGACATAAAAAGAACTACGCCAATATACCATGAACGCACATTGATGTCAAGAGCCTCAGAGTTGACTTGCAGCCGATTCCTTTTTTGCCTATTTTGATCAACACTTTTTCCCGGTGAGAAGTACTGCCGTCCTGTTCGCTCGATCATGTTCTCTCAAACCACCCGCATGAACCTTCGCGTCGATCACATTGCTTTCCGCTACCACGATCTTCCCGTGTTACGCGATGTTTCTTTCGACGTTCCTTCGGGCGATTTTCTCAGCCTGCTCGGACCGAACGGTTCCGGCAAATCCACTCTTCTGAAGCTGCTGAACCGGATTCTTCTGCCGGGAGAAGGGAACATCTCGCTCGGGGACCGACCTTTGAACACCCTCCGTCGCAGCGACATCGCCCGGACAGTCGCGTATGTTCCCCAGGACGGGCTCTGGGTATTCCCGTTCACCGTTCTTGAAGTCGTGCTGATGGGACGCTCCCCCTACCTCAGCCGGTTCGGATTCGAAGGGGCGAACGACATCGAGCTTGCCCACGCTGTCATGAGTCTTGTCGATATTGACCATTTGGCGATGAAGCCGATAACTGCTCTCTCGGGCGGGGAGCGACAACGCGTCCTGATCGCGCGGGCCCTTTGCCAACAACCCAGGATCTTGTTGCTCGACGAGCCGAACGCACATCTGGATATTGCTCATCAGATCGATATCTTCCAAATCCTCCGTCGCGAACACGAGAAGGGCCTGACCATTCTTTCCGTGTCCCATGACCTCAATCTCGCTGCCACCTTCAGCAAGCGGATCATGCTGCTTGCCCCGCAGCATCCGGATCCGGGCCCTGCCGGAGAATCTGCCGATGGAAGGGAAAGAAGACCCTTCCAAAGGCGGGCGGCGGGATCGACGATCGTTGCGTTGGGTACACCGGAAGACGTTCTAACGGAATCGAACATTCAGTCGGTGTTCCATGCACGCGTGCTTGTCGACCGGCATCCTCAAGCTTCTTCGATCCGAATATCGCTGATCCCGGAACAAATCATGGAACACGGGAACAGAGCACGCTGATCAACCTCCGAGCCCGGTCGCTGACCGGTCCCGCAAGAAACGAGTCCAGACGAATCCATGTCCATTAAACGCAGACAAATCAGGGAAAAGGTGCTCCAGGCATTGTATGCCCATGAGCTCTCCGGTGAATCGGTCGACCTGATCCTGGAGCATATTGTCGCCCCGCTGAAGAAAGAACCGGAGGTGTTCGAGCTTGCCAAACAGCTCATCCTGAAAACGATCGAGGTCAAGGGGGAGCTTGATGCCTTGATCAAGGGACGCGTGGCCAACTGGGAGTTCAACCGGCTGGCGGTGATCGACCGGATCATCCTCCGCATGGGAATCTGTGAACTTCTCTATTTTGAAGATATTCCCCCCAAAGTCTCGATTAATGAAGCGATTGAAATCGCCCGGCGCTACAGCACGGAAAAAAGCGACAAGTTTGTGAACGGCGTGCTGGATTCCATTCTTGCCGACCTGAAGAAAGGGGACCGGGTGAAGAAAACCGGTCGCGGGTTGCTCGAGACCTCCACGAAAAAGAAGCCGATCGCATGACGGAACCGCGTACCGACCGCGAGAAGCGCCCCGCCACCAGGGCACAAATTTTTTCCTGGTCGTTGTTCGACTTCGTCAACACGGCGTTTTACGTCATCATCCTCACCGTCGTTTATCCCATCTATTTCAGAACGATTGTCACCGGTTCGGACCCCCAGGCGGACTTTCTGTGGGGATCGTCGTTCAGCATTTCGATGCTGTGCGTCGTCCTGCTCTCCCCCGTGCTTGGCGCGGTGGCCGATTCCGGCGCAGGGAAAAAAAAGTTTCTCTTTCTGTTTACCGCACTTTGCATCGGCGCAACCATTGGGTTGTTTTTCGTGGAAGCAGGGATGATCATCCCCGGGATGCTGTTGGTGATCCTCGCCAACATCGGCTTTGAAGCCGGACTGGTGTTCTACGATGCCTTCCTTCCCGAAATTACTACCGAGCGGAGTTATGGTCGCGTCTCCGGGTACGGATTCGCCATGGGGTACATCGGATCGCTTGTCACACTCGCCGTCTCATTCCCATTCCTCGCCGGGGGGTTTGACCTGCAGAACGCGGCAAACGTCCGGATTACATTTCTCATTGCGGCAGCCTTTTTCGCCCTTTTCGCCACTCCACTCCTCATTCTGGTTCCGGAACGGCAGCGGCACGAACGCCTTACTCCCGCTCTGTTCGCCAGCGGCTTCCGCCTGCTCTGGAACACCCTGAAGGAGTTCCCCCGTTACAGAAATGTGGGCCGCTTCCTCCTTTCCTATTTTGTCTACATCGATGCGGTGAATACGATCATTGTCTTTTCGACGATCTTTGCCTATGAGACGTTGAAGATGGACGCCACGGAAATCGTGATCTTCTTCGCCATCGTACAGACAACAGCGATCCTCGGCTCGTCGAGTTTCGGCATCCTTGCCGACAAGTTCGGCCATAAGAAAATCCTGAACATTTCTCTTCTTCTCTGGCTGGGTATCACCGTGATCGCCTACCTTACCGAAAGTAAGACGGTATTCTATCTTCTGGGAATGCTGGCCGGCGTTGCGATGGGTTCGTCTCAATCGACGAGCCGCAGCCTCTTCTCCCTGATCATCCCCGCTGAAAAAAAGACTGAGTTCTTCGGATTTTATTCTTTTTTCGGAAAGGCGTCTGCTATTGTCGGGCCTGCCGTTTTTGGATTCATCTCCTCCAATTTCAACCAGCGTGTCGCCATCCTCTCGGTCGGGTTGTTGTTGCTGACAGGACTGCTGCTGCTCCTGCCAGTGGAGGAGCCTCGCGAGCATATGCGGTCTTCGGAATAATGCGAATCCCTTTTCCTAAAAAAGCGATATCTCCCTTTGTTCGTGGGGAATTTTCAGTTGCAATTGTTTCCAAATACGTGTAACATCATTTCGGTAGAGCGTTAGGTCCTGCCCCGGTACAACAGTTGCATATCACCGCGCGCCTGTTCACACCCCCAGTCATTTGGAGCCTTTCTCTATGAAGCAATCGGTCTTTACCATCTCTCTGCTCGTCCTGTCGATGGTCGTTTCCGCGGTTATTTATTTCTTCATGCTGCCGCAATTCATCCGAGACGGCGGTTATATCGTCATCGGCCTTATCGCGCTTTCGATCATGGTCATGACATTTATCATCGAGCGGACGCTTTCACTGCGGAAGGCGGAGGGAAAGCATTCCCTTCAGAAGTTCCTCAAAGACATCGTGGACACTGTCCAGGCCAGGAAATATGAGGATGCGATAAGTATGTGCGAACGACAAGGCGGCGTATGTGCCAACGTCCTGCGTGCGGCGTTTGACCGATATCTCTTTGCCCAAAAGAAGGGTCTTTCTCACGAAAAACAGATTGCCGAAGTGCGACGGGTTATCGAGGAAGCGACGGCGCTTGAAACGCCGCTCCTGGAAAAAAACCTCATCGCCATCTCAACGATCGCTTCCATCGCCACGATGGTCGGATTGCTCGGCACCACTCTTGGGATGATCCGATCTTTCCAGGCGCTTGCTTCCACCGGTGCGCCGGATGCGGTGCAACTTTCGCTTGGAATCTCCGAGGCCCTGATCAATACGGCGGGGGGGCTCTTTGCCGCAATCATGGCCATTGTTGCGTACAACGTTTTCGTCAACAAGGTGGACAGTCTCACCTTCATGCTCGACGAAACGGTCTTTGAAATTATGGAAATTCTCAGCGCCGATACCGAAGAATCGTAAGGACGGTGGATCCCTCATGGGCAGAATCAAGAAAAAACGGGTTGGAGTCAGTCTCGACATGACTCCGTTGGTGGACGTCGCATTCCTCCTTCTGACGTTTTTCATGCTTACGACGAAGTTCAAACCTCTCGAAGAAGTCGAGATCAACCTCCCCTCCTCGCACGCCAAGTACAAGCTTCCAGAATCTGATGTTATGACCATCACCTTCAGTCCCGACGGCAAGATCTTCCTCGGTGTCGACTCCCAGCAACTACGGGCGCAGTTGTTTGGGGAACAGAACAAACTCAAACAGTCCATCCCGGTAACGCTGGAGGAACTCCCTTCGCTCGCGCAGGAAGCGCGCTCGGTTAATCCGAAACTGCGAACGGTGATCAAGGGGGACAAAGAATCGATGTACGGTCCGGCGGAGGATGTCATGAACGCGCTTCAGAAGGCAAACATTGCGCGATTCGAGCTAGTCACAGAATTATCGAGAGACGAGTAACCTATGGGTGCCGTTGACTTAGGCGGTGGTCGACAACACGGGAAAAAGGGGAAACGAAAAAAGAAGCGTCGTGTAGGCGTCAAACTGGACATGACGCCGCTCGTCGACGTGGCATTTCTCCTTCTGACCTTTTTCATGCTCACGACGACCTTCGGTCTGCCCCAGGTGATGGAGATCAACCTCCCGCCGAGCGAATCCAAGGGAGAGATCACCGAGGCGAGTCTCCTGTTGTTGCGCGTGACGGAACAGGGTTCGATCTATTGGAACTTCGGCACCGACTCTCCCCGACCTCTCGCATGGGAGGAGCTCAAGGGGTTCCTGACCGAGCGTTCCAACGCGAACCCGACCATGATCACGCTCATCAAGATGGACCGAAAGAGTAAATATGCTTCGATGGTCCGAATGATCGACGAACTGAACCTTACCAATGTCACACGTTTTAGCATTGCTCCCCTCCTCGACCAGGATAAAAAAATAATCGGGGAGGTGGTGGCCACGACTCCATGAAGGAGATCACGTTTCGCAGGGCGTTCGGGTATTGCACCATGGTCGGCATGCTGATCCTGGGAGGTCTGGTGTTGATGGGGTTTGTCTTGAATCCCCAGACTCCCTCCCGGCTTCGGACGATGATGGGCATTGTGCTCCTTCTGTTCGGCATTTTCCGCGGCCTGCTTCTCTACTCACAACGAACACTCAACCACGGCAAGGAAGAAGAAGCGTAAGTATGTCGTTCAACAACAACGTTCATCAGGGATACCGGATCATGGGGTCGTTGTCCGGGGGACGCCCATGGAGCCTCGTCGGCATGTTCGTTCTGCTTGCCGCCCAAATGGCACAGGCCCAACTTGAGTTTCGCGACACCTCGTTCCGAAGCATCCAGGATACCGCCAACACGGTCGACGTGGATTTGATCACGATTCCGGACCGGATCATCCTCCAGACCGGGACGAACACCAATCTTGCCTTGAATAAGGAGATCGTGGTCCGCTATGCGAACCCCGACCCCTTGAAAGTTTCAACGCACCCGACCGCCAGCAATCCTTCGCTGATGATCGACGGAAGGGTTGCGGCAAACTCGTTCTTCGAGCTCCTCCCCGGGCAGGAACAGACCCTCATCCGGATCGATCTGCAGGCGGTGCGCGCGGTGAACCGGGTTGTGATCCGAACCTTCCCCAATAACAGCATCAATTTCCGGATCCGTGGATATTCCATTTTCACCGGCCTTGATACGCTTTCTTTCCGAAGGGTCAAGCAGGTGGTGGACAACGAGCGTGCCAACACCGATGACTTCTTTGAGGTCGACACCGCACGCTATGTGCTGATCCGCGTGGAAAAGCAGGACCCGTCGTTGACGAACCCGTTCTCGACGACCTTTGGCGAGATCGAGGTGTACGGCACCGGCTATCTTTCCGAAGGGCACTTCACCTCCGTCGTGCGCGACGCCGGTCAATCCGTGAACTGGAACAGGGCCGCCTGGGGCGGGGACATCCCCGCCGGAACCGCCATCCGCATGCAGGTACGGACCGGGAGCACCCCGAATGTGAATGCGAACTGGAGCCCCTGGAGCGATGAAGTGACGGAACCAAATTCGCTCTTTACGGTTTATGAACCCCGGCGGTACATGCAATACCGCGTTAATTTGTACACGTTCACGATCGCGACCCCGCGCCTCGATGAAGTGAAGATCACTTTCGACACGCTCCTCGTGGCAAGCAAAGCAACGGCGGCAGTCGAGCCCCAATCGGCTCCGATCCTGAAGGAAGGAGAGTTCCAGTACCGGGTCACCGTGGAGCAGAACTCGCGCAGTACCGGTGTCGACACGATCATCATTTTCACCGATGTCCCGCTTGTCGTCAACAACGTCACCGTGAACGAGCTGAACATCCCGTTCAATGTCTCCCTCCGCGCCGGACAGGTCGTGGTGGGGTTCGGGAGCACCATTAATTTCAACGCCACCGTGGTGGTTGGGTTCCGGTTTACGCCGTTCCTTGAGCAAACCGTCTTCCCTTCCGTGGCCATTTCGCGCCAGAACCCGACAAACCCGCAGCGGGTGGATGCCACGGTCTCGAACAACCAGGAGAGTTGGACCCTCGCTGCGGTGGGAGTTCCTGAGAAGATCATTGTCGACGCCCACACGGATCCGAACCCTTTCACCCCGAACGGCGACGGAAAGAACGACCAGACGTACTTCAACTTCTTCGTTTCCAACCTGACGGAGGAGCGCCCCGTCCAGGTCAAGATTTACGACGTGACTGGCAGGCTCGTCAAGACTCTCCTGGATACGAAATCGACCGCCCAGGCCTATGTCGAACAGAATGCAATCCCCTGGGACGGGCGGGATGACAACGGTCGTCTCCTCCCTCCTGGTCTGTATCTGTATCAAATCATTGTGGAGGTCGACGGCCTGGAACCCGCCGTCGTCACAAAAACACTTTCAATCGCCTACTGAGTATGAAGCATCGCATTGTCGTTCTTGTCTTCGTTCTGCTCGTTGCCGGGAGCAAGTCCCATGCGGGTGGGTTTTCCAAACTCCCGATCAGTGCACGCACCGTCACGCTGGGTGGCTCGCTGGTAAGTTTTGCAGACGATCCGAACGTGCTCTTCTCGAACCCGGCCGGCATCGCATCACTGAACTCGCTCACCATTGCAACCTCCTACACGCAACTCTTCAGCGGAATCACCGACGATCAGGTCGGCTATGTCTCAGGGAGCGCCGTTGCAAACCTGGGGTTGGTGGGAAACCTGGGTATCGGCCTGAAATCCTTTTCCTCCAACGCCTGGAAGGAGAACGAGCTTGTCGGCACGTATGGTCAGGAACTATTCGAATTTCTTTCCGTCGGCGGCAGCGTGAAGCTCCTTCATTGGTCCACCCCTCCTCCCACCGGACGGCATGCCGTGCCGGAGGAGGGGATGTCGAATGTGACGCTTTCGTTCGATGTCGGCGCCCAGTCGTTGATCCGCGATATCGTCCCGGAGAACGATGTCCGTTTCGGCATCTTCTTCGGCGATGTGACCCAGCCGTCGATTGCCAGGAACGGTTCGGATGACGGAAAGCTCGATTTCAAAATGGCGGCCGGGGCGACCTATGTGTCCCGGGTGTACGATTATGCCGTCACGCTCCATTATACCGTTGCCGGCGACGTCAAACGGATTGGAATCGGGACGGAGATCGTGGCGGTGAAATCGGCCGCCTTCGGCGAACCGTTCCAGGTCATCGTCCGGTTCGGCGGAGGCGGAGTTCAATCCCCGGCCAGGCAAGGGGATGTCAGCGGAGGATTCGGCCTGATGACTTCCGGCTTCATACTCGATTACGCTTTCGCGCACCAGACCGAGTTGCTCTACCTCTCAGGCACGCATCACGTATCCTTGCGTTATTCATTTTAACCATTTCCCGATCGCACTCGTATGAAACGTCCGTTTCTCTCCCTGTTGCTTCTCCTCGCACTCCCCCTGGCCATCCCCACGGAGCTCCGGGCGCAGTTTATTTCGAACGACCAGGAAAAAGGCACATATCAAAACTACTCGGGGAGGAATTATGAGAACTATAGTTCCGTACTCCTCCGCCGGAAATTCTATGACAATTTCGGCAACTTCCTAGTGGACGGTGTAACGGTCTTCGGGTTGAGCGAAGAACAACGGCCAGCCAATTTTCAGCTTCTCGACATCCCGATCAGCAACCTGAGCAAGTCCCGGTTTTACAGTTCTTATTTTTCCAACCTCGTCGTTCTGAACGACTCCTACGGCGGGTTGTCGAGCCGGCTGATGATCGGTGATGCCATCCGGACCAAGTTCACCTCGCTCACGCTTGATAAAGCCCGGTTCAACGGTATCCGATGGGATGCGTCCACCACCAAATATAGAGGGAGTGTCGTCGCGTCCCGTATCTCCGACCCCGTTCGCATGAATCCCGAGATTGTCCTCACCTCGTCGCAACAGGTGCGGCGCGTGCGTGAGTGGACGACCTACCTGCTGGGGGGACACTTCGAGACCGACATCGGGGACATCCTTACCGTGGGCGCGACGTACGTCAACCAGCACCAGCGCCGAAGCTCGCTCGACAGCAAGGATATTTCACTGCGCGGGGTACCCGCCAACGCAGTGCCGCGCGTGATCTTTGTCCGCGTCCATGACAACTCGCCGGGCGATAATTCCGGCCCCCTCATTTTCGCTCCGCCGCAGATCCACATCAACGGCAAGGTGCACCCCATCACCAATATCAACGGCCGCTCCCCCGATGCGCAGCGGGTTGACATCCGTTTCCCGATCCAGTACTGGGCCATCAAGGATTTCGAGCCGGTCTATGTCGGTACGTATCCCCAGCGGGACACGGTGAGCCAGACCGACTACGTTCACTATGCCGCCCGTTCCGGCGGAACGCGCATCGCACGGTACCCGGTACAGGTCCAGAGTGATCGGCGGGACCTCGATTACAACGTCACCTTTGCTTACGTCATTCCGGCCGGCGTGAACTCTGTCGATTTTAGCGTTATCCTTTCCAATGATTATAAGATCACCGCGGGCCATGACTGGATCAATAATGTTGATGAGTATGATACCGGCGGGTTCCGCTCCCATGCGGACAGCATCGTGATCGGCAGTCTCGCCGTCCCGACGACGTTTCGCACCATGGTGCAGGCGGAAGGAAACGTGAAAGACGGATCCAACAAGCGGGTGGTCTTCTTTTCATACGGCCTCGTGAGCGGGATGGCGGTGTACGGCATGAACTTCAAGCTGAACTGGCAGGGCTTTAATATTGAGGGGGAGTTTGTCCGGAGCCTGGAGTTTCTGAAGTACCCGATCGGCCAGGGGGCGATGTTCGAAGACGTCGGTCGGGGCTATTACATTCGCGGGACAAAGAAGGTCGGCCGCCTGACGCTGGGAGGAGAGCGCTACAGCATCAACCCCCGGTATTCAAGCATGCTGAACCTGTATACCATGGACAACAGCTACTATGGACCGTTGAATACCCCCATTGCCCCTGATTTTCTTGGATTTGATCTTACTTCATCGTCATCCCCCATTTCCAGTCTCCCCGGCGAATATATCCCCGGGCAGGCAGGCGGCGCCGTCTACTCGCTCGTCGACGACAACGACGATAATGACCGATGGGAGGATGGGTTCTATCACTACAATGTCCGGCCCCAACCCGACATTCGGAACGGTGACGTGGTCAACTACAACCACCGGCTTGGCATTCCCGGGTTCGGCGATCCGTTCCTCCTCGGCTACCGGCAGAACACCAACGAGTTGATCGGCCTCGGCGATATCATCCGCCGCCCGGATGCGGGAATTTTTCCCGGCAAGGATCTTGACCGCGACGGCATCCCGGACGACGACCGCAACTCGGACGGCATCCCGGACTACGTGCAGGACTTCCTGACGTATTACACGGATCCCCCGTTCTTCATCTACGGTGACGATTGGAATAATAACGGCGTGATCGACGACCAGGAAAACGATATTCTTCCCGACTATTCGTACAACCCCGACCTTGACGGCTACCACTTGTTCGCGAGCTTCGAGATCATCCGGTCCATGAACATCAAGCTCGGGACGATCCGGGAACGGGCTTTTGCCCAGGGGGGAAAAAACCGGAACGATTATATGCGGTGGACGTACGAAGCCAACACACCCCGCTTCGGCGGGATGAACTTGTTCTACGTCATGAAACGTGTCGAGGACAACATCCCGAACAACGGGTACCAGTTCGTCAACGCCCTGACAATTCTTTCCGCCGCCCCCGATTTCGTCTTCGACCCGCTCGAGTACAGGAACAGTGTTGTGAACCAATTGTATCTCGGAACCGTGTACACCCAGATCCCGGGCCTGCGGATCGAGAACAACATGAAGTACGAACACAATGAACAAACGGCGATAGGCCTTGCGCGGCGCGACAACCGCGGCATCCTGCTCAATCCGGACGAACAATCGGACGGGCGCATCATCAAAATGGGAATCGTCAACAAAATCGACTACACCTTCCGTTTCTTCAACAACAAGCTTGCACTCATCCCGCAATTGAAGGTCCGGACCCAGAAAATTGTCCAACGGGAACAGGCACAGATCGGCAATACCGTGGTGGAGGTGAACGCCGTCAAAACCCATATTCAGGAAATGATGCCGATTTTCCGCGTGGATTACCGGCTGACGGACCGAACCGACCTTCGCTTTGGCTTCCAGGGCTTCCAGATTCCCGGAACGGGTAATTCGTTCAACTACCAGATCAAGGACCTCCGTTTTCCGGAGCGGGATGAGAACAGGACCACCTTTGCCGTAACGTTGAGCAACAAATCAGCATACGGCGGCTATAACGTGGTGATCGACATGGGATACAAATTGACGGGGAGGAAATTCCCCCGCCAACCCGACCCACGGTTGCGCGAGAAAAAGGAATCGCTGATCTTCGTGACGATTTACGCGGGGTTCTAGAAACTCGGACGAAAACCTATAACGTGCCACAAAGTCACGAAGGCACGAAGAAAAAAATTCTGTTCCTTATGGATTACAAAACCATCATCATCATCGTCCTCTCCGCTTCCCTCGCGGCGTATTTTATCCCGACGCCGATCGAAGTGCAGACGCGCTTTAAGAGCGGACAGGACTTCTATGCAGGGCGGGATTACCGCCGGGCGATCGAGCAATATGATTGGATCATCTCCACAGAGAGCACGTTCCTTGAATCCGACAGCGTGCGCGTCAACTTGCTCGGAGACGAGCTGAATGTGGCGGTCCGGACCGCCGCCTATTATCAAAAGGGGAATGCTCTCCGGAACCAGGGGAACAAGGAAGCAAGCATCGAGAACTACCGGATCGTCGAAGAGCGGCGCGATTCCCCCCGCCTGTCCGCTCTCGCCCAGTACCAGATTTACGAGATGTTCTTTGCCGGCAAGGAGTATGAGAAAGCGATCGAAGAAGCACGGGCCTTGATCGCACGGCACCCGCTGGATGAACACGTGCCGAGGGCGTGGTACGACATCGGATGGGCATTCCGCGAGCGCAACATGATCGACAGCTCCAACGCGGCCTTCCTCGCTCTCATCGCGGGATATCCCAAGGGGGAATTCGACGCACGTGCCCGGTATCAGCTCGCGCAGAACTACTTCGATCAGAAAAAATGGGATGAAGCGATCGCGGCCTTCAACGGCGTCATCGAAGCGTATCGCCCCGAAAGCTTCGCGTCCACCGAGTGGGAAAATGTGGAGTTGAAAGCCGTCCGCGACCGGCGCCTGTTTGAAGCGCAGGCCGGGCGCGATGCCGACGCCTCCAACCTTGAGCTTGTGGCAAAGTCCCAGGTGAAGATCGGGGATGCGTATCAGCAAAAAGGGGAATTCGATGCGGCCCTTCAAAGCTACCGGAAGGTCATCGCCACGTTTGCGTTGATGCCGACGCTGGTGGAAGCGACCTATATCAAGATGGCGGAGTATACCGCGCGGGTCAAAGGGTTCGATGAAGGGATCCTTGTCTTCCGGCAAGCCATCGATGCAAACTTCAACAACAAGCCGTTGCAGGCAAAGCTCCAGTATAAAATCGCCCGCACCTACCAGGATCAAAAATTGTACGAGAAGGCCGCAACAGAGTACTTGTTTTACACGCAAGCCTATCCGGCGCAGGCGGCCGCAATCTCGTTTCCCCTGGAACAGGCATTGTTCCTGACGGTCAGCAATTTCTATAACGCCCGCAACTACGGGAACACGCTTCTGTATGCAGATACGTCGCTGCTCGCCTTCCCGGGAAGCGATTACGCCTCAAAGCTCGTCATGTACAAAGGGCTTGCGAAGCTCGGCCTCGGACAGTATACCGGGTCGCGTGAGGACTTCGCCTCCGTCATCAAGCTGGCACCGGGGACCAACGAGGCGTTGCTTGCCCGCACCCAGATCGGGAAAAGCCACTTCGACGAGCGTCAGTACCCGGAGGCGGTCACGATTTTTGAAGAACTGCTGGCCGTGGGGGATTCCTCCAAACTCGACCTGAGTGAAATCCATTACCTCCTTGGTCTGAGTTATTACGGTCTTGGCAACCACGACCAGTCGATCACCCAGCTGTCCCGCGTCGCCCCGACATCCCCCTATTTTCCATTTACCTTCGCCCGGGTGACCCGGGCATTTGCGGCACAGCAGAAATTCACCGAGGCCGAAGAGTTCCTCACCAGAGCGTTTGTCTCCGCAAAAACCGATTCGTCCGACTTTACGCCATTCGTCCGTCTTGCCCGTGCCGAGTTGTATACGGCCCAGCATAAGCTGGATCCGGCAGCAGGAGAGTTCACAAGCATCATCGGAGACAAGAAACTTACGGAGAACACGCGCGTGCAGGCGCTGTATGGGCGCGGACTTGTCCTTTTTGAATTGGAGAAGTTCAACGAAGCGGCAAGCGACCTTAGGGCTTGCCTGGCGTCGGGGGTGTTCCAACAAGTGTTCCCAACCCTGGTGCCGTCCGCCAAGGAGAAACTGGCCTTCAGCTATGCAAGCCTCAACAGGAACAAAGAGGGTGCGGAGCTCCTGAACGAGCTTGTTGCCGGAGCGGCATCGGACAACGACAAGGGGCGCACCCTCGCCCTGCTCAGCGATTTTCATTACCGTTCGCGTGAATACGAAAAAGCCATCGAGGTGGGAACCAGGGCGCTTGCCGCCTCCACGGCAGATGAGGCATCGGCTGTCCGCGCCTATGTCACGATGAGCAATTCGCATGGAAACCTGCAGCAACATGAGAAGGCGATCGCAGTCTTAAAGGATGCAGCCGGACGATTCCCCGCCAATACGCATCTCGAAGAGGTCTTTTTCCAGCTCGGGATGATTTATTTTCGAGCTGACGATTTCAAGAACAGCGCCGATGCGTTCGAGAGCCACCTTCAACAATTTCCCTCGGGCCGTTTCAAGGAAGATGCAGCGTTCTTTCATGCGTATTCCCTGTACTCCATGGGACAAGCGGACGAGTCCGTCAAGCGGTTCCGGGCATTTCTCGAGGCGTACCCGGGCTCCAAGCATGCCGCGGACGCACAGATGCAACTGGGGGAAGCTTTTTTCAATACCAACCGGTTCGGGGAAGCCGTCAGGGAGTACGGTCTTGTGTACCGCCGTTACCCGCAGAGCGCGCTTGCCCCCCAGGCCATGTTTAATGAGGGATGGTCCTATTACCAGGAGCAAAACACGGGGCAGATGCTCGGGACGTTCCGCGGGTTGATCGAGCGATTTCCCAAAACGACCCTTGCCGCCGATGCGGCCTTTACCATCGGCGACTACTATTATAACCAGAAATCGTACGATTCGGCGCTCACAGCGTACCAGGTCTTCCTTGAGCGGTTCCCGAACGATGAGCGCGTCGAGGAAGCTCGCTTGCTCATCAAGGACCTCGGTCAGGTTGAAGCGTACCGTGAGTACGAAGCAGCCATGGCGTTCTTCGATGCAAAGAACTGGACCGTGGCCGCGGAAGAACTGACCAAGATCATGAACAAGTATCCCGGCTCCGAGATTCTCTACGGATGCAAAACCAACATTGCATCGGCGTACGAGCAACTGGGCGAACGACGAAAAGCCCTCGAGTTATTTGAGGAGATCATCCGGGAGTGGAAGGATATCGAAGCAGCCCGGTCGGCTGTGTTTTTTGCGGAAATGCATAAACGCTGGATTGAAGCGGAAAATTAAAAGGCCCTCCCGGCGGTTGATCACCGCGCGGGAAGGAGGCGCCATGGAAGCACTTAACGGAGAGAAGAGGTCGCCGCGAGGTTCATGCCGGAGAATACGAACATAGGGCTTCGCCCGCCCGGATCATGGAAGAAGGGTTACCAGAGGTATTTCGCTCTTGCATTCCTGATCGCAGCGGTTGCCCATTTAATCGTTACGGGCGTGTACCATGTGGCGACAGAGCGCCCCCCTTCGGAGGTGGGCGTCATGGTGGAACGGAAAGAGTACGACCTGGTGCAACCTCCGGTGAAATTCGAGTTGCGTGCGCCGAAGCTGGCAAAGTCGTTCTCCGTGACCAAGGTCCCATCGTACGTGGAATCGTTTACGCCGCGCGAGATCAAGTTCGAACCGACCCAGGTGACGCGCGTCGAGCAAACACCGGCCACGGCTTCCGATCGGGCAACTTCCGGACGGGCAAGCCGGGTTGAAGGAAGCATCTTTTACGGGGCCATGACAGGGGGAGCGGGCGCGGAGGCGAGCTGGGGCATCCCCGGTGGCGCTGTGGCCTTCGGGCGAAGCCTCGGCACCGGCGGCCGTCTGGGCTGGGGCGAGGGGCAAACGGCGGGAGTGGATTTCACCCCCGATTTCACCGAGGAAGTAACGAACGTCCGAACCGGAGGTACGGGACTTGCAACCATGCGGAGCGAGTTGATCGGCGCGGAAAACTTGACGGACCGGTTCGAGGGGTTTATCGAGGCGAATCCCTCCAACAAGAAAAAAATCCGCGGCTTTGTCAACTTTTACCAGTTGCGATGGCGGGCGACAAAATCGGAACCAAACGGCGAGGAGGGGTGGAATGTTTTCCCCAAGGCCCTCCCCATCCTTCAGGAGTACGCTCATGACAGTACCGATGTCCGCGTAACGCTCGCAGGCAACATCAAGCTTGACGACCGGCGACTCTGGGAAATACCGATCCTTTTCATGATGGGATTCACGGGGTCCATCCAGTACACGCCCCAGGAGGCAAAGAACCTGGGAAAGTGGTTGCAAGGCGGGGGATTTCTTTTTATCGACGACGGCTATGCGGCACAGTACGGCGCCTTTAACAAGAGCGTGCGTGCCTTGTTGAAAGATGCCCTCGGCTATGACGCGGAATTCGAACGCGTCCAGAATAATCACTGGCTCTACCACTGCTGGGAGGATTTTGGCGGACCCCCCTCGGGGTTGGATGATGCCAACCTGCCCCTCGAGACGGATGGCCGGACTCCGCGTCGCATCCCGGAACGCTATCCGTACCTTGAAGGAATATTCTTAAAAGGGCGACTCGCGGTGCTCATCTCGAACAAAGGATACACCCATGCCTGGGGTCAATGGCCGTTCGTTTCCCCGGCGCAAGGCGGGCCGCTGGATAACGCCCGTCAACTCCATTTCGGCATCAATATCATGGTGTATGCCAGTACCGCCAAGGGGAGCATTATCGATCAGAACAGGGACAAGGTCGCTGCGGAATACCAGCGGCAATAGATGGGGTTTCAATATTGGACAAGAAGGATGGCCACAAAAAGACACAAGAAGCACAAATGAGCCTTCTTGTGGCAAAAGATTTTTTTGAGATGGTCTCTCACGTGCGGAACAATGGCGCGTGGAATCGACGGGAGAAAACCCCGGCGGCTGCACGATCTCACTTATCAGATTGGACGATCATAGGCTCATGAACCTGCTTCGAACCATTCTTTTCACAAGCTGTCTGACGTTCATCATGGCTGGCTGCGATCCGGCGTACCGTTATCTCTTTTTCCCCCCGGAACGATTGGAATATACGCTCAAGCCCGATCCCGAACTGCTCCACCTGGCGAACGATACGAGCTACACCATCAGCCGTGACAGTCTTTCGGTGGTGTATGACCGGACGTCATTCAAAGTGGAGGTGAAATACCTCCCGGACTACCAGTTGAACAACTACGAGTTCCCGGATGATTCCAAGGACGGCGAGTTTTCCGCCAACCCGTTCACGTATGCAAACTGGACCGACCCGCAACTGGGATTTACGCCAAACAGGTTCTCAGTCTTCAAGGTAAGCATTTATAATTATGCTTCGGCGAAATTGAATTATGACCCGGAACTGTCCTTCCTGGTGAGCGATCGGGGGGACATCCAGGCAGGGTATGGGCGTGAGGAAAAATCGAGCCGCAACCAAAGCATCGAAGGATATTTTAGAAAACGAAAGGGAAGCAGCGGCGTGGAGGATGAGATCTTTGAACGCAGGATGGGGATCGTGCGCCAGACCGTTCTGTATCTGGGCAGGCCGATCTTCCAGGGTGACAGCCGCGAAGGCATCGTGGTGTATGACCCGCTTCACGAGTCGGTGGACCGGATCAAGCTTGTGATGAACAATTTTATCACCGGATACGATGAGAATAACGAGCCGAGCGAATTTGTCAACCTTCAGTTCTTTTTCCGACGCGCACTCCTGAACGAGCGAGACTTCACGCCCCCCTCCCAGGTCCATGATACCCTGCTGGCGGCACACAACGCCTCTGAGGGCGGGACGGTCGCCGGTTCCATCCGAGGAAGAACGTTCGAGATGCACCAGATCCGGTACCGAGTGGAAGAGGAAGAAGGAGCTGCGGTCCAGCAGGATTGGAACGCGAAACCCAATGCGCTCAACGCGCTGGCAACCTTCCTCCGGGACAGCCTGAAGGTCCGCCCGAATCTCCGGACCACCCCCATCGAATCGCCGGACCTTCTGAACGCGAAGGTGGCGTTCATCTTTTGTGGACCTTCGAAACCCCAGTTGGCCGATATCGAAATTCAATCCCTTGCCAATTTGATCAGGCGCGGGGGATTCCTGTTCATCGACAACTCCGCCTTCTCTTCCAACTATCCCTACTTCGACCAAATGGTCGCCATGATGCAGAACATCGGCTCGAAGGTGGACCGGCAGGTCCGGGTCATGCCCGTGCCGAACGATCACCTGATCTATAAGGCGTGGAAACGGACAGACACGCCGCCGCGCGGGATGGACGATATCGAAAACATGCCGGAGAAGCGTAATTACCTGCAAGGTCTCTTCTGGCGGGACCAGTTGGTGGCGGTCGTTTCGTCAAAAGGATACTCCATGATGTGGAATGAGCAGGATCCGGAATTCCAGGATCAGTATGCTCTCGGGGCAAACGTGATTGCGTACGCGCTGACCGCGTTGAGGGCACAGCAGTAACGTCCGTAGCCGGGTTCGAGGTGTCTCGTAGTGCGCAACAATAACTTTCAATCAATATAACTATGGAACAACGTATGCGATTTTTCTTCCTCTTCCTCATGGCGTGTCTTTTCACGTTTCCCGCGATCGCACAGGAAAATCCGCCCGTCGCAGCCCCCGATAGCACAGTCCAGGAGGAGGGTACTTCGAATCCGTGGACGGAGCGAAAGGTCATGAGCGTGATCCTTTCGGCGGTCATTCCCGGCGCGGGGCAGACTTATCTCGGCCACATGGAGAAGGGGGCCGCGTTCACCATCGGAACGGTCGCAAGTGCCCTGATGGCCGGACTCTCGGAGAATAATATCGTGGGACGCAACGAACGCCTGGACGAGTTGAAGGTGCAGTATTCCGCGGCGACATCCTACATCGGGGCCGATACGGTTTGGTCGAAGATGGTCAGCACAAAGGATATTCTCGGTAAAGACGTCAAGCGGCGCGATATTTTCGTGAAAGTCGCCATCGGTCTCTGGGTTGCGAATATGGTGGATATCATCCTTTTTTCGGACGATCGGGGAGAAAAACCTTTTGGGCTTCTAAACACGCCCCGGGCCACATTCGCCATCGTTCCCGACACCAGGAACGGGCTTAATGCGGCCCTGACCGTTCGCTTCTAACAAATGATAATTATGGACAGAATATTTCATATGAGAAATCCCATTTTTTTCCCTTGCCTTCTTTTCATTTTTCTGTATCTTCTTATAGCCGGTTGCACGGAACCGCAGGACCTCATCACCCCCACTCATTTTACTCGAGTCCCGGCTGTTCAAAACCTTCAAGGCGCCATCGGGGCAACATCCTCAGGGAAACGGCGGATTCTTGTCACATGGACCTTCGACACCCAGAACACGAACATTCGTTCCTGGGACTTGACCCGCAGCATCGATGACACTGCGGCAGCAGCGTATGTGCCTCTTGAAATCATCTCTAAACCTGCATTGGGATTCCCCTCGTACTCTGATACGAGTGCCATCATTCAAAACGACGGGTTCATTTTCGACAGCCTGGATGTCTATTATAAGATCATTCCCAACGGCGGCGACAATTTTATCGGACAACCCTCGGACCCGCTCCACGTCGTGGTCCGAAAACAGTGACCTGTACGGTGTACATTTCACCATTCCTTCACCCCTTCCTGTAGGAGGTTTACTATGGAACGACTGATACGATCGCTCTCAACGGGCATCCTCGGCCTGGCCCTTTGTGTGTTGGCCACGTCGAACGTTTTCGCCCAGTTGACAACAACGAAGTCCAGCATCGCTTTCGGCAACGTTATCGGACTCACGTCAAAAGCGGACAGTTTCTACGTCAAGAACACCACACAGTTTGGGTTCAGCCTGACGGGCATCTCAAAGAACACCACGTCCTATGCGGTGGAGGGAAACCCGACGGCTCTTATCCTTCCGAATGACAGCGTCAAGATCAAGGTCACCTTCACTCCGGCCGCTCTCGGGTCAATCCCCGATACGGTCAGGATTACACACAACAGCAGCAGCCAGCAGGCATTCAGGATCCCTTTGAGCGGGACGGGGACCAACCCCCTGCGCATCACGAATCCGAGAACCGGGGCCGTGTTGACATCGCTCGCGTTTACCGATGTCCTCTCCGGATCCCCGCGTTTGGATAGCGTCACCATCAAGAACGATGGTTCTGCTGCTGTGACGGTCTCTGCCGTTGATTTCAGTCACGCCTCCTTCACCACGCTGTTGGCGACACCGGCGACGATTGCAGGAAAGGATAGCGTGAAGGTGATGTTGCAGTTCCTGAATACCACAGCCACACGCGACCGGGCAACGATGAGCGTGGTGCATAACAGCTCGCTGACGGGGAGCTCCCCCCTAACGCTCTCTCTGACCGGCCGCTCCCACGGACATCTCCGGTTTTCACTTGCCGCAGTCAACCTCGACAACGAAGACTCGGTCCGGGTTAACGCATTGAACGCAGGTGCCAACAAGGGATCCTTGAACCCCCTGGTAGGCATCGATAGCAGTAAGGTGGGTTTAATAACAATTCGAAACTTGACGGTCGGTGCCCCCGCCGTCCGTGTTGACAGCATTACGTTCAACGGTCCCCATTTCAGAAGTATTACACCGACCCCCTATACCCACGCCGCAACCGTTTCAGCCGACAGGATCCTGCAATTCATTTATCAACCGAAGACACTTGCGGCAGTCCACCGCGATACCATCTCGGTCTGGACGAACGACACCATCCCCGGCGGCAACCGCGTGATGATGCTCATAGAAGGTGGGAGCACACGACGAGTAACGCTCCGGAACGGGGCCAATGCCTTGACGAACGATTTCGGCACCGTCGGGCTTGGCAACACCGCAAAGGGCATCTTGAGAATTTACAACTTCCAGGATGTCGCCCTGACCATCGACAGCCTCCGGTTCGATGAGAACGATGGCAAATACCAGATCACTTCCGGCACGACGAATCTTCCGGTCGCGGCAGGGGACACATTGTTTGTGGATATTCAGTTTACGGCAAACGACACATTGCCCAACCTCGCTTCCACGCATCCGGATACGATCCTGGTCTATTCGGCATTCCATGGAGCGACGCCGGGCAGATTCCCCGTTTTGGGACGCGTCGCATCGGCAGTTCAGTATTCCGCTGCAGCGGTAAACTTCGGAAACCTCCGTATCGGGGCGACCAAGGACTCGACCATCAAACTCTACAACCGCACCGCGAATGCCTATCAATTGAGCTCGCTTGCCCTGGTTTCAGGGACAAACTTTACCATTCAATCCAATACGCTGGTCACCCAGCTTCCCGCAGGGGATAGCGTGAGTATTGAGCTCCGGTTTAATCCAACAATCGCCGGCCTCCTGCGCGATACACTGTTGATCAACCATACCTACACGGCGTTGGAAACCAGCCCGCGGAAGATCGCATTGCTCGGGACCGGAACCAACCAGACTATTATTGATCCGGCCAATTACATCACCGTGGATAACGTGCGAGGCCTCAACGGCTTCCCGACCCAGAGCAACGACTCAAGCTATGCGGAAACGGGACCGTTCTGGGAAAACCTCTCAACCCTCGATTTCGGTGGAACGACGACCGGCCACCGCCGGTCCCCGAACCTTGACGGATCTCCCAATGGTTCGTCTGCTCGTTGGACATTTACCGTGGACAAGACAGCACCGTACCTGATTTATCACTACATCCTCAACAGTGCGAACGTGGGCACCGGCTACTACGTCCATCTCCGGAAATTTGGCGTCGGCGGAATCGTCGACAGCATACGCTACAGTATGCAGCAGAACAACGTCGTCGGAGTGAACGGAACATGGTTTCCCATCATGTTCCATAATATCGATGGCGTAGGACCGAATGCGGCCTCGATTACTATTGGGGCAGATGCTCAATCCGGCGCTTTTATGCGCGTCGACGCCATTCGGCTGCTTCGCTCCTCACAGAGTGCCGACCTTGAGTTCGGTCGCCGCACGGTGGACTTTGCGCCGGTGAGGGTGCTTGAAGATTTCGGTCAGATCACACTGGGCGATGAGCTTGTCAAGAATTATAGGCTGTTCAACCTCGGCTCCGATACGCTCGTCATCAGCGATATCAGGCTTTTCGCAACGGCGACGCCGGTGCCATGGTTCTACACAAAGAACCTGACCCTCCCCTTGAACATTCCACCGTTGGCGGTGAACCAGGACGGAACGGAGTCGGGCGGATGGACAGACATCGAGCTCGCATTCTCCCCCTTCCAGGAAGGTTCCGCTCGTGACTCCCTGGTCATTTACAGCAACGACAGCAACGAGCCGCAGGCCTACATCCCCTTGATCGGTGAAGGGGTCAATTACAATTTCATCATGAACGCGAGTGCCGGTGGAGCCGAACCTCACTTCCGTGCCCCCGGGCCTCCTGCTGTTCAGACGATTGCGCGTTACCGGGAAGTTGCCGGTACTGCATTCCTTAATTCCGTCCGGTCTCCGATTGCCTATCCGGTCCCGAATGGAAACATCAGCAGCCGCGTTAACGTCGGTGGGACAGCGACTCTTCCCCACCAGGCAATTTATGAATTCGAACTTCCCGAAATCGTGCTTGGTAAGATTTCGACGGAAGGACGATACATTCTGGAGTATGGCGGACCGGCGGGATCACCCAACGGGTACCGAAACACACTCACGAGGGTTGTACACACCTTCGGTGTCCCGCAGGATAGCGGTTACTTCAGCGCCACGACACTTTCCACCCACACATGGCTGCAGATCGGTGGAACCGCCAAGACATTTTTCCTGACTCCGGGCGGGCCGATTTCCATTACCCTGGAGAGAAATGCACAAACCGAGTTGGATCCGACCGCATCCGGAAGCTTCTTGCGAGCCGATCTTCTTCGGGTTCGCAAAGTCCCCTCCGGCGCACTGATCGGCGTGAATGTCATCCAAGGCACGACGATCGGGTTTGGTGATATCAGCTATCGCACTCCGGCGGGCCTCGATGGGAAGGCGAACAAGAAGGAAGTTTTGGTCGGAAGCCGTGGTGAGTCCCAGGTTGTCATCAGTAGCCTCAAGTTCCGGGATGGCCGCTTCTTTAAGCTTGTCTCCCCGCCGGCAACGCCGATCTTCCTCCGGGCCCTGACGGGTGAGTTGAAGCTGACAACGGAGTTCGTCCCCGATCGGATATTTAACGGGTACATCGACACTCTTGAGATTCGATCAAACTCCACGCGCGATTCCATCATGTTGATCCCCGTGGCAGGAAATGGTATCGGCGGGATTTATGCCATCGAGGATGATGGAAGCGACCAGGAGGTTTCTTTCACTCCGGCCCGCGGCGGTCTCTACCTGAGCGGGTGGGATAAGACTCGGATGACCAACTGGCAGGTGGAAACAAACAACACGGACAACATCATCGGTCGTGGCAAGACCCGACACCTCGCACCGCTCTACTTTAACGGCAATGCGAGAGTGGAGTGGTTCCCGCAGATTCCGACCGACCCGGCGTTCCCCGATTCAGTCCTGATGAACGTTGCAGTGACAATCCCGCGCGGTGGCGCCAGGTTTAGTCCGGCAGCCCGCTACAAGGTCTACAGCACGGGGGGCATCGTCACCAGGGATACGGTGGTGAGCCAGAACAGCGCACCGGTCCCCGGCCAGTCGAATGTCATCGAGATTAATCTTGGCAACCACTGGTTCCTGCGCGGCGGACGTGATGTCGCCGGCGGCCAGGCCTTCTTCGGCCACGTCCGCCTGGAGAACGACACGGCGGAAGTCAGTAAAACCTATCCGGCGGGCACGACGAACTTTGCCCGTCGCGACACGTTCGCGCTGCTGGCAGATGCCATCATCCTTCGCGAGTTGGACAGGACGCAGCCGACGGTCACCGATGTGGAGGATGGGAACGTTCCGCTCACCTTCTCGTTGAGCCAGAACTACCCGAACCCCTTCAACCCGACAACGAACATCAACTTCTCGCTGCCTGAGCGGTTGCCGGTCGACCTGCGGGTCTATGATCTCCTTGGCCGTGAAGTTGTGGTGCTTCTCAACGGTGAGGACAGGAACCCCGGGCGCCATACCGTACGGTGGGATGGCCGGAACTCCTTCGGTCAGAGCGTCTCTACCGGCGTCTATTTCTACCGCATCGTCGCCGGTGGATATGTGCAATCAAAAAAGATGGTGTTGTTAAAGTAACGACCATCATGTTCAAAGGCCTGACAGGTTTTTCAAAACCTGTCAGGCCGTTTCATCAGGCATCCGATATTCCCGGGTGCCTTTTTTATTAAGGGATGAAGAATGACCTCCATGAGAGCCTGGATCCTGTTTCCGGTAATTCTTGCCGGCGGCTGCCTAGCGGAGAAACCGGAAACCCCCACCAAAGGGACCCTGCACGTTCTTGTTTCGGAGTCTGTTGCGCCGGCCATGCAGCGGGAGGTCGGGGAGTTCATGGCAATCTACGCCAGGAACGGGGCGATGGTAACGTATGACCTCTGCACCTCGGATGAGGCGATCGACCGGTTTCTCGCCGACACAGCCCGGTGCATCGTCGTCACCCGACCGTTCAATGAAAGAGAACGGGGACGAATGGCAAATCAAGGGCTTGTCCCCTCCGAAATCACGATCGCGTACGACGCAGCCATCGCCGTCGTTCACCATACGAATCCTGTTGAACGGATCACTACTCCCGAACTCCTCGATATCCTCACCGGCAGGCTGAAGCGCTGGGAGCAACTTTCCCATCCCGAGGGCGCGAAAGGGCCCATCACCGTCTTTCTCCAGGATTCCTCGGACTTGGGTTTATACCTCGCGGGCCGATTGTTGAAGGGAGAACGTCCGGGAACGGGAATCCTACACACATCCTCAAACCTTCAGACGCTTCGATCCGTTGTGCAGAACCCTCTCTCGATAGGCTTTGCGGATCTCGATTGGCTCGACTCAGCCCGCGTCCCCGCCAAAGTCCTTGAAATCGCAGAGCCCGATGTGCGAGCCGACTCGATCTTTCCCCCTCCCATTGAAACCGTCGGCAAGTTTTATCCCCCCCACCCCGCTCACGTGTATCGGAACTACTACCCGTTGAAGCGGGGAATCCATGTGTACGCGAAAGCACCACAGGGGTCTCTGGCCTCAGGCTTCGTCACGTTCCTCGCCGGCAGGGAAGGACAAAGAATTTTTCTAAAACGCAACCTTGTTCCCGGAACACAGCCGATCCGGCTGAAACCGACCGAGTGAGATTGAGTAAGAAATTGTAATTACTCAGCGTCTTTTTCCCACTAATCTGCACGAATCTCCGCGAAGAGAAAACTACTCTTGATTGATCTCTTCTTTATTTAGGACGAGTCTGGATTCCCATATTGAACGGGGATTAGCGAAGTCTTCGACCCTGAGGAAATGCGCGCCTAACTCAGACCCGAAGGGATTAATGGGTTACTTTTTTGCTTCTATGCTGGGCAGTTACAAGAAATCATCCTTTCCGATCCGGCATCAGAAGTCCTATCATTTTTCCCCCTCATAGCCCGTCATTCGCTGAGATCGAGCATGAAATAAAGACAATGGGTACTCTCGCCCCACTTCTCGTTTATTGTTTTCGCCATTGATTCCTAAGTTTAAAACTCCTTTAAATCGGTAACGCACGTCCCTTAAAGAGGTGCTTGAGACGGGGGCTTTTTTCCCTTCTTTCTCGGTTATTCCTCCTGACAAACTTTTGAGTCTCCCCGGATGAGGATTCCCTTGTGAGAAACCCGGGAAACTTCTTGACATCATCCCGAAGTTTTTTCATATTCTCGCACCATTGTTCTCTCATCATTATTGACTTGCAGGCGTGGAACTCATGCTGCAACAGTTCATCCGATATCTCTCCCTGCTGCACCTTCTCCCCCCCATCGATAATTCCATCGCCAGGAGATTTTTATGAAGTCTGCTTACCACGTTGTGTTGCTCCTTGTCCTCGGGTGCTCATTCGCCTTCGCACAGACCGGAAAGATCGCCGGGAAGGTCCTTGACGCGCGGACAAAGGAACCCCTTGTCGGGACCAACATCGTCGTGGAGGGGACCACGCTGGGCGCCTCCACGAATATCGACGGCTCCTATGTCATCCTCAGCATCCCGCCCGGTTCCTACCAGTTAAAAGCTTCCATGATCGGGTATGCCCCTTCGACCATGGTGGACGTGCGCGTCAGCATCAACCAGACCACCAACCTTGATTTCTCCCTCAGCGAGACGGTCTTCGAAACGCAGGAGGTTGTGGTGGTCGCGGCCCGCCCCGTCGTTCAACGGGATGTGGCAGCAAGCCGGGCCAACATCACCGCAAAGGAAGTCGAAAACCTCCCGATATCCCAGGTTGCGAGCATTATCGGGTTGCAGGCGGGCGTGCAGGGATTGACCATTCGGGGAGGCGGTTCCGATCAAACCGCGTTCGTCGTCAACGGGCTCACCTTCCGGGACGAACGGAATAACACTCCCTACACCAGCATCAGCTTGCTCGCGGTGGAAGATTTTCAGATTCAAACGGGTGGCTTCAGCGCCGAATACGGTCAAATCCGCTCAGGACTGGTCAACGTGGTGACCAAGGAGGGAAGCAGGTCAAAGTACAACGTCGGGGCGATCGTCCGCTACAGTCCGCCGACGAAGAAATACTTCGGCATCAAGCCGAATGATTTCAATTCGTACTGGATCCGACCGTTCCTCGATAATGATGTTGCCTGGACCGGGACGACCAACGGCAAATGGGATCCCTGGATGCAGGCGCAATATAAAGTGTTCGAAGGATGGAACAGCATCTCCGAAAAGCTTCTCTCGAATGATGATCCAAGCGACGATCTGACTCCCGAGGCAGCCAGGCAAGTGTTCCTCTGGCAACACCGGAAAAGCTTCGATATTACAAAACCCGATATGACGCTCGACGTCGGTGTGGGGGGTCCCGTCCCCGGCGTTTCCGATCTCCTGGGGAACCTGCGGTTTTATTCCTCCTTCCGGTTTAATAACACGCAATATGCGATCCCTCTCTCCCGCGATGCCGCAACCGACTATAGCGGTTCGTTGAAGATCACCTCCGATCTTGCACAGGGGATGAAACTCATGATCGAAGGAACCGTCGGCCGCAACGACGCCGTCGATTTGAACCAGACCGGCGCTTACGGGAGTTTCGGGTCCGCCGCCTCGATTGGAAACGCGATGAACCGCGTCAGCTTCATCGATACGCGCCTGTTCACGAATGACTACTGGGCGCCGAACAGCGTCGATCGGAATATCATCGGTGCGAAACTCACCCACGTGATCAACCCGACGACGTTTTATGAAGTCGTCCTGCAGCGGTTCGCCTCCGACTACAGCACGAACCCGGGCCGGACGAGGGATACCTCGCGCGTCTTCAAGTTCGGCAATGGATACTACCTTGATGAAGCGCCGTTCGGCTTCATCGGCAATCCAGGGAACTACTCCACGACCGGCATCGAAGGCATGCGGATGGCCATCGGCATGAGCAACGCGCGCGATAGCAGCATTGTCCGTTCCTACATCGCAAAGTTCGACATCGTCAGCCAAATCGACAGTTACAATGAGTTGAAGGGGGGCGTCGAGTTCGGCTATACCGACAACGGGGTGAATTACGGTTCCGTCGATGAGGTACTCCCCTCCGGCCGCTCGACGTCAAAATGGCGCACGTATCCGACGCGCCTCGAAGCCTATGTCAAGGACAAGCTGGAATTTGAAGGAATGATTGTCGACGCCGGTCTGCGTTTCACCCTGTCCCACGCCGGCGGCGAGTGGTATGTGTACGATCCCTATACGAAACTGTTCCGCGGTGCGAGCTCCTTCGGCATCGATTCCCTCCTGCAAAAGGAGCCGACAAAGCGGATCACGACCTTGATGCCCCGGCTGAACGTCGCCTTCCCGATCACCGAAAACGCAAAACTGTATTTCAATTACGGCCATTTCCGCGCACTTCCCACGCCGGAGAACCTCTACCTCGTCCGGCATGAAACTGCCACCAGTGACGTCGTCCGCCTCGCAGACCCCAACCTGCCGTTGGAGAGAACCGTGGCGTATGAGTTAGGGTACGAACATAATCTGTTCGACATGTTCCTCTTCCGCACGGCGGCGTATTATAAGGATGTCAGCGACCAATCCCAGCTTGTGCGCTACACCGGCTATAACAGCGTCCCGAACTACCAGGTCACGACCAATAATTCGTATGAGGACATCCGGGGATTCGAGCTGACCCTGACAAAGAACCGCGGCGACTGGGTGCAGGGATTCTTGAACTACACCTACATGGTTTCCACCAGCGGTTACTTTGGATGGACACAGTACTACCAGAACCCCGTGGACCAGCGCAATTACGAACGGTCCAACCCGATTCAGACCAAACCGATCCCCCGCCCCTATGCACGCGCCAACATCGACTTCTTTACGCCGGAGGAGTTTGGACCGGACTTCAGCGGGTTCCATCCCCTGGGGGATGTTCGCCTCAATATTCTCGCGACATGGAACGCCGGATTCTACTTCACGTGGGTCGGAGGAGGTTCAGTCCCGGGCGTCAGCAATAACATCCAGTGGCGGGACGACTACGGGATGGACATCCGGATCAGCAAGAACTTCAGGCTCGGAGGCGCCAATTTCCAGATCTTTGCGGACATCGGCAATGTTTTGAATCTGAAACAGTTGACGACGTACGGCTTCGTGGATGGGACAGACTATGAAAATTATCTCAAGTCGCTCCACCTTCCGGAAGAGTTCAACAAGTACTATGGAAACATTTCGGGCGATGACCGTCCCGGAGATTACCGGATGGCGGGAGTGGCCTATCAGCCGATGGTGCACACGAGCAACCTGACGGCGGTCGGGACTCCGCACACACGACCTATCTATTTCGATGCGTCGACAAACCAGTACTACCGATGGGTGAATAACGCCTGGCAGGTTGCCGACCGTGGAGAAGTCGATCGAGTGTTGAATGACAAAGCCTATATTGATATGCCGAACCAGGAATGGTTCAATTTCCTGAACCCGAGGAATATTTTCCTCGGCGTCCGGCTATCGTTTGATCTCTGACAGCCTTTTGAACAAGGAAAGAATGCCACAAAGTCGCGAAGGCACCAAGAAAAATATTTTGAGACTAAAGGATACAATGATGATACTCTTCCAGCGGAATTTTTTCTTCTCTTCGATCCTCCTTGCCGTCCTGGCTCTGTGCTGTACTCCCCGATCCGCACACGCTCAAGGGCAGACCAAGTGGCTCCAGGTGGGTTCGCTCCACAATTGGTTCTCGGAAAAGGGGTGGGAGATTGAAGAAGGCAATGTGCTTCAACAGCAATATGGGCTCCGGTGGCCGGCCCAGTACGAACGCCAGGATAATCAGGCTGCGAAGGGCTTCTGGATCGGCACAACCAACTTCACCGACGAACGGAATGTCGTGTACCCGTACAAAGTGGTGCACGTAGGCCCACGCGTGAACGGGAACAACGAATTCTTCCCCAAGAAATTTGAGGTCTACGCACAGTTCGAGCCAACGCGCGTCTTCGTGGACGGCAACCCAAGCTTCAGCAACCCGGAGGAAATCACCGCGGTCACGGATACCGCTAAGGCGGACAGGGTCATGGTGACGCTCGTGAACACGTCCATTGGCCTGACGGTGGAACGAAAGATCTACGCCTTCAGCCAGCAGCACCACGACAACTATCACATTTTCGAGATGACTTTCACCAACACCGGCAACCCGGAGATCGGACTTCAGGCCAGGACGCTGTCGGGATTGTATTTTTACTGGCAGTACCGTTATTCGGTAAGTCAGGAGGTTCGCTACGTCGTCAACAACTCCGCAGGCTGGGGCATTAACACGATGAACGACGCGCGGGGGTATCCGCCGGATATCAGCAACGCGCTTATCCCCGCCGGTGAAAATGATGTCAAGGTCCAGTTCTCGTGGCACGGCCTGCACAACCAGGCGAACAGGCCTCCGGCGGGAAGCTCCCCGAATGCCGCAACGTTTGACAACATCGGCGCCCCGATCTGGAACCCGAGCCAGTCGAACAACTACGTGCAGTTGGCGGACACCAACTGGCGGCTCGGTGGGGCACAGTTCGTGGGCTACGGCCACATCAAAGCGGACAAGTCAGCCACGGATCGTTCCGACGATCCCGTCCAACCTTCGACGTCGAATTATCTCGGGTCGGATGAACCGTTGACGCGCAACAACAGCCAATTCAACAGCGTGCTGATGGAGCAGGAATACCAGAAGATGACGGAGGGCCACGCCCCGCGTCACGCCTGGCTTGTCGACCCGGCAGGAAAGTTTTCCGAGCAAACCGTCATGGCCAATATCGGGGTCGGGGCTCCCGGGGGATTTTCCTCCGGCAACGGTTACGGTCCCTATACGCTGGCCCCCGGCCAGAGTATCACCATCGTGTTCGCGGAAGGGGTCAACGGATTGACCCGCGAAGAGGCAATCCGGATCGGAAAGAAGTACAAAGACGGCGCCATCACCACTAAAGCGAAGAACGATTCGGTGATGCTTGGACGGCCCCGCTTGCTGGAAACGATGAGGCGGGCCCGGGCCAACTATCTTTCCGGCTTCAAGATCCCTCAAGCCCCCTACCCCCCGGCTTCCTTCAGCGTACGCGGGGGGGGCGATAAGATCGGCCTGACATGGGAGCCGAACCCGAAGGAATCGGCCAACGGCTTTGTCGGTTACAGAATCTACCGTGCCACCGGTCGCCCGGACAGCACGTTCCGGTTGGTTTTCCAGGCCGGCGGCACCCGCCCTGCCGACCAGGGCGTCGTGTACGCTTCCAATGCCCGGACCTACACCTATGACGACGTCACCGCTGTCCGCGGCATCTCATATTATTACTACCTGGCGACCTTCGGTAATCCCGTTGCAGCGGACCCGGTGACCCGGACACCCGCGGGGGAGCTGGAAAGCAGCCGTTTCTACACCCAAACGTACGATCCGGCCTTTTTGAAACGACCGGCCGGAACGAGCACAAGCGATATCCGCATCGCTCCCAATCCCTTTATTATTTCCTCCAATGAAAACTCCCTCCGCTTCCCGAACGAGGGGGATAAGATCGCCTTCTTCAACATTCCGGGGAATTGCGTCATCAAGATCTACACGGAGCTCGGGGAGTTGATCAAGGAAATCGTCCATGACGATGGTACGGGGGACGCCTATTGGAATTCCATCACCTCGTCCAACCAGGTCGTCGTCAGCGGTGTCTACCTGGTCATCATCGAGAACAAGGACAGTGGCGAGCGGGTTATGAAAAAACTGGTTGTTATTCGATAAGTGAAATGCCGGAATTCTCCCGGCTTTCCGACACGGGGAACGGCCCGGCATCGAAACACATCAAACATTGGATATTTCCCATGCGAAAACGGACACATAGTACAGCGACAATTCTCCTCGTGGCGATCGTTGTCGCCCTGCTTCCCTCTCTTTCTCCGGCGCAGCGAACGAACCAGAAGCTGGCACAGACCGGCATGAAGTTCCTCAATGTGGGATTGAACGCGCGCCAGGCTGCGCTTGCGGATGCGTTCACCTCCACGGACGGGTATTCCAGTTCCATGTTCTACAACACGGCCGGGATGGCAAACCTCGGGATGGTTGCCGAAGCCTCCCTGAGCCAGGTCAGTTGGATCGGGGATATCAAGCATTCCGCCGCCTCGGTTGCTTTTGCCCCGGCGGGGGGAGACTACGGCGTCATCGGGATCAGTTTCCAGTATGTCGATTACGGCGAGATCGAGGCGACCATCCTCGCCAACAACTCGCAGGGATTCCTTGACGTCGGCACATTCAAACCGAATGCCTACGCCATCGGCATTGGCTATGCCCGTTCGTTGACCGATAAATTCTCCGTTGGAGGCAACGTGAAGTTCGTGAACCAGAACCTCGGCACGGGCATTGTCGAAGCGGGCTATATCACGGATGGTTCGGGAGCCGCCACCGGCGTCAGCGATTCCGCGAAGAAGGAAGTAAAGAACTCTCTCGACGTTGTCGCGTTCGACTTTGGAGTCCTCTACAGAACCGGGTTCAAGAGCCTGAACATCGGTATGACGGTCCGCAACTTTGCGAGAGAAGTCACCTACCAGAAAGAGGGCTTTCAACTGCCCCTGACGTTCAAGCTGGGAATATCGTTCAACGCGATGGACCTGTTCGACTTTGACCGAGAGACGCAATCGTTGCTTCTGGCCGTGGACGCGGAACACCCGCGCGATTTCCCGGAACAGATCAGGATCGGTGCTGAATATATGTTCATGAACACCTTTGCCTTTCGTATCGGATATGTGAGTCCGGCGGACGAGCATAGCGTTTCGTACGGTCTCGGCTTCCAACATTCGCTGGCGGGGACGAAATTTGCCCTCGATTATGCGTACACCCCTTTTGGTGTGTTCAACGATGTGCAGCGCTTCTCGCTGCGATTCGGGTTTTAAACTTTGAACCTTTCAACTTGAAACTTTAAACTGCCGGAGGCCGCTGGAAGCCTGTTACCAACACACGCGTTAGCGTGTGACTACTCGGATATAGGCTATACAAACCTTCGAATGCGATAGCATTCCACACTTTGGAGCCTTGGCAACTTGACATCAACTTTGAACTTTTCAACTTGAAACTCTAAACCTTCCCATGATTATGAAACTTCTCAGCTCGTCCCTTCTCGCGCCGATCGCGGTTCTTTCTCTGATGTTGATCGGTTGTGAAAATGAAAAAACGGGGAGTTTGTACGACCCGAACTATGCAAGCCCGCGACCCGACCCGACGATCACGAGCGTTGCTCCCTCGGGCGGCGCGCTTGCCGCGGTCGACACGCTGGCCATCACCGGCACCAACTTCTCGGCGACCCTCTCAGAAAATACGGTCTATTTCAACGGTACGCCTGCTTCCTTGTTGAGCGCAAGCACGACCCAGTTGCGACTTTTATCACCGCTCACACCCGGCAGCGGTATTGAGATCAAAACCGGTGTCACGGGCGCCAGCTTGTTCAGCAACACGGTGAAGTATGACCTGACGGCGGCTGTCGTCGCTTTCGGGAATCTTGGGCCAACGGAGACAGCCGGGCCTATGACACGTGACGCAAGCGGGAATCTCACCGTTTCCATTAAACCGGAGGGGGTCAACGCCAGAATTTTCAAGTTTACCACCGCAGGGGTACGGTCCGAATATGCTCCCGAAACGGGAGGAACACCCCAGTGGACCTCTCTCCGATTCGGGCCTGGAGGCTTTCTCTACACTGCGCGGGGGATTCGCGCAGTGTATCGTTTTCCCGCCGGGGGCGGATCCGCAGCAGCTCTTTGGGTTGCGTTTCCTGTAGGGGTGTTCGCAACCGACATCGAGTTTGACCAGAATCAGAACCTGTGGGTGGGGGGAAACAATTCCAATCTCTATCTCATCCGGCCGAATGCGACAACGAAAGCTTTCCCCTTTGTCGGCAATGTGCGCTCCGTCCGGGTCTATGGCGGCCATCTCTATTTTGCGGCAACCACCGCTTCGGGTGACCAAATTTGGCGCGCGGCGATCTCGGGTGAAGATCTGGGGACGCCGGAAGTTTATTTTGACTTTGGCGCGGCTTTTGCCGGACAGGGGCTTATACCGACCTCGATGACATTTTCCTCCGATGGTTATTTATACATCGGGACCAACGCGCCTGCGTACCTCGTTCTCGTGGCGCCATCCAAGTCCTACGCGTCCCCCTACCGCGCTTACTCGACCTCGTTCGGGACCGGCATATTGGCATTGATGGGGGGAAACGGTAATGCGCTGTATGTTTCAACGACTTCGGGAGCGCTTCTGAAGGTACTCTGGGGCAAAACCACCGCTCCTTATTATGGCCAATAAGGAGTGATTCATGGAAGAGGTGTGCGTTCTTTTTACACTATTGCGTTTTTTTCCAACTAATCCACCACTCACTAACACAATTCACATTTAGCAAGGAGACAATCATGAGAAGATTGTTCGGGATTTTCCTTGTGCTTCTGGCGCTTGTCGCGGTCTCGCTCGGTCAGAGCACGAAGTATGGGTATGCGGGGCCATTCCCTGCAGACAGCAACGCCTACAAATTAATCGGCGGCGTCATCAATGTCGGCATTGGTGTTGACCCTGCGGGCAAAGTCTGGATTCAGACCCGCTCTGAAAATACCACGCGCGATTCGATCACCACGGCCGAAGGGACAAAAGCAAGACTCTTTCCGATCCTTGCTTTCAATCCCAACGGGACACAGGCCAGTTTTTCCCCGATTACTATTCTCAGTTCAGGGGGTGTGACCGATACGCTCATCAGGTCGGGGTCAACCGGCGGGAACATTAATCATTCAAATGGTAATTTTGTGGCCGTTTGGGGATCCCTCGCCTATAAGCCGGGTCCCTTGATCTGGGAAATTGATTACAAAACCGGGCAAGGTGCAAAAAGATTCCTTTTGAGTCCAGTCGGCGGGGTCAACGTACTGCAAAACAACATTGCATCCGTTGACGTAAATAACGATGGTGAATATTTTATTTGTTCGGTGTTGGGTGGAACCCCCGGGATGATACTGAACCCCGATGGCTCTCAGGGGACCCAATTTTCCAGTTCCGTCCCTGCCATTGGCCGCGCAATAGCCGTCTCGCGTAATGGAAATAACGTCTACGTGCCGCGCTTTACAGACTGGAAGACATACGTCTATGAATCAAGCGCGGGCACCATTGGGCCATACGCGTTGAAAGATAGCATCTTTCTTGGAGCCGGGGTGGAAGCGATCGCGGTTCACCCCACAACCGGCCACATTTGGGCGGTTGCCGGAAACAACAGTTCCAACACATATACTCCGAACACCGCTTACGCTTACAACCCAACCACAAAGGCAGTGGTGGACAGTTTCCATATCAGTGCCTGGGATGAATTCCTCCCCGCTCCCACTTCGTTATTGCCACGAGGACTTGCCTTCAGTCCGACGGGAGACACCGTGTACGTCGGCCACTTCAACGCCACGGCAGTCCCGGCAGTGATCCGGTTCATCAAAGGGTTTGGTGTGAGCGTGGAGCGTGATGACAACATCGTTCCGACCGGCTATACACTGTCCCAGAACTTCCCGAACCCCTTCAACCCGTCGACCAAGATCCAATTTGAGATCGCCTCGGCCGGGGTGACCACGCTGAAGGTGTACGACCTGATGGGACGCGAAGTATCGACCCTCGTCAACAGGATGATGGAAGCGGGATCGTATACCGCAACATTCGATGCGGCCCGACTCCCCTCCGGAACCTACGTTTATGTCCTGACCTCCGGTGCACAACGGTTGTCCGGCAAGATGATGCTCCTCAAATAATTCTTGTGGAACGAGGAGTAATCCCGCTGTTTTCTGGCGGCAATGCTGTCGAAGTAAGTTTCTCCGAACCTGGCTCCGTTCGCGCGGGGCCAGGTTCTTGTTTATCGCAATTCGAAAGGGCATCCCCAAAGCTGAGGAGGCCTTTTTTTATATTGCAGAGGGACGTTCTCAGAAAAGAGAATGACTTTTGATCGATGTATTAATTCTGTTCTCACAACGGATATTCTCTTGACAAATGGCGTAACCTTGTCTATATTTGCGCCGTGAGAAGAAGAGCGGACTGAGTGATGGGTGTTCCATAACTCCGGGCAAGTGTGTAACGCACGTTCTTCATCGCAGAGGTCATACCGTGATTTGCCTTTCGTTGTTGCCAGGCTGTGCCGGATTTGGGCGAGCATTGGTTCACTCCGTATCACCAATTCTCTTTTGTAACAATCCGCGCCTCCTTTGGGTCCCGTAAGAACCTGAAGGCGCCGTACTCCGTTTATGGCACGATGTCACGGAGCGGCTTGGTCTGCCGGGGTCTTCCCCCGATCATGGGCACCGGTCACCCCCTCTCACAACAGACGCTCATCCTCTTCTGGTAGGCAAAGGCATTCACCTCCTTTCGCCCGGGACCAGAGGATTCTGATAAAAACCCTTTTTCCATCCGATGGGGTATTGTATGATCCAGCCAAGCTCGTTTGCCACTGTCATGGGTAGACTTTTGTTAACCGTCCTCTTCCTGACAGTCTTCGCGACCCTCTTGAACGCCTCGAGCGGGAAATTGACCGGGCGTGTGACCGACGGAGAGACCGGTGAACCGCTCCCCGGAGCCAACGTGCTGATCACCCATTCGATCTTACCGGACGGATCGGAGGTATCGCTGGGCCGGCAGCTCGGAGGTGCAACCGACGTCAACGGCTATTATTTCATCCTGAACGTCCCCCCCGGCACCTATGTCGTGAAGGCCAGCATGGTTGGATTCACATCGACGGCGCAGCGACCGATCCGCGTGGAACTCGATCGCACCGTCACGATCGATTTTACGCTGGCGATGACGGCGATCGAACTCGAACAGGTGGTCGTGACGGCAAAACGCGAAATGATCAAACCGGACGTTGCCGGGACTCAGGAAGTGATCATGACCTCGCGCCTGGAACAGATGCCGGTGACACGTATGGATGAATTTGTAAACCGGGTGAAAGGTGTCGAGTTGGTTAGCGGAGCCGAAGGAAACGGCTTGAGTGTGCGGGGAGGCGCCATCCGCGAGACCGACGTCCGCATCGACGGCATCTCGTTGCAGGATCCCCGTTCGGAGAATTCGTATCTCGCCCTCAACTCGACGACCGTGGAGGAGATCCAGGTGTTGACCGGCGGGTTCCAGGCCAAGTATGGCGGCATCCGGTCGGGGCTTCTGAATGTCGTCACGAAAGACGGGTATCGCGACCGCTATACCGTTGCGTTGAAAGTCGATCAAATCCCTGCACAGAAAAAATACTTCGGTACGAACCCCTGGAGCGATGAGTCATGGATCTACAGGATCTTCGCAGGGGAGTACGCCCTGAAAGGGGTCACCCCCGGGGATACAACCGTCCCGATCGAGTTCCGCAATTTCCAGGGCTGGGCTAACCGTTTTACCCCGGATCGCAACCTCGACACCTTGGACAAGCTCGAGCTGTGGAAGCGCCAACATCCGCAGTACCGGCATGCCGACAAACCGGATCTCTTCGTCGAAGGAAGCATCACCGGTCCGTTCCCGGGGGCCGGCCTTCCGTTGATCGGACCGTACGCGGAGAACACCACCTTCCTGCTGGGATTCAAGTACGAAGATTCCCAGCTCGCGTTCCCGCTCGGGCCACGCAACAACTATGTCGACTGGAACACCCAGCTCAAACTGACGACACAAATCGCCAGCGATATGCGCCTCTCCATCAATGGACTCTATGCCAACGTGGAGACGGTCAGCGGCGGACAGACCACATCCTACGGCGGGGCCCTCGTTGACGCCTCGTCAAGTTTTAACTTCCTCAACAGCACGGAATCCTCCGTCCGCCAGCAAGCCCGGCTCCTGGCGGGGGACAACCTCTGGCAGATGTTCAACAAGAGCCGGCTGCAGTTTTACAACCAGCGGTACTTCGTGGGGGGCGCAAAACTGACGCACACATTTGACCGGCGGGCTTTCTACACGCTCGACTTTCAGGTGGGGTACACCGATCAAACGCTTTCACCCTTCGCTCTGGACACCTCAGGCGCCGACGCGTGGTTCACCCTGCCAAACAGGAACCCCAACCTTCCCGACATTCGATACCCGAACGTTCCGATCGGCGGCAGCCCGAACGCCTCCACGAATCCCGGGAGCGATGCTCTCAACATGTGGCGGCTGTACGGGGGCCTGCAGCGTGTGGATTCCTCCTACTCCATGGTCGGCCAGTTCAAAGCTGACGTGACCGCACAGTTGGGCCGGCATCATCAATTGGAAGCGGGGTTCTCCGCCCGCCTCCAGAAGCTCTTTGTCTACACCGGCACCTGGTTACAGGCTCAAATGGCCTTCACGCCGGACCTCTGGCAGTACTACACCGCCACACCCCTCGAAATGGGGCTCTATGTACAGGATAAGCTCGAGTTTGACGGGATTATCCTGAACGCGGGCATCCGCCTCGATTACCTGAACCCGATGAAAAAGGGGTTCGAAGTCGGTCTGCCCGTCGACGATCACTACCCGGAACTGTACAACAACACCTATCAGAACCTTGACGGCGCATGGGGAAGCTATGAACGCTGGCTGCTCTTCCGCGACCTGCTGGAAAATCCTCCGGGCTGGCCGCAGACAGAGAATGAAGTGCAGCTCTTCGCTTCTCCCCGCCTGGGGGTCTCCTTCCCCATCACCGAGAGCAGCAAGCTCTACTTCAACTACGGACACTTCTACCAGCGCCCCGCGACATCCTTCATGTATAATCAGACGATCGACCTGGCGGCCACCCTGCTTCCCACTCCCGGCCTGACCATGGGCAAGACGATCTCCTACGAATTCGGATACGAACAGCTCTTCCTTGGAGAGTTCCTCTTCAACGTGACGGCGTACTACAAGGATGTGCGGAACGAACCGCTCAGCCGCCAGTTCATCAACTATTATCGGGACAACATCGTGCGGGCATATTTCCCCGACGCCTACCACGACGTGCGGGGCATCGAAGTGCGCCTCGAGCGACCGCTCGGCAGTTGGATCACCTTCACGAGCATGGTTGATTATATGCTGCAGAGCTACGGGCAGTCCGGGCTCGCCCGGGTGTATGAGAATCGGCTCGATGCGAAGGACGAAGAGCGGTCGGCAAACCTCTTCAACACGGAGCCGCGCCCGAGAGCAAACTTCAACCTCAACATCCACTCGCCGGTCGATTTCGGCCCGAACCTCGGCGGCGTGTACTGGCTCGGAGAAATGTACCTGAATTTCTTCTTTGAGTGGCGTGACGGCGGCCGGATCCTCTGGAACCCGGAAGAGGCCGACGTCAAGAACCGGATCTACGTCGACGCCATGGATTTCTGGAATATGGATTTCCGCGGCTCGAAAGCGTTCCGGCTCGGTGGAGCCTCCATGGAGTTCGTCGTCACGATCAAGAATCTTACCAACAACAAGTGGCTCATCCCCGAAAACATGCTCCGCACACAGTATGACGAATATAAAGCTTCCCTGCGTCTGCCACACCAGGGGGGGAGCGACAAATGGGGACAATGGAAATCCGACGACGGCCACATCAAAACAGGATGGTGGGACGCCCCCATCTTCCTGAACCCCCGGCGCGTCATGCTCGGACTCCGGGTAAATTTCTAAGGTATCCCATGCGCTGTTCATCGACACGATTCTTCTTCTCCCTCCTGTTCCTTGCCGCCGCCTTCCTGCGTCCGGCAACCGCGGGGGAGCGCATGGTCCTGGGATATTACCCGAGTTGGATCCGTGGGTCCTATCCCCACACGGCGGTACAGTACCAGCATCTGACGCACATCGCCCACGCGTTCATCTTTCCGTTTGCGGATGGTACTCTCGAGATGAGCGGCTTCGCTCATTATCCCGAGCTGATTCAAACCGCGCATCAGCATGGCGTCAAGGTTGTCATTTCGGTCGGCGGATGGGATCTGGTGCGGACGCCCCGCTTTGCAACCATGGTCGCCGATCCGACTGCCCGTACGCGGTTTGTCTCCAACCTGAAAAATTTTTGTCAGACCTACGGCTATGACGGCGCCGACATCGACTGGGAGTATCCGGCCCCGGCGGACCGGCCGAATGCCACCCTCTTGTTTCAGGAACTGCGCGCAGCGTTCAACACGGTCATGCCACCGCTCTCGCTCAGCATTGCCGCCCCCTCGGGAGACTGGAGTGGCCGGTACGATTGGACCGTGATGAAGGAAGTCCTCGACTGGATCGGGATCATGACCTACGACTTCTACGGCAGTTGGACGACCAAGGCAGGGCCGAATTCGGCGCTCTACGGAACCGCTGCGACGACCGATCAGGGATGGATCGATAATTCCATGGCCCACTACCGGGCCAAGGGAATCCCGGCAGAAAAACTCCTCTTCGGAATCCCCTTCTATGGATGGCAATTCAATGCCACAACCCTGTTCGGTCCAAGCACGGGTGCCTCACAGCTTACGTACATCAACATCGCCCCCTTACTTCAACAGGGGTGGACACGACACTGGGACCTGCCGACGCGCACACCCTTCCTTGTGAACTCTCTCCAGACGCGGGTCATCAGTTACGATGACTCGGCTTCAATCGCGGAGAAGGCGGCGTATCTCAAAAACCAGTCGCTCGGCGGTGTCATTCTCTGGGCGCTCGGTCAGGATTACATGAACGGTCAACAACCGCTCCTGGCGAGTCTGGGTGCGGCACTGAAGGCAACAACCTCCGTTCCCATCATGGTGGGGGAAACTCCTCCTCTCGCATTCGAGTTGTCACAGAATTATCCAAACCCCTTTAACGCGCAAACCCGGATCCGGTATCATATTACCCGGGGGGGAGCGTACACGCTCCGGCTCTACGATCCTCTTGGCCGCGAGGTCGATACGCTCGCTGAATTTACCCACCAGCCCGGATCCTACGAGGTGACGGTTTCATCCGCGACCCTCCCGAGCGGCGTGTACCTGTATCGACTCACCGGCGGGGGGTTTACGCTCGCCCGAACTATGGTCGTCTTACGATAGGAGTTGCCATGAAAAGAATATTGTCCATCAGCGGCCTTGCCTCCCTGCTCCTTCCCACTGCGTTACTCCTCGCGCAGGAACGCAACATGGACCCGTTTCCGATGCTGATCGATGTGGGGAACCTCCGCATGACGATGAACAAGCTGAACGGCGAGGGAGGGCTTCAAACGCAGTACAGCTGGATGCTGGCCGGGGCCAATCCGCAGCAGACCGAGATCTTCCACTGGCCGCAGGATCGCTGGCAATCGAACATGCTGTACCAGATCTTCAACCCCCTCTCGCTGGATGATAACGGGATCATCGATGAGTTCGGTGTCCGGAAGCCGATGTTCACGCGCGGCGACGCATTGACGAATCCCGGAAAAACCGACTGGGCCTTTGAGGTTCGCCGATATCGTCCCCCGCAGATCGTCGTGGACGGCATTCCTCTCAACCCTCCGTACCGATGGCACGTCGACAGGAACCTGAGGTCGGACATTAAACTCGAGTTCGAGGACGTGCTGGGACAATTCGGCCTCCGCAGTCACGTGGAGATCTATGCGTTCAGCAATCCGCATCTGGCCGACTTTTTCATCTGGAAGGCAACGCATAAGTTCACCGGAGAGACCAAGCGCCCGCGCGAATCGTCCGCCCCCACAGACACACTGCCGGATCAGACGATCCGGTTTTGGTGGCCGATCGCCTTCAGCTTCGGCCCCTCCAAGGCGGGTGAATACAGCACGAACGGATCGTTTGGTTTCGAAGGCGAGGACGATCTCGACAGTTGGTTCAGCCGGAAATCGGAATTGGTGCCGAACCGATCGCGTGATTCCCTGCTTGTCGCTTATTACTGGGATGCCGATAATTCCCTTGCAGCTGTTTTCACGAACGGCAAGTCGGATGACATGGGGGATCCGGACAGGGTCACAGGATTCCTCCACTCCACCCAGATACCGGGGTATGCCCTCCTCTACGCCGACAAAGCACACAACCAGAAGACCGACGATCCGGCCCAACCCTATGCGATGCCTCATGCAAGTATTGTCGAAGACCTTTGGGGACGCCGTGACGTCAACCTCAAGCTAACCTACCGCGGGGACGATATCCGCGGTCGCTTTCCCCCCGACGCTGTCACAGCGGGGCTCGCTTCCCGTCCTCAAAAGGGGCCGATGCGCTTTATTACGGTCGGACCTTATGAACTGACCAAGAACAAGGCCCAAAACCGGTACGACTCCCTTACCTTCGTCTACGCGGTCGGATCGGGGAGCATCGGCTGGAATGCCGCCGATTCCATCGGCCGGGGCTGGTTCAAGAGCGAGATCTCCGATGCCGAGAAGAACGCGTGGGTCCTGAAGGGGATCGATTCCCTCTGGAAAACGATGGACCGGGCCAACTGGGCCTGGGATCAATTAAGCAAAGGCCTGACGATCCCCTCTCCTCCTCCACCTCCGGACATCAATGTACAATCCGGGCCTGACCGGGTGGAGGTCTCCTGGTCCTACCCCAGCCCGGATTACTTCACGGACCCGGGACCGGGCACCGATGATTGGTATGCATGGAGAGTGTACCGAAAGCAGGGCGCCTACTACGTGAACGATCCTCTCGATCAACGGAGCCAGGCCCGCTGGGAGCTGGTGTTTGAGACAACCGACCGGACGGTAACTTCGTACTTTGATCGGAATGTCCAGCGCGGAGTCGATTATTATTATGCCGTCACCGCGGTCGACAACGGAACGCAAAACTCTTCGGGCCTCTTGAACGGCGTGAAGCTCGAAAGCTCACGCTTTGCCACGCGGTCCCAGCTACCGGCCACCTCCTTCAAGCCCGGCCTGAGCGAATCACAAAAAGTTCGGGTTGTTCCCAATCCCGCCACCGTTGCCGCCGGGGGACTCGGTTTTTCCGGGACACCCAACAAGATCCTTTTTGTCAACCTCCCCGTCAAGTGCACGCTGAGAATCTACACGGAGACCGGCGACCACGTCAAGATGATTGAACATTACGGAACGGCGGATCATGAATGGGACCAGCGTACGGACGGCAACCAATACGTCAGCAGCGGGATCTATATCCTTACAGTCACGGACGGCCAGGGGCTCGATGGACAACCCCTCGACAACCAGTTCGTCAAATTTGTGCTCGTAAGGTGAGGCGATGACCACCCGATATTCCACTTCGCCCGCCATGAAATTCAAGGAGGCTTCTATGAGCATTCGAACATCTTCCGCATGCCTTGTTCTGCTGATGCTCTCCGTTCTGCAGGTTGATGCAAACGCACAAATCATGAAGAAAGCCCAGGTCGGTTTTCGGTTCCTGGAAAACCCGGTTTCGGCGGAAGTCATCGGCCGCGGGACCGTCGGGGTGACGTCGACCCTGAATGCGAATGGGATTTTCTGGAATCCGAGCCTCCTGGGATGGATTCGTTCCGATGTCGACCTGACGTTAAATCACACCAGGGGAATAGCGGAGATCAACTACAATTCGGCTGCTGCCGCCATCCACATCCGTGGAGTCGGGGTTGTCGGGTTCAGTCTCCTCATGATGGATTACGGAACGTTCTATGGAACCAGGCGGGCCGCGAATGAGGAAGGGTTCGTGGAGACCGGCACCTTCTCCCCTTCCGCCTATGCATTGGGGGCCGCCTTCTCCCAGAAGGTGAGCGATCGTTTTTCCTACGGCCTTCATATGAAATATGTCCGCCAGGACCTGGGCTCGGCGTGGGTTGCACCGACCGGATCGAATCTCTCCGACCCAGGCCTTGCGATCTCCGAGCGGACGTACGCCCAGAATGCCCTGGCGTTCGACATCGGCGCGTACTATGATTTCTTGTACAATGGGATCCGGTTTGGAGCGACGTTGCAAAATATCTCCCGTGAGGTCCGTTACGAAAACGAGGCGTTTCCTCTCCCGTTCGCCGTCAGTTTCGGAGCCTCGATCGAACCACTCCTGTTCTTCGACCCGGAACAACGGAATACCCTTATCCTGAGTTTTGAGTCGCGTCACCCGAGAGATTTCAACGAAAAGCTGAAATTGGGGGCGGAATATAATATCTTGGACGTGCTTGTGGCGCGCGCGGGCTACGCGACGAACTACGACGAGCGGGGCTTCATGGCGGGACTGGGGATTCGTTATCACGTCGGGGAATTCCCGGTGCGTGCGGATTACGCGTACCAGACCTTCGGCATCTTCGGCGCCGTGCATCATCTTTCACTTGCCGTAAGTTATTAATGCACATTTCCATCAATCACTATACGGATAACGATCGGGAGCAAGTGTTATCGCTCTGGGCACAGAGTCTTCCGCTCGATGCCATCGCGGAGGACATCTTCGAGCGCCGCGTGCTCCTCGACGAGAACTTCGATCCCTCGACCTTCCTCCTCGCGCGCAAGGACGACAACCTTGTCGGCTTCGTCCTCGGCGTGTATGCGCGGCGGATGCATCTTGGAGACGCGGACCCGGATGGGACCCGGTGCTGGATCACCGCATTCGGTGTACACCCCACCGCCATGTTGAAGGAGGTTGGAACACCGCTTCTCGCCACGCTGGAAAACCGGTTCAGAGCGCTCGGCAAAAGGGAATGCCGGATTTCAGGCTACCCCCCGGGATATTTCACGCCGGGGATCGACCAACAAGCCTCCGCTCCTTTGCTCGAGTTCTTCGTTTCCCACAAGTACGAAGCCTTCCACGAAGCGCTCAGCATGGATGCGCCAATCGCCCTTTTTACCGTTCCCGAAAAGATCGTGCAGATGGAACAAACCCTGCTGGCCGGGGGCATTGAGATTCGTCCCTATCGTCGCACCGATCTTGTCCGTTTCCTGGGGTTCCTGGAGCGGACAATGCCCACGGATTGGGTGCGGGTGGAGCGAAGCAATCTGCGCAAAATTTCCGAGGGGGGCTTCCGGACGGACCAGATCACGGTCGTCACTCACGGAGATGAGATCATCGGGTACTGCCAGTTCGAAGGGTCCCATTTCGGGCCGTTCGGCGTGAGCGACCTGCACCAAGGACGCGGCATCGGAACAGTCCTTCTCGCCCGGACCCTGGAACGGATGCGTCACCAGGGATATCATAACGCCTGGGTCATGTGGACGGATGATGTGGCTGCAAAGGTGTACTCCAAGTTCGGATTCACCCAGACGCGACGCTTTACACTCCTGAAGAAGGAACTCTGACAGCCTATGGAACCACAGAACACTATCCTTGCCATCGGTGCTCACTGCGGCGATATCGAAGTCACGTGCGGCGCTGTCCTTCTCAAGCACCGGACCGCCGGCGACCGGGTGGTCCTCCTCCATCTTACCCTCGGCGAGGGGGGGAATCCAAAACTCTCCCCGCAAGCCTACGGTGAGCAGAAGCGCCGCGAGGCGCTCGCCGCCTCGGATGTGATTGGAGGAGAAGCCTTGTTCGCCCCGTACAAGGACGGCGAGTTGCCGAACGACGAGGGGACGCGGCGTTACGTGATGGACGTCATCCGCAAGGTTCAACCAACCCGGATCGTGACGCACTGGAGAACGAGCATTCACAAGGACCACGCGAACACCCACGCCATCGTGAACGATGCGATCCTTCTTGCTTCGCTGGAGGGGGTTGTCAGCACGTTGCCGCGCCATCGGGGCATCAAGGGGATCTACTACACCGAGAACTGGGAAGACCCCGAGGGCTTCAAGCCGTACCTCTATGTCGATGTCGGCAAGGAACTGGCCCGGTGGAAAGAGTGCGTCACGCAGTATGAATTCATCAAGGGAGAGATCTCCTCCTTTCCGTATCTCGATTACTACGAAGCGCTTGCGCGTGTTCGTGGCGCTGAAGCGGGTGTCCGGTATGCCGTTTCGTTCGATATCGACCCGTTCGAAAAAAAGCGCGTCGTCGATGTACTGCCGTAACGGTCTTTAGTCCCGGACCGGCCGGCGCCCCGCAGAGGAGCGCCCCAAAAGAAAGAGAGCATTCCCATGGCTTATACCATCCGTCCTTATGATGCAGAGGATGAGGAGCGTGTTGTCGAGTTATGGAATATGTGCCTCCCCCGCGATGAAATCAGCACCAACGCCTTCCGCCGAAAGATCATCCTGGACCCGAATTTTGACCAACGCGGGTGCCTGGTGGCGGTCGGGGACGATAGGCCGGTCGGATTCCTGCTCAGCCTGAGCAGACGATACCCGTATTTCGATGTCGGGCTGGAACCTGGGCGGGGGTGGATCACCGCATTCTTCGTCCATCCCGAATGGCGCCGGCAGGATATCGCCACCACCATGGTGCGCCAGGCAGAGGCATTTCTTTGCAAGGAAGGGATTCGGGAAATCCATGTGTCGGATTACACCCCCAACTATTTCATTCCCGGGGTCGACCTCGATGCCTATGCGGACGGGCATGCGTTCCTCAAAACATGCGGTTATGCGAAGCACCAGAGCGTCTACAGCATGGGACGCCCCTTGATGGATTTCTCCATCCCCGAAGAGATGAACGAACGATTCCGCCAGCTGGAAAAGGCCGGCCTTCGGGTCGAGGTATTTCACCCATCCCTCACCTTGCGCCTCCTGGAATTCCTCAGGAGAAACTATCCGGGCGACCTGTTCCGCGTCGCGCTGGAACGCTTGAAGGAAAACCCCGAGTGCGACGAGATTCTCGTCGCACTCAAGGACCACGATGTCGTGGGGTTCAGTCATTTCATGGATGAGCGGTTCGGTCCTTTCGGGATCGATGAGGCGTACGCCGGCCGGGGTCTTGGACCCATGCTCTACTACCACACGGTGGAACAAATGCGCAAGAAGGGGAAATACAACCTGTGGCTCGCGTGGACAACCGGACGCGCAAAAGATTTCTATCACAAGGTAGGACTCAAGGTCCTCCGCCGGCACGAAATCATGAAGAAATCCTTTGATTGAACTCCTCCGCCACGAACGATGATGGTACAGCAGTCCTGAATAATTTCATGGTCATATTCGATTTCAACCCTTCGGGTTTTTTTCGGGGGTTAGCCAATCCCGAAGGGATGAAATTGTGGTAGCATTCGACAATAGTATGAGAGCCAACCCCGAAGGGGTGACATTATCAAATCCACCATACCCAGGGTTTTGATCATGATATTGATATCTCTGTAGTACAGGTCTCATCATGAAAAACATCTCTCTCTCGCTCTTTTTCCTGCTCTCTGTCTCTACGACGATCGCCCAGACAGTCCATGTGGAGGTGGACGCGGCCAGACCCGTCAGGCCGATCAATCCATGGCTCTACGGCATCAACACCGCCAACTGGGACGAATCGCTGTTCCCCGGCCGCTCCGGGGAGATACTTCTGACCTCCGATCGGGACGCGATCGCGAAAATCAAGGCTTCCGGGACAACGCTTCTCAAATACCCCGGCGGGAACCAGGCCGACCGGTATGTGTGGAATTCTCCCGACAATCCCGCGACCGAGATGGACACCGACGAGTACATCGCCTTCTGCCGGGAAACCGGGGCGGAGCCGTTCATCACCATCAACTTCAACGAATCTCCCGAGCTCGCCGCCGACTGGGTTCAATACTGCAATCTCCAACGGGGTTACGGCGTGAAACTCTGGGAGGTGGGGGATGAACAATGGGGATGGTGGGCAAAGGGGCATGCACCCCCCGAGGAATATGCGAAAAAGTACATTTCGTTTGTGAAAGCGATGAAGTCCGTCGATCCAACGATCAAAGTGGCGACGAACGTGCCGCTTGGTTCACATCCGGAAAACTGGACGGAGCGTGTGCTGCGGGCCGCCGGCGAATATGTCGATATGCTCACCTACACCTACTTTCCCCAAAACGGGGGAAAGGAAAACGACGACTCGCTTTTCGCAACCACCAGTTCCTTTCGCGCGTTACACCAACAGCTTGTTGATGAGGTCGAACGGGTTGTAGGGCCGGAAAAAGCGAAACAGCTTCTCACGATCAACGTGGGGTACAACTCGGTCAACACAGGTCCAGGGCCGCAAACGATACAGCTTGTCAACGCCCTTTGGGTGGCCGACATGCTCGGCACCATGGCGGAACTCGGGACCGATATCGGCTGCCTCTGGGCTCTGCATAATCAATATCCACCGCGCGGTGGGGACTTTGGCTATCTCTCCTCCGATGGACGCAACACTCCGCGGTTCACCTATTTCGTCTTTCCCATGTTTGTCAATCTTTTCGGAAGCGAGGTCCTCCGGGTCACCGGCGCCAATGGCCCGGTTTCGGTCTACGCAAGCCGCACCGGGAAAACACTGACACTCGCCCTGATCAACAAACAAAGAAGAGCAACGATCCCCGTTGAAATTGCGTTGAGCCATTTCAACCCGCATCCAAAGGCGGAAGCCTGGATACTCGATGAGAAACGGCAGAATGAGCGATTGCCCGACCTTTCCATTCCCGCTGCGCAATTTGACGTGAAGGTCCCGCCCTATGCTTTGATGATGGTTCGCCTTCTTGAGCGGGACTCCCTCCTTCCCTCTCCCAATCTTGCACGCGGAGCAATTGCTACGGCCTCCTCCTTCAGCCCTTTGAATGCCCTGTGGGGACCCGGAACGTTCACTCCGTCATCGGCGATCGATGGCAACACCGACACACGATGGCGCGCTGGGGTGAAAATGACAAAGGACGAAGCGGACCCCGACTGGCTGCAACTCTCATGGAAACGATCCGAGGAGATCGGACTCGTCAGAATTCTTTGGGGCGAGAACCATGGAACGGACTACCAGTTGCAGGTCTCACAGGACGGGACAACATGGAGAGCGATCCGTGAAGTGCGTGGAGGAACGGGGGGCGTCGAGCACCATGAGATCGTCCCGCCGGTCAAGACACGCTTCCTTCGTTTCAAGGGGGTGAAGGGGACAACAGGGCCACGAGGAGGTTCCCCCTATGCAATCCGGGAGTTGGAGGTTTTCTCTCCACGCCCGTGAGCAATCCAGCCTCCATAGCCTCTGAGCGACTTACCTCCCTCGATGCCTTCCGCGGGTTTGCCATCGCGGGCATGCTCCTGGTAAACAATCCGGGGACGTGGGATCCGGCGATAGTCCCGCGGCTCCTGCTACACGCCGAATGGCACGGGTGCACCTTCGCGGACCTCATCTTCCCTTTCTTTCTCTTTGCCGTTGGCATGGCGATGCCCTTCAGCGACGCGAGGAAGCGTGAACAGGGATTCCCGTTCTGGAAAAGCGTCGTCATTGCCGCCCGCCGGGCGTTGTTGCTGTACCTGCTGGGCGCGTTCCTGAAATCCACCTCCCTCAACGAACCGGTACTCCACTTCGGAATTCTCCAGCGCATCGGCATCCTGTATTTTGCCACATTCCTGCTCCTGCGTCTGCGGAGCGGCTGGCAGGCAACCATCGCCGTCTCGGCCCTTTTTCTTTGGTGGGGCATCCTGGCATTCGTGAGCGGGCCCGGCATCATCCAGGGATCGTTCGAAAGGGACGTGAACGCTGCGCAATACCTTGACAGTTTCATTCTCGCCCCGGAGGATAAGGAAACCATCATCAGCATGATCCCCGGACTCTCCAGCGTCCTCTTCGGCGTACACGCAGGACGGTTCCTCATGCCGAAGACCAGTCCGTCAGTGTTGCTGAATACCTTTGGTCTGGCCGGCATAGCAGGGATCGTGTTGGGCCTGGCATGGGATACGATCGTCCCCCTCAATAAGATCCTCTGGTCCTCCTCCTTTGCGGTCTATACCGCGGGTTGGGCATGTGCCGTGTTCTTCCTTTTCTACTGGGTAATCGAAGTACGGCAACTGCATCGCGTCGGATTCCCGTTTGTCGTATACGGCATGAACGCCATTACGGTGTACGTCGCGACGGGATTGTTCGTCCGATGGGTGATGCTTTCATGGAAAGTCCCGTGGGACGGTTCCACAACTTCGCTCACCGGGTATTTCTACCGGTCCTTTTCCGCCGTCACGGGGCCGACTGTCGGCTCCCTTCTCTACTCCACCTTGATCATCCTGGTCGGGTGGCTGCTTTGTTACTGGATGCACCGACGAAAGCTTTACCTCAAAGTCTGATATGAAGAATCCAGCGGTCTCGGAACAAACAACCATTGTCCGGACGGGGGCCGACCGCCTTCTGTCCGATACCCCGGAGCTCATCCGGAACAAACGCATCGGCATCCTCACCAACCATACGGGGCGGTTGTCCGACGGGCGCCTTCTCATCGACGTCGTGGCGGAATCGGGGCTCTGCACGATCAAGGCGCTGTACGGGCCGGAACATGGGATCGCAGGCGATACGCCGGATGGAAAGGTCGTCGACCATATCGACCACCCCGACCTCGGGGTACCGATCTTTTCCCTCTATGGGAAGATCCATAAGCCGACCCGCGCGATGCTTGAAGGGATCGACGTGCTGGTGTGCGATATCCAGGACGTCGGCGCGCGATTCTACACCTTCATTTCCACGATAGCGTTGATGATGGAGGCGGCTGCGGAACAGGGGATACCGTTCGTGATCCTCGACCGGCCCAACCCGATCCGCGGCCTGCACTTCGACGGACCCATCCGCACACAGCCGTTGAAATCGTTCGTCGGCTGGATGCCCATTCCCGTGACGCACGGGATGACGATCGGGGAACTGGCGCGGCTCTGGAATGAAGAGGGATGGATCGGAGAACATTCGTTCGGGCACTCGACGGATCTCAAGACAGATCTGGAGGTGGTTCCGGTGGACGGCTGGCGACGCTCGATGTGGTTCGACGAGACAGGGCTTCCCTGGATCGCCCCGTCCCCCAATATGCAGTCTCTCGATACGGCTGTGGTGTATCCGGGACTTTGTTTCGTTGAAGGAACCTCTCTTTCCGAGGGGCGTGGGACGTTATCCCCCTTTCAGTTGATCGGGGCACCGTGGGTCGACCCGGAGAAGGTGCTCAAAGAGTTGGCCGGATGCCAAACGGCCGGCGTGACATTCAGCGCAGAGCGATTTGTCCCGCAGGAAATTCCTGGGATGGCAAGCCAGCCCAAATATGAGGGGGAGAAATGCCGTGGAATTCGCCTTACCACGCTCGACCGAAATGAAGTCCGTCCCGTCTGCCTGGGAATTGCCGTCCTCGCGGCATTCAAGCGCGCACATCCGAAGGAAACGGAGTTCCGGCATCGACGGTTCGACATCCTGACAGGGTCTTCGTCGATCCGTCAACTGCTCGATCGCAACGCCCCGCACGAGGCGATCTGCGATTCATGGATTCCGGAACTCGAACGCTTCGGGGAGATCCGCTCCCGGTACCTTTTCTATAAAGAATAACCCACGAATCTGCACGAATCCTCACCAAGAGAAACTTAAAGCCTGCGGCACACGGTATGAATTTTCAAGTGTTGGATTGGATCATCCTGTTCTTCTATCTCGGCTTCACGGTCTCTGTCGGGCTCTGGGCCAGGAAGTACGTCGAGAACATGGAGGGATACTTCGTCGCGGGCCGGCGCGTGAAGGTCGCCCTCGGGTCGGCAACGCTGATCGCCACGGAGATCGGGATCGTCACGTTCATGTATCTGGGCGAGATCGGGTATGTCACGGGATTTTCATGCTTCATCCTCGGCATCATCGGTTTCATCGGGTTCTTGGTCATTGGGAAAACGGGCTTCATCGTCTCCGGGCTCCGGCGGCTCCGCGTGATGACGATCCCGGAATACTATGAGCTTCGGTACGGAAAGGGAGTCCGGCTCATCGGCGGGATCGTCCTGTTCCTTGCTGGCGTATTGAACATGGGGATCTTCCTGAGGATGGATGGAATTTTCCTGACGGAGGTCATGGGGTTCGGTCCGGAAGTGCTGGCCGCCGTGATGATCCTGATGCTTCTCATCGTCGTGAGTTACACCGTGCTCGGAGGCATGTTCTCGGTGGTCGTCACCGACTTCATGCAATTCGTTGTTCTGACGCTCGGCATGTTGATCGCGACCCTTTTCATCCTGAACCATGTAAGCCTGACCGAGGCCGCGACGGCCGTGACCCGACAGTACGGCGATCAGGGGGTCAATCCGGTGACCAATCCCCGCTTCGGGTGGACCTTCCTCCTCTGGTACTTGATTGCGAGCATCGGTGCCTCAGCGCTCTACCAGCCAGTCGCTTCCAAGTCGTTCGCCTCGGAGAACCCGGAGGTGGGAAGGAAGCTGTTTCTCGTGGCGGGATTAACGCTGGGGGGGAGGTATATGATCCCGATGTTCTGGGGGATCGCTGCGCTGGCGATGTTCGGCCCCGGGATCGATCCGACCACCGCCATGCCAAAGTTGCTGGGAACCGTGGTACCGTCCGGGTTTCTCGGACTGATGGTGGCGGGCATGCTGGCCGCCTCGATGTCCACCTACAGCGCCTACCTGCTCGCCTGGAGCTCCGTTGCCGCGCGGGACATCATCGCCCCGGTAAGGAAAAACGGTCTGACCGAGAAGCAAACGGTGCTGTTGAGCAGGATCATCTCAACGACGATCGGGGTTTTCATGCTGATCTTCGGGCTCTGGTATGAGCTACCGGCGACGGCATTTCACTATATTACGATCACGGGAGCGATGTATTCGGCGGGCGCGTTCGGGTGCATCGCGTTCGGCCTGTATTGGAAGAAGGCCAACATTGTCGGGGCCTACTCATCGCTCGGGTTCGGCGCCTTCGCTCCGCTTGCATTTCTTATCCTGAGCCAGCTTCGCGATTCCCTCCCCGGGAACCTGCACTTCCTGATCGACGTCAATGTGTCGGGGTTCCTCAGTTTTTTCCTTGCCGCCCTTGGCATGATCCTCGGCTCGCTCGCGACTCAGCGATCTCATCCACCCATCGTGCTGATCCCAAAGGAGTGACCCATGACGACCGGCACATTGATCTGGCTCTGTATTTTTGGCGTCGCTGCCCTTCTTTTTTTTGGGACTGCGTTTGTGATCATGATCGTCGGCGCAGGCGATTTGAAGGACTTGTTGAGGCTGACAGGAAGGAAATAGCGCGTCTATCCCCGTCCACTTCCTTATCGAACCATCACCATCCTCTTCGTTTCCCCATAGGTCCCGTGACCGGAAAGCGATCGCATCCGAACATGATAGAGATACGATCCGGATGGAAGTCGTTCCCCCTCCTCGTTTACACCATCCCACTCCACCGCCAACACGCCGGGGGATCTCACCTGGTTTATGAGGGTGATCACCTCCTGGCCGAGCATGTTGAACACCCTCACCGACACAAACGCTTCCTCCGGGATATCGACGTGGATGATGGTGGAAGGATTGAACGGATTGGGAAAATTTTGCGCGACAGCGAAGCGTCCGGACCGTTCCGCGGCATCGGCGAGGATACCGACGGGAGTGAGCGGCCCATACTTGTAGACTGAATCCCCGACGGCATATCCGGATGATTCGTTGAACATGCGAAAGCGGTTGACCCGCCGGCCGATGCCGATCGAGGACCAGCTTTCTCCCCCGTTTCGTGTTTCATACATCGGCTCACCGCTCCATCCCCCGATCCAGCCAACCGACTCGTTGGCAAAGCCGATTCCCTGAACGAAGTACCATGCGTTCCTGAAAAGCTTCTCGGACCAGGTCGCTCCCCCGTCGGTCGTCTTCAGAAAATATATCGGGGAGAGGGAATTCCTCTGGAGCGAAACATAACCGACGTTGCGGGAGGGAAAACTGAGCTTCCAGCACCATTCGCCCACCCGCGTCGTCGTAAATCTCTTCTCCCACGTTTTCCCCGCATCCGATGTGAAGAGTATGACGCCACTCGAGTTGTCGTGGATGGCGTTCGTCAGTCCCACGGCAATACCGGTATCGGGGCTGAAAAAATAGACGTCGATCAAACCGGCCGCGTGGGGGCTCATGTCCGTTGCCTCCCATGTGTTCCCCGCATCGATCGTACGGTAGAAGGTGGCGGGTCCCCGGACCCGTCCGACGGCATTGATGACGGTATCATTCAAAACATGCATCCCACAGAACCCACGAGGCGTCGGGCCACTGAGGGCCGTTACCGGCGTCCACGTGGTGCCCCCGTCGGTGCTGCGGTAGAGAATATTCTGATCGGTTGATGAGGGATTGTTCGGGTCTCCGATCCCAAGGCAACCGGCCCAACCATGAAGTGGATCGAGAAATCCGACCGACCGGAAATGGGTGCCGCTCCGGGTCAGCACACGGCTCCATGTCGCGCCGGCGTCGGTCGTTTTATGAATCTGTCCGACGCCGTTGACCACCCATCCGAGCGAAGGGGTCAGGAAAAATCCGTCATTAATCCGGGATGCCGGGGAGGGAGTGTACGCGGTCTTGATCCACCGGGGATTCTCCTGCGCAGGCGAGTATATCGGCAGGAGGAAGACAAGAGGGGTGAAAATACAGATCAGAGAGTGGATCTTCTTCATCAGGTTCCTTCCTTACGATGTGCAAGCCAAGACCTTTTGCCACAAAGTCACCAGGGGACGAATCAACCGAGCTTCAAGGAATGATCCACGAAAAACACGAAGCCGACCATGCGCTGGTCGGCTTCGTCGATATGATCCGGAACACCCGAAGCGTCCGCTCTATGCGGCCGCGGGTCTTCGCCGATGCAAGCTTATTTCAGCAGGATCATTCTGTTTTTCAGGACTGTCTGGCCTGCCGTAAGAACATAGAAGTAGGCACCAGAGGGGGCGTTCCTCGCGTTGAAATTGGCCTTGTAGTGGCCCGGCTGAACGATTCCATCCACAAGCACCGCGACCTCCTGTCCCAACACATTATAGACAGCCAGTCGGACAAGCCCTTCCACGGGAACCTTGTATTCGATCGTCGTGCTCGGGTTGAACGGGTTGGGATAGTTCTGCGCCAGCCCAAACGTTTCCGGCACGAGATCGGTAACCGGGACATCGGTAGGTGTCCCGACGACGACCGTGGTCGGTGAATTCAGCGTATAGCTGTTTGCACCGGTCGGGGGAGAAATAATTGCAATCTCCTCATTGGAATTCTCAAAATAGATAATATTCCCAACTGCGTCGATGGCGATGTCCGAGCGGGTGATCGACAGGTTATTTTGCTGGTCGGGATAGGCGAAGGTTTTCGTCGGTTGCGCCGCATTCAGGTTGGTAACGGCGTAGATACCTTGTCCCTGCGGCGGATTGCCGGACGCAAGGCGGGCAATCGTGAAGTACACGACATCCTGCGATCCATCCGCAGCGGCTCCGCGCCAGTAGTTCACCGTGTTGCCTCTGCCCGAGTCGACTCGTACCGTCCAGGAGGTGTCGGCCCAGGTCAGGGGAAGTGTTTTCCCTTTCAGATCAAACTTCGCCACGCCGGGCTTCAGCTGGCCCGTTGGAGGATTGAACGTTACGTACAGCGTGGAGTCCCTGCCGAAGACGACATCCCAAAAGAGAGCCACTCCTCTGCCACTCACCAACGTATCGCGTACACCGGTATTCATGGTGGAGCCTGGATTCAGATGGAAGCCGAGAACCTTCGAATCGGTTCCAAGCGCCGCTGTTCCGGACGCATTCCTCGTGGTCATCGCAATGCGCTTCCCCGTCGGTCCTTCCAGAATGCCGATGCCGTTTGGATACCACGCACCGAATGAACCGGAGTCGACGATGGCCACATTTAAGGTATCGGTGTGGAACCGGAGGAGTTGTCTCTGTGTGTGACTGATCAGGTAGATATATCCGTCACTGTCCGCCTCGGGAGTATACCTGGCCTCTCCAGAGCCCAAGGTCATGCCGGTGTTGTCGAGCTTGCCGACCCCCTTGGAGTTTCCCCATGGACGTCCGTCCGCCGTGAGGCGCAAAATGCCGGTTGTCCCCAGGTATCCACCTGAATCGAGCCCGTAGATGAATCCAAAATTCTTCAATGCGGAATTTTTCACTACTGTGACCCCGCGCGTGGAGAGACCGATACCGTCGCCAAAGTAGTAGATCTCCTTGTAGGTGTTGTATCCCTTATCATAGGTCGCGATCTGGATGGAATAGGTTCCGTTCGAAACATCCGTTCCGGCATCATTTTTTCCATCCCACACGACGGCGGTGTCGCCGGCGGCGAAGTCTGTCCCTTTAATGGTTCGCACGACTGTTTGTCCGGACCGGATTCGTACGATCACGGAATCGGCATGGTCGCTCAGGATGAAGCGGATGGCGGCAGCGGTGCCGTCGGTGAAACTGCCGTCAAAAGCCGCCGTCGAGGTGGCCTGTGTGACGCGGACATGCGACGGGTACACATCCGCCTTCGCCGGCTGCACCACCGCGCACAGGACGATGATCAGGGCGAGAGCTGTACATATGAGCAATGATCTCATGGTTCCTCCTGCATTGATGAAATGAAATGTGCTGAAATGAGTTTGAACGGAAACTGTTGATTGTCGAGCTAGGGGCCCCGGATGGGCTGGGTCGTGGTAGCCTCATGGTCAAGAAATGATTTCTAACATGCAAGCTTTTTTGAGCGGCTCTTCCCCCGGCGCAACGGCCCGGAAGGGGGGAAATTTCCCCTTGACAACCTTTTGTGGTTTTGGTAGATTGAGCGACAATTCCCACGGGCCTTTCCCCGGTCCACCACTTGCTGTTTGCCGCCATTTCTTTCACCACTATCCCGAAGGAGTGAGCTATGAACCACATGGCTAAAGCGCTGTTCGTTTCACTGATGGTATGCGGCCTCACCTTTGCGCAGGGGGTGCGAACCTCGACATATTACAATTATCCCCTGTTAACAGGAAGTTCGATCGACTCGGTGCTGAACGGGTTGAAGAGCATCAGAGGGGTTTCATTCGATGACGATGTGGATGGGGATGGGAAATCTGGAATCGTCGTGACAAACTACGCAGATCTTGGGCACGTTCACGTATTCAAGACCGTTGGGAACGACTCCATCCAGTTAGTGTGGAGTTCCCCGCGCGTTGAGACAGGCGGCGGTGGCTCGACCCCCCGGTATGCAGTTTTCGGAGACTTGGATAATGATGGGAAGAAGGAAGTCATCTTTCAAGTCAGCAACGTCGGTATCCTTATTTTCGAATGGGATGGTGTAGTGGGAAGTGGCAACTTCGGTACCAGCCCCTCACAGATCATTGGGATGCCTCCACTTGCAGGGATCAGTACCTTTGCTGAATACCTTGAGGTTCTCGACATCGATGGGGACGGCCAGAACGAACTGCTGGTTGCCTACAATTCGGCCCCCAATAGTGCCGATCGATATTACGTCATCAGGGCGGTTGGAGATTGGAGCACGGAAGACCCGGGGTTTTCTTCGTTTGAGGTTGAGTTTGAGGCAATCAGAACGACGCACGCAAACTATGGATTGGGAGGGAGCCCCTATGCGATGATGTCCGCGAACTTCGACGGCCAGGGGAACAAGGAGATTCTCCTCCAGCCGTACAATTTCAAGAATATCTCACCTGTCCGGGTCCCGTCGGCCGACACCTATCTCATGGCCGACACAACCAATAAAAAGCAATTTCTCTCCCTCGGCGGAACATTCGACGACGTCGCTCTGTTTTCCGGCGTAGCCTACGACATCGACAAAGATGGCCGGGATGAGGTGTACCTGCCGACATACCCCGCTTTCGGAAGCCCCAATGCAGGAAAAATACATATGATCTCCTATGATCCCGGACAAAGTACTTCTGAGATCGATTCCTCGAATGTCGCGGTTTTTGACATGACAGGGGTCATAGGAGCGACATCATTATTCGGCTGGGGATACGGTGACATCGACGGAAACGGAAAGCCAAACCTCTATTTCACCGGAAATTACCCCTATAACGTCATCTCGCTTGAATACCAGGGGGGTGACAAGAAGAACCAGGCAAACTGGACCGCAAGTGTGTTGTATCCGGGAGAGCCTACTATTTACACGGCACTTGTCATCAAAGATTCTTCCGGAGTGGTCGATTCCGTCAAGACCGTGGATCCTTCTTTTGCATCGAAAATCTATGCGCGCGGCACCGACTTTGACAAGGACGGTTTCGAGGATATCCTGCTGCCGTACCAGGCGCTGTCCGATAGCATGACCGTGACCCGTCTTGCGTGGAATCAGTCCGCCGGAGCATTCGACACCACGTCGGTCTCACGGGTCCCCAATCCCAAGCGATGGGGATTCAGAATCATTGAAGGAACCGTCAACATTCCCACAGGGATCGAAGCGAAGGATCTTACGGTCATCATGCCGGAGGACTTCGTCCTCCACCAGAACTACCCGAATCCGTTTAATCCCTCGACGACCATCCGTTTTACTCTGCCGGTCCGGGAGAGAATTTCAATCAGGATATTTGACATGCTCGGGAAAGAAATCCGGACTCTGGTGAACAATCAGGACCAGTCTGCCGGGACCGGTGAAGTGGTGTGGGACGGGAGGAATAACCGGGGCGAGCAGGTTGCAAGCGGGACCTACTTCTACACCCTCTTCTTCGGCAACTTCCAGAAGAGCCAGAAGATGGTCCTGATGAAATAAAAACAACAAACCCCGGTCACGAAGCCGGGGTTTGCTGTTCTCCTGAGGTCGTCCAAAAGATCACTTCGCCCCCTCCCTGCAGTCAGAACTTCAGGCCAAGGGAGAAAAACTGAACGTTTTTCAACCTGCCATAATCTGCAAATGCATAGTCCAGCTTGAACTGCGCGACATTCGGGATTCCGTAATGAACGCCGAATCCCCACGTCAGCCCCTGCTCCGAATCCCGGAGGAAAAGGGACTTGTATCCCACCCTCGCGAAGACGATCTCCCTCCAGGCCATCTCCATACCGCTATTGACATACTCCGTGTTGTCGTTGGGGTGGGTGGCGTCCACTGCCGTCGTGAGGCGCAGGTCGCTTTGATCGAAAACATCATACGCGATCCCGATCCGGAAGGTGAGCGGCAGATCGAAATCCGTCGTCCTGTATTGCGCCGGAACATTGTTGGGACCTGTCCCGATGTTGTCGTCCGGATCCTGGTTGAAGAACAATGATCGCCCCTCCATCCTCATCTTTGTCCCGAAGTTCGAGATCGATGCCCCCAGCGAGAGCCCGCGAATCTCGGAGCGATAGAGCGTTCCGAAATCGACCGCGAACCCGTTCGCCTTTTCCGTCCAGATCGCCTCGTGCACATACTTCCCCGTAAGCCCGATGGAAAACCGGTCGGTGAGATTCGTTGCATACGAAATCCCCAGTGCGAAGGATGAGGCGTTCCAGAGGCGGCCATCTCCCTCGGGGAATTCCACCGTCCGCACGATGTCTTCGGGCACCCTCATCGAGACGATGAACAAGGCGAACGTGCCGAGTTGTCCGACCGGCAATGCGCCTGCGAGCACATCATAGTTGATATCGGCCAGCCAGTCGGCATGATGGAACGCGATCTCCCCGTTGACCGCAAGCCTCGAGAGGGCGGCAGGGTTCCAGTAGATCGCGGACAGGTCTCCCATCATTCCCGCCTGCGCGCTCCCCATACCGAGCGACCTGGCACCCACGCCGATCTTCAGAAACTGCCCCGCCGTGGTCCCTACTTTCGCCGTGCTGCGGAATAGCTGCGCATCGGCAGGTTGGGCGAGGAGCATTGCCAGCAACGCGCCGAGGCCGAAGAACGACTTCCTGATCTGAATCAAGACCATTCAATCCTCCAGGATCATTTGTTCAAACACTGTCCCGCAACTGCCCGAAGATGTTGCAGACGCCGGCCGGGACCTCCGCCATCCGCTCCCGGATCTACTTGATCACGGCAAATCGGCCGATCTTCTGACCGACCTCGGGCACATCAACGTGATAGATATACACTCCGTACGCGAGCCGGTGCCCCTCGTACGTCAGCAGCGGCCAATCCGCGTAGCTGTTGAAATCGTCCTTCTCAATCGTGTCGACGAGCTCCCCCATGATCGTGTAGATGCGGATCGTGCATTGAGGGGGAAGATTTCTGAATTGCAGCCGCTGGTCGCCGCGGCGCGTTGCCGACACCTGCGGGCGTTCCAGGCCGCTGAAGGCGACGTACGGATTTGGGACGACGTAAATCTCTTCCAAAGCGGATCGTGCCGTTTCGGTGGCATATTTCGCCGCGTCGGTCCGGAATTCGTACCGATCGCCGGCTTCAAACGGCTTCGTCGTACGCGCAACATAGACGTTGCCGGCCGCCGGCAACACCGCAGGAGTCGACGGCGGAGCGGAAAACGTGATGCTCATGTAGGTACGAATCGGATTGACGGGCGTCAGGAGGACGATCTCTCTCCCGGGCCTCCACATCTGGTCCGAAGAAGCCCCGTTCACAAAGCCACGGAAGGGCGAACCGTTCGTCACGTTGACGATCCGGAAGGGACAAACGGCAACACGACCGGTCACATTCGTCAGCAGGGTATCCCCCGGTTGGGCCCATTTTCCATCCGCAGTGGTATCGGTCGAATTCCACCGGATCTCGAAATCGTAAGGAACCGGGGTGAAGAGTTGGATCAGGGAGACCGGTCGATGCACGCGCGCAGTCAGGTTGGTATTATTGGCCATGATCCAACCGCTTCGTAGAGAGTCGATCCCCAGCGGCTCGTCTGCTGCGAACACCCGCAGGCCGTCGAAGACAGGATTGTCGTCCTGGTTGTTCGTTCTCACGCTGTTGAAGACCGCGTAATAGGGATATTCCACCTCGAACTCTTCACCCGCCGGAAGTCCGCCCGGGCCAAACCCGCGAATTCTTCCGCTTTCACCGTCGACGAAGTAGGTGTCCGGATTCACGACCGCTCCGCTCGTCCGGCGAACAACGACGCTGTCGGCGATAATGTTTTTCTTCGCCAGCGAAACGAACCCGCTATCGCGCCCCACGATCCGTTCCCGGTACCGGGAATTCGGTCTTACGTTATACCTGACCCCGCCGGCACGCGGCTCGAAGTCGACCAGGTACGTTTCACCGTCACGGACGGAGAGGTCGTCGAGAACTTTCACCATCACCGTGCCCGTGGACCGGCCCGCGACACGGTTAGCTTTCCCGCCGCCGACGATGCTCGCGCGTGAATAGCCTGAGGGGAGCGGACCGGGGGTAACGCCGGCGGTGTTTGCGTCAAACGCCAGCTCACCGGTGATTGGGTCCTGCAGAATGATCGCCTGGGATTCGGTTGGGGGGAGCCGTATCCCCAGTGAATCGTATCCATGATCGTACGAGACCACCGCATAGAAATAGGTTTTCCCGTTTGTGACGCTGGAGTCGACATACGTATGAACGAGCCCGGAATTGTTTCCGACGTTGTATTTGACGCCACGCCCTTCAAACTCAACGGGATGGAGACCCGACCATTGGTTGACCAGGTCGAACTGGGCCGGAACCCCGTTCTGCGTGAACGGTCGCCCCAGGAATGGGTTGCCGTTCGCGTCGGTGACCGTATAGATGTCGGAGAAGGTCGGATCCTCACTTCGATAGATCTTGTACCCTTCAAAATCGTTGACGCCGGTGAGGGGATCGATGGCCCGCTCCGCGGCGGTATCCCAGTACAGTGTCACGCGGCGGTCGCCGGGAACCACGGTGACGTTCGGTTTCGGGGGTGGCTGGGCAAACCGGTAGCCCGCCTCGAGAACGCGCTGGGCCGTCTCACCATTGAGGAGGAGGTCCTGGAGATCATGTCCCAACAGGAGTGCCACCGAAAATCGCTGCGTCTCACCGGGTGCGAGCGAGAACGGACCGGAGCCGTAGACGAAGATATTGTCACCTGGCGTTCCGAACAACTCCTGGTCGATCCGGATGCTGTCCGTGGAGAGGAACTCGAAAAACAGCACGTCGTTCTTCGGAACGTTCGGCAGGGAATTGGTGTAAGGAAGCGCGAAGAAGCTGGTCAAGCCAATTTGATCCGACTCGGCCGGATCGCGTATCCCGAAGTTCGGTTCGGCAACGAGGTTTCCCGCGTCGTCGTACCCGATATCCGGCCGACCATTTCCTTCTCCGAAATCCCCGGTGCCGGGAATTCCATCCAGACCGCTGTCATGTTTCTCGGGATCCCAGTTTCCGTTTTCATCCCCCGACCAGCGCGGTTTCGGTGGACCGTAACGGGCGGTGTATTTCACAACATCGGCAATGCCGGTGTTGAGCGGAATGTCCACGCCGTCGATGTAGAAACCGGCATCGTTGAACGGGCTCTCATCGATCACACCGTCATCGTCATTATCGATTCCATCGGAGGAATTGGTCGGGCTCTCGAGGAACTTGAACCCGAAGTAGCCGGGAATCAATCCGCCATCCCCCCGGCCGTTATCATCCCATGCATAGACCATGCTTCGCGTACGTTGGGGATAGGGATCGGCAAGAGGTCCGCGCGGAGGAATGAAGAACGCCAGGTCGTCCGCGAAATCCCCCTGCCCGCCGATATGCGGGTCGCCGTACATGCCGAACCAGACACGGTTGATCGTCTTGGCACTTCGATTGGTCACCCGGTAGACGAGGAAAATGATATCCTCCGCAAGCGGGTTGTTGAACTGGAAGAACCGGACTTCCATATCAAGCCCCAACCCACGCTTCGTCGAGTCGCCGGGGAAGGGATAGTACGGATATTTGGCATTCGTATAGTCGTCGACGACGAAGTAGACTTCCTCGTCCGGCGTCGTTGCGTCGTCACCGAGGAATGCGGGCCAGACGTATCGGCCGGCGAGAGGATTGTACCAAGATTCGGGCCAGCTGTGGGGCCGCCGTGTGAGATCGCCTCCCACATCGGAGCGATGACTCCAGGCGGCGATGTCCGCTTGACCGGGGGCCGCGAGACCGGCCTTGGGGAGCCATCCCCATTTAAGGCTTCCGTCGGGGGCATATCCCCCCTGGTTCACGAGCCACATGCCGTCGTTCAGGATCCGTATCGTGTCGCCGTTCTCGATGACCTCTCCCGCAACCAACGGCGTGAACTCGAACCCATAACCGAGCCTGTTCCAGACGAGATTGAGCGTATTGGGGGGTTGCAAACTCGGCCGGGTGATGTTCCCGTAATTGTACACTATGGTGGTGATCTTGTTCCCGCGCATGATCATGCTGCGGATTTCCCGCGGATCGCCTGCGCGCTTCGAAAGGGAGGTCAGTTGGCGGTTCAAGTTTCCTTCGATCCATCTATTCACGCGCTCGACCTCCTCGGGTCTCGCGGTTTTGGGATCGTATTTCTTCCAATCAATCTCCTGTGCCGGAACTACCGCCGACACGGCGAGGAGGAACAGTACCACTCTCAAATATCTCTGCATAGAAGACCCTTTAGAAGGAGAATGACATTCCCAGCCGGACCAGTCGGGGTGTGCTGACGTTCGCCGGGTTGGCGTAGTACCGGTCGAGAGACTCCGCCGGCAACATCCCCACATCCCCGCGCCGAATCCTGTTGCGAAGGTCGGTGAAGCGCGCCGGGTTAACCGTCTCCTCGATATTATGCAACGAGCGCCCTGAGTTCGCATAGACAAACAACTCGTTCTCGACGTCGAACAGATTGTCGACCATCAGGTAGAAGGAATACTCATACCCGAGGACTTTGAAGAACTTCTCGACCCTGAGATCCACGTTCCATTGCAGCGGCTGATAGTCGCTGTTCTGGACAAAGGTGATGGGCACGACGCTGGAGGGGAAGGAGGGTGTGTAGGGCGTTCCCGTCCGGATGGTACCGATCATGCTGGCCACCCAGCTTCCCGGATCGCTCAGTGTCACCGTCGAGGTCAGCGTATGGCTCCTGTCGAAGCTCAGGGGAACAAGAAACGTCTCGCTCAACCTCCCCCGTTGCTCGTTGTAAAACAACTCGTCCGAAGGCTGGGTCCGGTTTCCCTCTGCAACCTGAAAGGTGTAGTCGACGGTTGCGGAGAGAGGGTCGCCGGGTGAGGACCGTTTCACAAGAGAAATACTCACCCCCCGCGTGTTGGCATAGGCGAGATTCGTCAGGAGGGAGTACTGGCGATCCCCGCGACCGGTAATGATGGTTTGAGAGAAGATGTAATCGCGCACGTCCTTGGAGTACGCGGTGATCTCCAGTTTCATATTGTCGGTAAGGCCCTGTTGAAGCCCCATCTCGTACTGCACGCTGCGCTGGGGGCTCACGTTCGGGTTCCCGAACGAGGGATTGGTACCGGGCGGAGCATAGAAGAAGGGATTGGAGAACAGGCTGGACAAGGAGCCGATCTGGTAGAAATGGCCGTACGAAAGCCGGATCGTGCCGCGGTCGGTGATCGGGTACGATACGCTCACCCGCGGACTCACCATGTTCTTCGCGTCGGTGTCCTGCAGGTTCTGCTCCAGGAAGAGCGATTCCTGCAGGATCAACTCCTCGCTGATCATCGGATTGTACCTGGCCGCCGGGAAAAACCTGTCGTACCGGAGGCCGAGGTTGAGGATGATCGATTCGAAGAGCTCGATCTTGTCCTGAACATACGCGGAGAGTTCCCACGGCCGGCGGACGTAGCCGACATATCCGCCTTGCGGATCGGGGATATAGGGCCTGAAGGTATACAGGCCCGTAAAGTGGTTGGTTGGCGAGGGGGTCACGTTGGGAAATGCCGGGTCGCGGAACTGGAGTGTGTACGATTCGACCTCCAGCCGATGGCTTCGAAATTCGAGGCCGGCCTTCATTTCGTGGATGTCAAAAAGCTGTGCAACGATATCGAACTTCAGCCCGTAGGTTTGCGTCTCCCGCGCGAACCGGAATAAATCGACCCCTCCGGTCAGGAAACCGGTGTCGCCGAGACCGCGCAGGTAATACGAAGGGAGGTATCGCTCGTCCGACGGGTCGTCATACACGCGACTGGTCGCCTTGTCCTGGATAAACGAACCCTTGAGCGTATAGAACGCCCGGTCGCTCAGGACGTGAGACCAATCGAACGAATAGAAAAAGCCCTCGCCACGAGCCGTCCGTCTCCCCTCGGGTTTGTACCGGTTGGCGAAGCTGGATGAGTTCCCGGCATTCTCCGGACGGACGTCGTTATCATAGACCGCCTCGAGCTTCAGCTTGTGCCGGGGAGAAAACCTGAAGGAGAGATTCCCCTGAAGGTTGTAGGAGCGGCTCCAGTTGAGCGGAACGATCGTGCCGTCCCCCGTGGGACCGCCAAGAGAGTCGGCCCGCGGCTTGCGGTACGGATCGAAGTAGTACGGGCTTGAGGAAGCTCCCCGCCGGGGATCGTCAGAGGGAAATCCTTCGCGCGACACGTACGAATCCTCCGGTGCGTAGATCCGTCGTCCGAACAGGTGGCCCCCATTGTAGTTGTACGTGCCGGAGGAATAAAAGGAGAGAAAATCCCCCATGATCGGGCCACCGAGGGTTGCCTCGGCTCTGTTCACCCCGAGGGGATTGACCTTGTCGATGTCGAGAAACAACTCGTTTCGATTACTGACATGATCCCCCGACAGAACCCGGAAGCCGCCGCTCAACTTGCGTCCCCCTTCTTTCGTCACATAGTTCACGACACCGCTCAACGCCGTTCCGTATTCCGCACTGAACGTCCCGCTGGACACCGACACCTCCTGGACGGCATTGATCGCCAATCCCACGGACCTGGAGTTCCCGTAGGGATTGTTGATGTTCACCCCGTTCAGCGTATACACAATCTCGTTGCTGTATCCCCCGCGGATGTGGATCGAACCGTCGTCCCCGACCGTGACCCCCGACTGCAGGCCGATCACCTTGCTGATATCGGTCGCGGGGAGTTGCTCGATCGATTCGGCGGAAATGGACGCGACGGGGTTGGTGAGGTCTTTGCGGATAAGCGGGGTGCGTTCTCCCTGCACCACAATCGGTTCCAGTTCGATGTCCCCTTCTTCAAGGGCGAAATCCAACGTGGTGGTGAACCCGACCGAGACGCGTGTATCGGTGATCCGTATCCGCTTGTACCCTATAAATGAGGCGGTCGCCGTGTACACGCCCGGCGGCACGTTCAGGATCACGTAATGGCCATCCGGATCGGTGGAGGCCCCGATCGTGGTCCCTTCGAGAACGATGTTGGCGCCGGGAAGCGGTTCCTTCGTTGCAGCATCCGTCACCTTGCCTGTGATCTTGCCCGTATTCGCAGAGAGGACGCCTGCGGACACGATGCACAGACCTGCCTGGAGCATGAGGATCCGTGTCAATCGCATTCTGTTTCCCACCTTCAATTAGAGTGTGGAACAATCAGTTGAGTGAGACAGGAGGTCGTTCCGAGGGGTTCGGACGGTTTCATCGAGGCCAACGCGTGATCAGCCTCGATGGGGAAAAACCCTCCCC